>NC_014958.1:2482500-2828750 GCF_000186385.1 Deinococcus maricopensis DSM 21211
ATCTGGAGGTGCATGGGGATGCCGCTGGAGTTGCTGCTGATGATGGCGGTCTTTTTGGCGACGCCTTCGACTTTGGCCCACAGGTCGCGTTTGGCGTCGAGCTTCTCGATGATGGCTTCGAGAATCCAGTCGGCGTCCTTGAGTTTGGCGAGGTCGTCTTCGAGGTTGCCGGGCGTGATGAGCGCGGCGTTCTTTTTGTCCATGAACGCGGCGGGTTTGGCTTTGAGGGCGCGTTCGATGCCGCTTTTCGCGAGGAAGTTGCGGTCTTTCTGGTCGGGCAGGACGATGTCGAGGAGCAGGACGGGGATGCCCGCGTTGGCGAGTTGGGCGGCGATGGCGGCGCCCATGGTGCCTGCGCCGATCACTGCGGCTTTTTGGATCTTCATTCGGCCTCCAGGTGAAACGTCAAGAAAAATTGAACTCGGTTTAAGTTTAGGTGCGGCCCCGGGGTTTGTCCAGCGCAGCCCTCACGGTCACGCCCGGACCGTACCGCGTCCCGCCGCCCTGCACCAGCCCCGCCCCCACGAACGCCTCAGGCCACCCACGCCTCACCTGCGCCCCGTATGCTGAGCGCGCATGCGCTACCCGCCCGTCCCCATTCCCACCCGCGCGGCGCAGTGGATCGCCGCGCTCCTGATCGGCGCGAGCCTGTTCGCCACGCAGCGTGGCTTCCCCAGCGCGTGGATCACCGTGCTGGCGCTCGCGGCCATGTGCGCCGCGTTCCTGCTGCCCGGCGCGCGCCTCGACTACCGCGTGGAGGGCCGCCACCTGATCGTGCAGACCGTCTTCAAACGCCACACCTTCCCGCTGCGCGGCGCGCGCGCCAGCGTAGTCAAGGTGGACGGCGCGCTGCGCACCTTCGGGTGGAGCGGCCTGAATGGCCACCTGGGCCGCTACGCCGTCACGGGCCTCGGCCCCGTCGAGGTGTACGCCAGCACGCTGCGCGGGTCGCTGCTGTTGCTCAGCCTGCCAGGCCGACCGCCGCTGCTGCTCAGCCCGCAGGACGCCGACCGCATGGCCCTCGACCTGAACGGCGAACCCACACCGGCCCCAGAGGACGCCGCGCGGCCCTGACGCCTACTTCAGCAGGCCCTTCACGACGAACACGACCGCCAGCCCCAGCAGCGCCACCAGCGCCGCGACGCTCACCCGGCGGTCCCGGCGCCAGTTCACGACAGCCACGATGACCGCCGCGAGCGTCGGTACGAGCAGCATCCACCACACCGCCCACCCGGCGAGGTCCGGGAACAGCACCCCGACCGCCAGCACCGGCAGCGCCACCCAGAAGCCCAGCGGGTACACCCAGGCGGGCAGCACGTCGTTCTCGGTGTGGTGCGGGTTCGGCACGCCGCTCATGCGGGCCCCCAGTACTTCACGAGCAGCTGCACGGCGGTGAACACGATCAGGACGCTGAAGAAGATCTTCAGCGCGCGGTCCGGAATGCGGCTCTGCAACCCCGCGCCGGCCCGCGCGCCGATCAGCACGCCGAGCGCCACGGCGCACGCGAGGCGCGCGTCCAGCAGCCCGCCCGCCTGGTAGATCAGCGCGTTCGCCACGGCCGTGAGCCCCATGATGAACGTGCTCGTGGCGATGGCCTGCCGGATCGGCACGCCCGCCAGCAAGTTCATGACAGGCACCTGCACCGTCCCGCCGCCGATACCGAGCAGGCCGCTCATGATGCCCGCGAACGTCATGGCGGGCGGCACGAGGCGGCTGGGGGGCCGCTCGACCTCCACGCGCTTCAGGCCGCGCAGCAAGGTGAAGGCGCTGTACAGCAGCAGCGCCGCGAACACCGTCGCGACGGCGCGCGCGGGCAGGATCAGCCCGAGGTAGCTGCCGAGCGCGCCGCCCAGAATCGTGTAGGGGCTCAGCAGGTAGCCGGTGCGGGCGCGCACGAGACCCTGCCGCAGGTACGACGCCGCGCCGGACAGCCCGACGGCGAGCACGCCGACCTGACTGATGGCGACGGCCTGCGCGATATTGAGGTCATGCCCGAAGCGGGGCAGCACGAACTCCAGGGCGGGCACGACGACGACGCCGCCGCCGAGCCCGAGGATCGCGCCGAGCACGCCCGCCAGGACGCCGATGGCCAGAACTGCGAGGATCACCCCCGGAGGCTAACACCCGCTGGGCCCCTGGCGGTACTGCCCGCGCCCCGGCACGCCCGGGGCGCGGGGCGTTCAGTTGCCGCTGACGTCCAGGTCGTTCAGGGCCGCGTCGAGGACCACGTCGCGGCCGTCGCGGGTCAGGACGGTCAGGTCGGCGTCCACGGTCACGTCGGGCGTCACGTGGTCCGGGAACGGCTGGCCCTTCGCGTCGTACGCGCGGACGGTCGTGAGGCTCAGCACGCCCGCGTCGGGCAGGTCAATGAAGTTCACTGCGCTGTTCAGGACGCCCTTGGTGGGCGCGCCGATGACGCGCGCCGCGCCGGCGCGCTGCAGTGTGTACGCGAACACTTCCGCGCAGCTGGCGGTGTTCTCCCCCACCAGCACGCTGGTCTTGCCGGTCCAGCGCCGCTCGTACGGCTGGGCGTGGCGGGCGCTGAGCGGCGGGACGCTCTTGCCGTTCACGGCGGCGTACTGCGCGGCGCCGTACGGGGTGCGCGCGTCGTACAGCGCCGGCGCGAAGGCGCTCGCCGCGGCGATGCACTGGTCGAGGCGACCACCGCCGTTGTAGCGCAGGTCGATGACGAGGGCGTTCGCGCCGCTCCACTTCGCGCGGTCAAGTTCCGCGAGGAACAGCCGGGCGGCGTCGGCGTTCAGGAAGCTGGGCAACTGGATGACGGCGGTGCGGCCGCGCCACGTGGTGGTGGGTACGTCGCGCGCCTTGAGGGGGGCGGGCGTGAGCGTCAGGTCGCGGGGGCCCTGACCGGCACGCGCGACCGTGACGGTCAAGGGCGCGCTCGCGCGCTCCAGCCGGATGAACGCGTTCCCGTCGACCTGCCCGTCGCCGCTGCCGGCCGACTGACCGTTCACGGCGGTGAGCAGGTCGAAGCGCTGCAGCCCGGCGGTGTCGGCGGGACTGCCGGGCGTGACGCCGGTGACGAGCAGGCCCAGCGGCGTCTTGCTGACGCGCGCGCCGGTGCGGGGCACCGTCAGATCCCGCTGGATTTCGCGGAGCCGCTCGGCGCCTTCCGGGTCGCGGAGATTGGTGTGCGCGTCGTGGAGTTCGGCGAGCAGGTCCTTGAGGACCGCGCGGGCCGTGTCGAAGCTGCAGGTGTCTGCGGCGGGCACGCAGGCTTCCGCGAGTTTCGCGGCGTACTGCGCAGTGAGGGCCGCCCGGTCCGCGGCGGACCACCCGTAGTAGTCGTTGAGCAGCGGCGTAGTGGTGGCGCGGAACAGGTCGGTGGCAGGGCTGGCGAGCGCACCGCCGGTCAGGGCGAGCGCGAACGTGAGGGCGCGGCGAAGCACGCCCTCAGCGTACGGTGTCCGGCGGCTTGACAGTGTGCGTTCCTGCGCACCCGCCGGCAGGGGTTCAGACGATGCGCGTCTCCAGCACGCCGATGCCGTCCACCTCGACCTCGACGACGTCGCCGCGCTCGAGCGGGCCGACGCCCTCGGGCGTGCCCGTGAGGACGACGTCACCGGGTTCGAGGGTCACGAAGCGCGTGATGTACGCGAGGATCTGCGGCACGCCGAAGATCATCTGGGCGGTGCGGCCGTCCTGGCGGGTCTGGCCGTTCACGCGCGTCTGCACGCGCACGTCGGCGGGGTCCAGGTCCGTTTCCAGCCACGGGCCGAGCGGGCAGAAGCGGTCCGCGGCTTTCGCGCGGAACCACTGCAGGTCGGTTTTCTGGAGGTCACGGGCGGTCAGATCGAGCGCGCAGGTGTACCCGAGCACGGCGTCCAGAGCGTCCTCCTCGGTGAGGTTCCGGGCGCGGCGGCCCATGACGAGCGCCAGTTCGCCCTCGAAGTGAAAGCTCTGCGTCCAGTCGGGGTACGTGACCTCCCCGGCAGGTTCCGCGAGGGTGTTCGGGCCTTTCAGGAAGATGCCGGGTTCCTTCGGCAGGTCGCCGCCCTGGGGGAGGTTGCCGAGTTCGCGGATGTGGTCGAGGTAGTTGCGGCCGACGCACACGATCTTGCTGGGCGTGGCGGGTGGGAGCAGGCGCGCGCCGGCGAGCGGGAGGGTCTCGCCGGTGCGTGCCCCGTTCGGGCCGGCCGTGACGTGCAGCGTGTCGCCGTCCAGCGTCGCCCAGGTGGACGGATCGCCCTGTTCGGCGCGGGGGTGTTCGATTCGTACGATGCGCATGCGCGGAGTGTAACAGTGCGCGTCTGTGCAGCGCACCGGGCGCGGCAGCGTTCATGAGCGTTCACGCAACACGCCTTGACGCACGTGGGATGCGCGCCACACGTAAACGCCCGGTCAGGTGCGCTTCACGCACGCACGCGGCACGGCTCGTAGGGTGAGGACATGAACATTCCAGGTTCCGCGGCGCGCGGCGCTGCCGCCCTGCGTGACGCCGCGAGCGCCGGGATGGACCACGCGGCACCGTGGCTGGAACGCCTCGCCCGCTTCGGGTACTGGAGCAAGGGCGTCGTGTACCTCACGATTGGCACGCTCGCGCTGCTCCGCACTCTGCAGGTGGAACGCGGGCGCACCATCGACCCGCGCGGCGCGCTCGATACGCTGGGCATGACGCTCGGCACCACCGTCCTGAGCCGCACGTTGCTGCTCACGCTCGCGTTCGGCCTGCTCGGGTACTGCGTATGGCAGGCGCTGCGGGCGCTGTTCGACCCGGAACGCCAGGGGCACGCGCCCAAAGGCCTCATCAAACGCGCCGGGTACCTCCTGAGCGCCACGGCGTACGCGAGCCTCGGGTGGGCCGCCGCGCGGCGCGCCGTGACGGGCGCGCACGCCGCGAACCCGCACGCGGAGGAGGAATGGACGGCGCACCTGCTGAAACTCCCCAGCGGGCGCCTGCTCGTCGCCGTCGTCGGCTTGGTGTTCGTGATCGTCGCCGTGAACCAGCTGTACGTGGCGCTGCGCGCGCTGTTCCTGAAACGCATTCGGCTTACGGACCTCGGCGAGAAACGGCGCGGGCTCCTCACCGCTGTCGGTCAGGTCGGCATCACGGCGCGCGCGCTCGTGGCCGCCGTGATCGGCGCGTTCTTCCTGCAGGCCGCGTGGGACGTCGACCCAGAAGAAGCCGGCAGCATCGGCGAGGCGCTCCTCGCGTACGAAACGGCGCCGTTCGGTTCCGTGCTGATGCCGCTCGTGGCGCTCGGCATGGTCGTGTACGGGCTGTACGCCTGGGTGCAGGCCGCGTACCGCCGCATTCACATCGAGGGGTGCCTCGAACCGGACCCTGGAGAGCCCGCGCATGACGCGTAACGCTCGGGCCCGCGCGTGGACGTGGGCGCTGAACCTCATCGTGCTCGGCAGCCTGCTGCTCGCCGCGCACCGCTATGTGAACGGCGAGGACCTCCTCGGGACGCTGCGCCGCGCGCACTTCGGCGTGCTGGCGCTCGCGGCGCTGCTGGGCCTCACGTACACCTTCATCAAGGGCGTGCGCTTCGTGGGCCTCACGCGGCCTGTCGGCGCACCCCCGGGCCGCACGGTCCTGCACGCCTACATCGCCGCCGAGGCCGCCACGATCCTGCCGGGCGGCGTGGCCATGCGCGCCGCGCTGCTCGCGCAGGCGGGCCTGCCGGTCGCGCGCGGCAGCGTGCCCGTGCTGCTCGCGAGCGTGCAGGACCAGCTGGTGCTCGCCACGTGCGCGCTCCTCGGCACGCTCGCCGTGCCGAGCGCCCGCCCGGCCGTGCTGGGCGCCCTGGGCGCGTTCGCGCTGATCGGCGCGGCCCTGGCCGTGCCGGGCCTGCGCCGCGCCGCGTCCGGGGCGCTGAACGCCCTGCTCACGCGCGCCGGCGCGCCCGGCGCGTGGGCGGCGTTCACGGGCGGCGCGGCGCAGGTGCTGCGCGGGCGCACCCTGCTCATCACGACGCTCATCACGTTCGCGTCTGTGCTCGTGAAAATCATCGCGCTCGCCGCGTGCCTCGCGGCTGTCGGCGCCAGTGCCCCCATCGTCACGCTGTGCCTCGCCACGGTCCTCCCCACCATGCTCGGGCGGCTCACGCCCATTCCGGGCGGCGTGGGCGTCACCGAGGCGGGCATGGTCACGCTGCTCGCCGCGAGCGGCGTGCATACCGAAATGGGCCTCGCCGCCAGCCTGTTGTTCCGCGTCACCACCGTGTTCGTGCCCGTGCTGATCGGCGCGGCCGTGTACTTCCTGACCTGGCGTCCCCGCACGGACCTCCAGCAACCCACCTGAAGAAGGGAACCTCACCATGCAAGCCACCCTGATCTACAACAAACGCGCCGGCGGCAGCGACCGCAGTGACCCTCAGGCCCTCGTGGACGCCCTGCACGCCGCCGGGTACGTGCCCGTGTACCGCGCCACCGACCACGAACAGGCCCTGCGCGAAGCGCTCTCGGACGTGCAGGGCACCGTGTTCGTCGCGGGCGGTGACGGCACCATCCGCGCTGCCGCCGGGCACCTCATCGGGCGCGGTCTTACCCTCGGTGTCCTCCCGCTCGGCACCGCCAACAACATCGGGCGGACGCTGGGCGTGAGCGGCGAACCGCTCGACGTCATCGCCCGCTACGCCGGCGCGCAGGCCAGACCGTTCGACGTGGGCCGCGTGACCGCCCCGTGGGGTGAGGACTTCTTCCTGGAGGCGTTCGGGTGCGGCCTGTACGCCGACGTGCTCGCCGCGTACGACCCGGACGAAGGCAAAAGCCCCCTGCGGGCCGCGCAGGCCATCGTCGGCACCCTCGGCAGCTACGACCCGCCCCCCATGAAGCTGAGCATGGACGGCGTGGACTACAGCGGCGCGTACCTCCTCATCGAGGTCCTCAACACCCGCGCGACCGGCCCGCGCCTGAACCTCGCACCGGACGCCGACCCGGGAGACGGCCTGCTGAACGTCGTCCGCGTGAACCGCGAAGGCCGCGACAGCGCCGTCGCGTACTTCACGGCCCTCGCGAGCGGCGCGTTCCCGGAGCTGCCCAGCGTCGGGCACCTGCAGGCCCGCATCGTCGAATTCGAGTGGAATGGCGAGCACTTCCACGTGGACGGCGAGGTGCGCCCCGCCCCGGAAGGCCCCTACCCGCCCGACGTGCCGCCCACCACCGTCGGCACCGTCCGCGTGGAGATCATGCCCGGCGCGCTCAACGTCCTCGTGCCCAACGACCAGCGCGAGGGGCAGGCGTGACGCCCGACCTGCAGGGCCAGCACGTCGAACGCGACGGCGTGCCCGTCATGCGCATCGACCTGCACGTGCACACGGAGGCGTCCCACGACTGCCGCACGCCCATTCAGGCGTTCCCCGCGTGGTGCCTCGCGCACAACCTCCGCGTGCTCGCCGTCACCGATCACGACCAGCACTGGGGCGGCGTCGCGCTGCAGCAGCACGTCCGCGATCTCGGCCTCGACGACCAGCTGTGGATCATCGCGGGCGAGGAGATCACCACGCGCGAAGGGGAGCTGATCGGCCTGTTCCTGCAGGAGCGCATCCCGCCGAACCTCACGCCGGAAGACACCGTCCGCGAAATCAAGGCGCAGGGCGGGCTGGTCATGCTGCAGCACGGTTTCGACCCGCTCAAACGCTACCGCCTGCGGCCCGAAGCGACGGCGCGCATCGCGGACGACGTGGACATCGTCGAGACGTTCAACGCGCGCCTGTCCCGCCCGCAGTACAACCGCGACGCCGCCACCTGGGCGCAGGCGCGGCACCTGCCCGAGTGCGGCGGGTCCGACGCGCACACCCTGCAGGACGTCGGCGAAGGCTGGTCGGAAGCGCCGCTGCAACCCGTCCGCACGCCCGAGGAGCTCCTCGCGGCGCTGCGGGCCGGGCAGGTGCACGGCTCGTGGACGCCGCCCGTATGGGCGTTCGTGCGCAAGCAATGGCGGAACTTGTGGAGCAGCGCGAGCGGACGAGGGCGGCAGACACCGGAGTAAGCGCCTGCGGACAACACGCGCAGTGTTTTGGAGCGTCAGCGTCAACAACAGTCCGTTTCGACGCCGCCGACCGTTTTACCCGCAGGCTCCAAAGGGACTCCCGTGGACGCTCAGCGCCGGGTTCCGAGAGGGACCTTCCGGCCGTTGCGGCGGATGACCCGTTGGGACATGGCTGGAGGGGCGCTGAGCGTGTGCGGCCCCGAAGACGCAGACGCTCAGCTCCCAGAGGTGCCCGAGCGTGCCGTACAAGCCGTCCGGCGCGAGCGTCGACGCGCAGTCCCCGTCCGGAAGGAGGCCACGTTCCCAGGGCCCCTCGCCCCGTCTGGGGTGTACGTGGCCACCCGGTGCGGGTCGTACAGAAAGCACGCAGGCTGCCAGTCCAGCGCGTAGAGACACGTCCCGGGCGGTGTGGCTCGCCGAAGATACGCCTGCATCTTGAGGGAAAAGTCATCCCCGTCCGCGTCCGTGCTGTGCGCGGTGAGGCTGAACGTGACGGAAGGCGTGAGCTCCGCGAAGTCGGGCCACTGGGACGGCGCCCCGCTCGGGTTGAACCGGAAGCGGTCATGGACGACCGCCCACACCTCGCTGGTTTCGGCGTCCTGCAGCACCCGCCATATCATGCCGCCGATTCTCGCGGCGCTCATGCGGGCGAGACAAGCTGCCCGCCTCGCTCCCGTAGACTTGCTGGCATGAGTCAAGGTTTCATCCGCGCGGACGACGTGCTGCAGGAGGTTCTGACCCCGGCGGCGGTGCGGCGCCTGGACATGCATTACGGCAACCACGATCTTATTCAGGGCCTGGACCTGCTGGGCCTCGCGGGGCCGTTCTACCGCGTGAGCCCGTGGGAGCTGGAAGACGAGTCGGGCGCGCGGCGCATCAACGCGTCAGGGTACGCGGCGGTGCCGTTCGGGGATATGCCGCCGGAAATCACGTCGTTCCTGCAGCAGTTCCTGGAGCGGAACCGCGCAATGGGGCTGCCGCAGCAGTCGTCGTCGCCGTGGCGGGCAGCGCTGCAGACGAACCTCGTGCGGCTGCTCGCGCGGGAGCTGCCGAGCCACCGGGATTCGCAGGTGTTCTTCTGCTCCAGCGGCACGGAGGCGATCGAGGGGGCGCTGAAGTTCGCGAAGGCGTGGCGTCCGCGCGCGAAGTACACCATCAGTTTCAGCAGCGGGTATCACGGGAAGACGTTCGGGGCGCTGAGTCTCACGCCGAACCCGGAGTACCAGGACCTGTTTCGGCCGCTCGTGCCGGGCGCGCTGACCAGCAAGTACGGCGACCTGGACGCGCTGGCCCGCCTGATCCGCAAGGTGGGCGCGCGCAATGTCGTGGCGGTCGTCGTGGAGCCCATTCAGGGCGAAGGGGGCGTGAACATCCCGCCGGCAGGGTTCCTGCGGGGTGTGGGGGAGTTGTGCCGCGAGCACGGCATCGTGGTGATCGCCGATGAGATTCAGACGGGCCTGGGGCGCACCGGGCACTGGTTCGAGTCGGCGGCGCAGGGGCTGGACCCGGACATCATCACGCTCGCCAAACCGCTCGGGGCGGGCCTGACGGCGGTGGGCGCGACGATCGTGCGCGCGCCGATGTTCAACAAGATGCTGGGGGGCCTGAGCAGCAAGCGGCACAGCAACACGTTCGGCGGGAACGCGCTGGCGATGGCGGTGGGGATGCGCAGCCTGGAGCTGCTGATCGAGCAGGACCTGCCGGCGCGGAGTGCGCACCTGGGCGCGGTGGGGTTGGAGCGCCTACGGGGCCTGCAGGCGAAGTACCCGGCGTTGCTGGAGGACGTGCGTGGTCAGGGGCTGCTGCTGGCGATGCAGTTCCGCCCGATGGTGGGGGTGCCGCTGCCCGGCGTGCTGCGCGAGGTGGTGTTCGAGGCGACGAGCGTCCTGGCGATGCGCGCGCTGCACGAGGCGGGCGTGATGGCGAACCTGAGCCTGTCGAGCAAGCGGACGGTGCGGCTCACGCCGGCGCTGAACATCCCGGAGGGGCTGTTCGATGAGTTGATGGACCGCGTGGCGCGGTTCGCGATGGCGCACCCGACGTCCGGGCGGATTCTGACGAACACCCCGGCGGGGGTGACGGCGCGGCTGGCGCAGTTCGCGCTGGCGGGGTCGCGCGGAAAGAAGTTGTCACCTTCGGGGTGACGTGCGGTCGGGGCACGGAACGGCGCGGGGGGCGGTGGTAACATCGGGTGAAAAAGGAGGAGTATGACCACCACCACCATCGCGAAGGGCCTGGAAGGCGTCCTTTTCACGGAAACCAAACTCACGTTCATTGACGGCACCGCGGGCGTGCTGGAGCACCTCGGGATTCCCATTCAGCAGTGGGCGGAGAAGAGCACCTTCGAGGAACTGAGCTTCGCGCTGCTGCACGCGCGCCTGCCCAAAGCGGACGAACTCGCGCAGTTCGACGCGGCGCTCAAGGCGAACCGCGCGGTCCCGGCGGAACTCGTGAGCCTCATCGAGGCGTTCCCGAAGGGCGTGCACCCGATGCAGGCGCTGCGCACGGCCGTGTCGCACCTGGGCCTGTTCGACGCGGACGCCGAGAACATCACCGAGGAGGGCCGCTACGCGCTGAGCGTGCGCCTGATCGCGCAGTTCTCGACGATCATCGCGGCCATCGCGCGCACGCAGGAGGGCCAGCCGGTCGTCGCGCCGCGCGCGGACCTCACGCACGCCGGGAACTTCCTGTACATGCTGACCGGCAAGGAGCCCACGGAGGAGCAGGCGCGCCTGTTCGACATTGCGCTGGTGCTGCACGTGGATCACGGCATGAACGCGAGCACGTTCACGGCCATCGCGACGGCCAGCACGCTCAGCGACATGTACAGCGCGATCACGAGCGCCGTGGGCAGCCTGAAGGGCCCGCTGCACGGCGGCGCGAACGAGGCCGTCATGGACATGCTCGATGAGATCGGCACGGTCGACAAGGCCGAGGCGTACATCACCGAGAAGCTCGACCGCAAAGAGAAGATCATGGGCGTCGGGCACCGCGTGTACAAGTACTTCGATCCGCGCAGCCGCGTCCTGCGGGACTACGCCGCGCACGTCGCCGAGAAGGAAGGCAAAAGCGATTACTACGCCATCCTGGAGACGATCGAGCGCGTGATCGTGGAGCGCCTGAGCAGCAAGGGCATCTACCCGAACGTGGACTTCTACAGCGGCACGGTGTACAGCGACCTGGGCATCAAGAAGGAGTTCTTCACGCCGATCTTCGCGCTGGCCCGCATTAGCGGCTGGTGCGCGTCCGTGAACGAGTACACCCTCAACAACCGCATTCTGCGTCCGGACGCCGTGTACACCGGCGCGCGCGAGGCGGCGTACGTGGAGATTCAGGACCGCTGAGTCCGGGTTCCCGTGAGGGGAGGGCCGCCAGTCCTGGCGGCCCTCCCCTTGCTGGTGGGGTGCCGGTTCAGGCGCTGAGCTGCTGAACGACGAACACGCCGTAGTGGTTCACGAAGTGGCCGTGGCACGCGCGGAACGCGCCGGCGACCTGTTGCAGGGCGTCCTGGCGGCGGGGTGGGAGGAGCACGGAGACGACGTAGCGGCCCTGGAGGAGCGCGTGGACGTACGTTTCGACGTGTTCGCGTTCGTCGGTGATGCTCTGGACGTAGCGGATGAGGCGGCGGATCAGGCCGTGGTGCTGGCCGTCGCGGTCGAGTTCGCGGGCGCCGTCCTCGCCCATGAGGACCTGGACCTGTTCGTCACCGAGGCCGAGGTCGAGGAGGTGCTGCGTGAAGTCGCGGACGTGTTCGAGGTCGTCGAAGATGCCGTATACGCTGGCGCGTGAGCGGTACGAGATGTGGGAACGGTGGGGCATGGCGAACCTCCGGGGTGCGGTGCGGGTGGGCACAGGCAGGGCGGACGAACGGACGCCAACGCGGCTGAAGGACGTTTGTCCTTAGTTGTAGGCGTCTGCGGCCCCGCGCACATCAGGGCTCCTTACAATCCGGTTACGTGAACGCCGCCCCGCGCGGGCGGGACGGCGTGGGGCGCGGCGTTCAGGCGCGCAGGCTTTTGTGGCCGTGCAGGGTGCGTTCGACGGTGTCGCCGATCTCCCGTTCGAACCGCTGGAGGTGCGTGGCGAGGCGCGCGATTTCCGTTTCGCTGAGGTCCGAGAGGTGCAGGACGCTGCGGCCCAGCACGGCGAAGGTCACGCGTTCCTCGTCGTCGCCGAGCGTTTCGGCAACGTCGTCCTCCTCGTCCTCGTCAGTGACGGGGTCGAGGACGAGTGAGCCGTAGTCGAGGCCCTGGTTCATGAGGTTGACGCCCATCAGCACTTCCGGCAGGGCGTCCTCGTCCACGTACAGGTCGAGGTCGAGGTGCAGGCGCACGAGAATGCCGCCCTCGTCGGCGTGCTCGGCGAACAGCGCGACGCGGGCATTGTCCGTGCGGACGAGCGCGCCGTCGCCGTCGTCGACCGCTTCGACGTTCAGGCCGCTGCGTTTCAGGGCGTCCACGATGCGCTGGAGTTCCGTCATGCCGGGAGTATAGAGCGCGCCGGGGCGCGGCGCGCTGGACGTAAGGGGACGCGCAAGCCCCCCGGAAGCCCGCGCGCCTCGGGGTGCGCGCGGGTTTCCGGGCGTCAGGGGCCGTACACCCAGTGACCGCGGTCCTGCGGGCCGACCCACGTGCGGGTCAGGCGACCGTGCAGGCGCAGGTACTCGGCGTGCGCGAGCGTCTCGGCCAGGGCGAAGCGGCGACCACTCGCGTCGAGGTCGCGGGTGAACAGCACGTAGGAGAGGTCGTAGGCGTTGCGAGGCTGCGCGCGCACGGCCGCTTCGAGGGTGTCGAGGCGTTCGTGGTGGTGCGCGGTGAGCTGCCGGGCGCGCTCGGCGGCGCCCTCCATGGTGGGGCCGTAGTGGCCGACGACGGTCGTGCGCGGATCGAGGCGGGCGATGGTGTCGAGGGTACGGAGGTAGTCGCCGAGCGGGTCGGGGCGGCTGTAGCCGTACAGGCCGACGTTCGGGCTGATGCGCGGCAGGATGGCGTCGCCCGCGATCAGGGTGCTGCTGGGCGCGTGCCACAGGCCGAGGTGGCCGTCGGCGTGGCCGGGCAGCCACAGGACCGTCCAGTCGAGGCCGGCGAGGGGCAGCGTGTCACCTTCGCGCAGGGGCGTGAGGCGCGCGGCGGGGTGCACGCGGGCGCGGGAGCGGCGCGATTCCTCTTCGAGAGTGCTGAGGTCCGTGTCGGGCAGGCCGTGGTCCGTGAAGTGGCGGAGGTGGCCGGGAAGCCACTCCTGCCATTTCTCCCAGTAGCGGGCGCCGCGCGCGATGTCGGTGTCGAGCATGTGGATGGTGGCGCCGCTGCGCTCCTCGATCAGACCGGCGAGGCCGTAGTGGTCGGGGTGGTGGTGCGTGATGATGACGCGTTCGATGTCGGTCCAGTGCAGGCCGAGGGCGGTGAGGGCGTCTTCGATGGCGGCCTGCGCCTCGGGGGTATCGAGGGCCGTGTCGATCAGGGTGACGGGGCGCGCGGTGTCGATCAGGACCGTGACGGTACGCATGGGGTACGGGATGGGGACCTGGACGGCGTGGAGCGTGCCGAGGACGTGCGTGAGCATAGGTGCAGCCTACACCCGCCCCTTGGACTCGGTTCAATGACGGGCACACGGTCCGGAGCCCCCAGTGCGCGGCGCGCGGTCCATGAACTGAACTTCATGGAATTCTCCCCTGCTCAGCCTGGGCCCGCCTATTCGTCACGCAGCCTGACGGAACGCTGACAAACGGGTGACGCGCGCCTGACACTCGCGCCTCAGACTCACAGGCGATGAAGAAGATCCTGACCCTGGGCGCCGCCCTTGTGATGACCGCCGCCTCCGCCGCCACCCTCACCGGCGCCGGCGCGAGCTTCCCGTACCCCCTGTACAGCAAGATGTTCGCGGAGTACAAGAAGGCCACCGGCGACGACGTCAACTACCAGTCGGTCGGCAGCGGCGCCGGCCAGAAGCAGATCCTCGAACGCACTGTGGACTTCGCCGGCAGCGACAACCCCATGAACGACGACTCCCTCAAGAGCGCCCCGGGCAAGCTGCTGCACATCCCCACCGCCATCGGCGCCGTCGTGCCCGCGTACAACGTCCCCGGCGTGGACGGCCGACTGAACTTCACCGGCAAGGTCCTCGCGGACATCTACCTCGGCAAGATCCGCCTGTGGAACGACGCGCAGATCGCCAAGATCAACCCCGGCGTCAAGCTCCCCACGCTGCCCATCACCGTGGCGCGCCGCAGTGACGGCAGCGGCACCACGTACGTGTTCGCCGACTACCTCGCGAAGGTCAGCAGCGAATGGAAGAGCAAGGTCGGCGTGGCCAACAGCCTCCAGTGGCCCGTCGGAATCGGCGGCAAGGGCAACGACGGCGTCGCCGGCATCGTGAAGAGCACCCCCGGCAGCATCGGCTACGTCGAACTGGTGTACGCCAAGCAGAACAAGCTGACGTTCGGCGCCGTCCAGAACCGCGCCGGGAAGTACATCGTCGCCGACAACGGCCCGGCCGCGCTCGCCGCGCAGGGCGTCGTGATTCCCGCGGACACCCGCGTGAGCCTCACGAACAGCGCGAACGCCGACGCGTACCCCATCGCGAGCTTCACGTACGTGATCTTCTACCAGGACCAGAAGTACGGCAACCGCACCGAAGCGCAGGCCAAGGAACTCCGCGACCTGCTGAGCTGGATGGTTTCGAGCGGCCAGCAGTACAACGAGCCGCTCGACTACGCCAAACTCCCCGCGAACGTCGCGGCGAAGGCGAAGAACATCATCAAGAGCATCAACTACGGCGGCAAGAAACTCTGACGCCGATGGCGTGAACCACAGGGGCGGCCCGTCAAGGCCGCCCCTGTTTCCGTACGGCCCCGGCCGTTTGCCAGCGCACTGTCAGGCGCGGGCGCGCACGCCCCGCGTGAAGGTCCGGGTGGGCTGACGCACGCCTGACACTCGCCCGCCACCATGACGAGACGCCCGCGTGGGCGTGGAGCCATCATGAGCCAACCCCCCCAGACTTTGAAACCGGCCCGGCGCGTCCCAACCCCGTCCTCCCGTGGTGACGGGGTGTTCCGTGTGATCATCCTCACACTGTCGCTGCTGATCGTCGCGGTGTTCCTCACGAGCATCTACCAGCTCGGCAAGGAAAGCCTGCCGGCCCTGCAGAAATTCGGGCTGTCATTCCTGACCACCAACGTCTGGAACCCCGTCACGAACCAGTTCGGCGCGCTGAGCATGATCGTGGGCACGCTGCTCACCAGCTTCCTGGCCCTGATCATCGCCGTGCCGCTCGCGATTGCCAGCGCGATCTTCGTGGCGGAGTACGCGCCCCGCTGGCTCGCCAACCCGGTCGGGTACCTCGTGGAACTGCTCGCAGCGGTGCCGTCCGTGGTATACGGCCTGTGGGCGCTGTTCGCGCTCAAGCCGCTGCTAGTGCAGTTGCAGCTGTGGATCATTACGCGCAACCCGGAGTTGTACAGCCAGTGCCAGGCCGCCGCGTACGGCCAGGGGGAGGGGTCATGGCAGTGCTTCTTCATCCCGCCCGCCCCCACCGGCCTGGGCCTGGCGCTCGCGGTGCTGATCCTGTCCGTGATGATCATTCCGTTCACCGCGTCCGTCGCGCGTGACGTGATCCGCCTGGTGCCCGCCGAGCAGCGCGAAGCGATGTACGCCATGGGCGCCACCAAGTGGGAAGTCATTCGCCTGGCGATTCTGCCGTACGCCCGCGCCGGCATCATCGGCGGCGTGATCCTCGCGCTCGGCCGCGCGCTCGGCGAGACGCTCGCCGTCGCCATGGTGATCGGCAACAGCCCGGAATTCGTGAAGAGCCTGTGGGGGAACACCGCCACCATGGCCAGCATGATCGCCAACGAGTTCGGCGACGCGCGCGAGACGCTGCACCGCTCCAGCGTCGTGGCGCTGGGCCTGGTGCTGCTGCTCGTGAGCGTGATCGTGAACTACGTGGCGCGCCTGATCATTGCGCGCCTGACGCCGAAGGGAATCCAATGATGCAGGCCGCCCGCAACTCCGCCCACGTAACGCACACTGTGAGTGCGCGCCGCAAGGCCAGCAACGCCTTCGCGGGCATCATGATCGGCCTGGGCACCCTGATCGTGATCGCGCCGCTGGTGCTGATCTTCGTGTACCTGATCAGTCAGGGCGTCAGCTCCCTGAACGGGGACTTCTTCACGCGGACGCCCGCGCCGGAAGGCGAGGCGGGCGGCGGGTGGCTGAACGCCATCACCGGGTCGCTGGAGATGCTGGCCATGGCGAGCGTCATCGGCGTGGTCGTCGGCGTCGCCGGCGGGCTGTTCCTGTCGGAGTTCCCGCGCCACCCGCTCATGCCGACCATCCGCATGGTCAGCGACGTGCTCGCAGGCATTCCCGCCATCGTGATGGGCCTCGTGGCGTACGGCCTGATCGTCCTGAAGTTCGGCTTTTCGGGCTTCGCGGGCGCGCTCGCGCTGGGCCTGCTGATGATTCCCATCGTGGTCCGCACCACCGAGGAAGTCCTGAAGCTCGTGCCGCTCAGCGTGCGCGAGGCGGGCCTCGCGCTGGGCCTGCCGCAGTGGAAAGTCATCATGAGCATCGTGCTGCCGGCCGCGCGCGGCGGGATCGTCACGGGCGTGATGCTGGCGCTCGCGCGCGTCGCGGGCGAGGCGGCGCCACTGCTGTTCACGGCGTTCGGCAACAACCTCGTGAACCTCGACCCGTCCAAGCCGATGAGCGCGCTTCCGCTGGAAATCTTCCGCGGCGCCACGAGCGCGTACGACGAGAACCAGCGCCTCGCGAAGGCGGGCGCGCTGCTGCTCATCACGCTGATCTTCGTCACCAGCCTGCTCGCGCGCGCCGCCAGCAACCGCCGCAAGTAACGCGCGGCCTCTCCCCCACCCGGAGGTTCCCATGACCATCCTGCAAACCAAGAACGTGAACATCTACTACGGCGAGAAGCAGGCCGTGAAAAGCGTCAGCATGGACATCACGCGCGGCACCGTCAATGCCCTGATCGGTCCTTCGGGCTGCGGCAAGACGACGTTCCTGCGCGCCCTGAACCGCATGCACGACCTCACGCCGGGCGCGCGCGTGGAGGGCGACATCATCCTCGACGGGCAGAACGTGTACAGCGGCGACATCGACCCGGTCGTCATCCGGCGCCGCATCGGCATGGTGTTCCAGAAACCCAACCCGTTCCCGACCATGAGCATTTTCGAGAACGTCACCAGCGGCCTGAAACTCGTCGGCGTCCGTGACCAGCGGACCCTGATGGAGGTCGCGGAACGCTCGCTGCGTCAGGCGGCGTTGTGGGACGAGGTCAAGGACCGCCTGAAAACCCCGGCGACCGGCCTGTCCGGCGGGCAGCAGCAGCGCCTGTGCATCGCGCGCGCGCTCGCGGTGGAACCGGAAATTCTGCTGATGGACGAACCGACCAGCGCGCTCGACCCGCAGAGCACCGCCCGCATCGAGGACCTGATGGGCGACCTGAAGAAGGTCACGACCATCATCATCGTCACGCACAACATGCAGCAGGCGGCGCGCGTGTCCGACACGACCAGCTTCTTCCTGAACGGCGACATGGTGGAGCGCGGCGCGACCAGCGACATCTTCACGAGCCCGCGCGACGAACGCACCGAAGCGTACGTGACGGGACGCTTCGGTTAAGACTCTCCCGGGTTGCACCTGACACGCGGCGCACAGCCCTTTAGGATGATCAAGCATGCGAGACGCCCTCAACACCAGCATTCACGACGTCACCGCGCGGTTCCTGCGTATGCAGAGCCTCACGCTGGAGCAGATCGCGCACATCCGCACCGCCCTGACCGAACGGCACTACGTGGGCCTGGGTGCGCGCGTGAGCGAACTGGAGCAGGAAATTGACGTGCTGGAACGCGAGGTGGAGCAGGCGTGCCTTACGGCCATCGCCCGCTACCAGCCGGTCGCGGGGGACCTGCGGTTCTTCCTGATGGTGTTTAAGAGCCTCGCGGACCTCGAACGGGCCGGGGATTACGGCCGGCACATCGGGCGGGACCTGGAGGAACTGTCGAGCACCATGCGCAGCGGCCCCCTTACGGACGTCCTCCCGATGATGAACGTCCTCGGGGAGATGGTGGAGCGCCTCGCGTACGCCTTCGCGGAGCACGACGCGGACGCTGCCCGCACCGTCATGCGCCTCGACATCGAGGTGGACGCACTGTACGAGCAGCTGCAGCGCGCGAGCCTCACGCGCATTCTGGAAGACCCGCGTGAACTGCAGGCATCCCTGAAGACGACGCGCATGGCGCGCAGCCTGGAACGCCTCGGGGACCACGTCGTGAACGTGGCGGAGCGCGTGGACGCCTTCCTGGCAGCGCGCCCCGGCGCGGAGACGGCCCCGTCCGAAGCGGCCGGTTGACGCCAGGGCGCCAAAAGGAGGGAGGCCGCAGGTTCACTGCGGCCTCCCTCCTTTCCTGACGCGAGCGGTGTCTGCTCGGCGTTACTTCTGTTCGACGAGCTGGAAGTTGCCGCTGCCGCTGTAGCTGTACACTTCCCAGCGGTACGTGCCGTTCGCGGCGTTGTAGGTGATGCCTTCGCTGCTGCTGCTGCCTTCGCTCGCGGCGACGTCCGTCCAGGTCGTGCCGTTGAGTTTCTGCAGGTACAGGTCGAAGTCGGTGTTGCTGGGGCCCGTCAGGGTGGCCTTGAGGGTGCCGCCCGCGTACGTGAAGCCGTTCATGCCCGGCTGGAACGAGGAGACGCCGCGGCCACTCAGCGTGCCGGTATAGGTGGTGGTGCCGCCGGTGGGGGGCGGCGGGGTGGTGCCGCTGCCGGTGTACAGCAGCAGGTTGGGGCTGCCGGTGCCGGCGTTCGTGACCTTGTTGGGTGTGGCGTTGCCCTTAAGGGCGCTCGCGACCTGCGCGGGCGTGGCCGTGGGGTTGGCGGCGAGGTACAGGGCGGCGCCGCCGACGACGTGCGGGGTGGCCATGCTGGTGCCACTGATGGTGTTCGTGGCGGTGTCGCTCGTGTTCCAGGAGCTGGTGATGTTGCTGCCGGGCGCGAAGATGTCCACGCAGCTGCCGTAGTTGCTGAAGCTGCTGCGCGCGTCGGTGTTCGTGGTGGCGCCGACCGTGATGGCGCTGGGGGCCCGGGCGGGGCTGACGTTGCAGGCGTCCTGGTTCTCGTTGCCGGCGGCGACGACCATGGTGAGGCCGCTGTTGGTGGCGTTCAGGATGGCGGTGTCGACGGCGCTGCTGGCGCCGCCCCCGAGGCTCATGTTGGCGACGCCGGCGCCGCTGCGGTTTTTGGCAGCCCAGTCGATCCCGGCGATCACGCCACTGTTGCTGCCGCTGCCCTGGCAGTTCAGGACCTTGATGGCCACGAGCTTCACGCCCTTCGCCACGCCGTACGTGCTGCCGCCGACCGTGCCGGCCACGTGCGTCCCGTGCCCGTTGCAGTCGGTGTTCTGCCCGTCACCGCTGGTGTTCGTGCCCCACGAGGCGCGGCCGCCGAACTCGTTGTGCGTCGTGCGGATGCCGGTGTCGATGATGTACGCCGTGACGTTACTGGCGGTGGTGCTGTAGGTGTAGCTGCTGTCGAGGGGCAGGTTGCGCTGGTCGATGCGGTCGAGGCCCCAGGTGGCGCCGGTCTGCGTGGCGTCCGCGCGCACGGTCGCGTCCTGCTCCACGTACGAGACGGCAGGGTTGCTCTTGAGCTTGGCGAGGTTGGCGTCGCTGAGTTTCGCGGCGAAGCCGTTGAGCGCCGTGCTGTAGACCTGCAGGACATTCACGCCGGCGGCGTCCAGGCCGAGTTGCGTGACGAGGCCGCTGACGCTCTGGGCGTTCATGTTGGCGGTGCTGATCGCGCGTTTGTTCAGGACGACGATGTACTGCCCGGGAATGGCGGTGCCGGCAGTGGGCGCGGTGGTGGAGCTGGGTGTTTGGGCGGTCATGTTGCCGCAACCCGCGAGGAGGAGCGTGAGGCCGAGGATGCCGGTCATGGTGAGCTGTTTGTGCATGTGTGTTCCCTCCCAGGACACAGGTGTTCAGTCCGGGCATGACGCAAATGAAGTTGTGGTCTGACCTCCGTGTCGTATCACGGGGGTGTTTGCCCGTGGGCAAGAGCGGCCTAGACAGGTGACTTCATCGAATCTTGTGGATGAAGCGCGCGCAGAATTAGAGGTCCTTGAACGTCATCAGCATAAGAAACCCCATGCGCAGTGTCTGGAAAAAAATCGGCATTATCAGAATCTCATCATGTGGATTCATTGAGAGCGAACCACGTGATGCCAAATTCCGCAGCACTGGTCGCGACGCATCCACCGCCCCAATCAACCTACGGCCTTCACGGCAGGCTGCTCCCACTCCTGCCCACGCGCCGTGAGCCTACTAAGACCTCTGCCCCTTCTCGCCATGCGATCACCCCTCGGTCTTTGGGTGAAGTTGAGCCGCCAGAAGGCAGGGGACGAAACAGACCCGCAGGATCAACCTGCGGGCCCATGGCGTGTGGAGATTTAGAAGAGGGTGTAGAGGAGCTTGTTGGGGCTGCCGGTGCCGATGTTGCTGAGCACGTTACTGGTCGCGCCGTTCACGATGGCGCTGCGCACCGTGCTGAAGCTGGCGCTCGGGTTGCGCTGCAGGTACAGCGCGGCCGCGCCCGCCACGTGCGGGGTGGCCATGCTGGTGCCGCTGATGGTGTTCGTGGCGGTGGTGCTGGTGTACCACGCGCTGGTGATGCCGGTGCCGGGCGCGAACAGATCCACGCAGTTGCCGTAGTTGCTGTAGCTGGTGTCGCGGCTGTCGGTGCGGGTGCTGGCGCCGACGGTGATGGCGTTCGCGGCGCGGGCGGGGCTGACGTTGCAGGCGTTCTGGTTCTCGTTGCCGGCCGCGACGACCATGGTCACACCGCTGTTCGCGGCGTTGTTCACGGCAGTGTCGGTGGCGCTGCTGGCCCCACCGCCGAGGCTCATGTTGGCCACGCTGGGACCGCTGTGGTTCCGCGCGACCCAGTCGATCCCGGCGATCACGCCGCTGTTGCTCCCGCTGCCGTCACAGCCGAGGACCTTCACGGCCACCAGGCGGACGCTCTTGGCGATGCCGTAGGTGCTGCCGCCGACCGTGCCGGACACGTGCGTCCCGTGGCCGTTGCAGTCGGTGTTGCGGCCGTCGCCGCTGGTGTTCGTGCCCCACGAGGCGCGGCCGCCGAACTGGGTGTGGCTGGTCAGAATGCCGGTGTCGATGATGTACGCCGTGACGCCGCTGCCGGTGTAGTTGTAGGTGTACGTGCCGTTCAGCGGCAGGTTGCGCTGGTCGGCGCGGTCGAGGCCCCAGGTGGCGCCGGTCTGGGTGGCGGTGGCTTTGACGACCTGATCCTGCTCGACGTAGGCGACGGCGGGGTTGCTCTTGAGTTTGGCGAGGTTGGCGTCGCTGAGTTTCGCGGCGAAGCCGTTGAGCGCCGTGCTGTACACCTGCAGGACGCTCACGCCCGCGGCCTCCAGGCCCAGGTCGCTGACCAGCTGCCCGGCGCTCTGCGCGCGGACGCTGCTCGCGCCGTCCTTCAGGACGACGATGTACTGCCCGGGGATGGCTGCGGCGTTCGTGGTGGGCGCCGGGGTGGTCGCGGTGGGCGCCTGGCTGGTGGTGTTCTGGCAGCCGGCGAGGACGAGCGTGAGGCCGAGGATGGCGGTCATGGTGAGCTGTTTGTGCATGCGTGTTCCCTCCCAAGGACACGTGGTGTTCAGGCCAGGCAGAATGAAAACAGGTTGTGGACTGACGCTTCAATTCGTAACATCTTTGGTCATAAATGCAACGCTCGTTTGTCTAGACATATATGGCGGATGAAAATGAGCGCCCAGTGCCGCTTTTTCATGAGCCCTCTAATGAGAGGACCGTTGTTCATTTTTCAGACACAGACAACTTCCCAGTGCTTGCACGCAGCAGGTACTCTGCTGTCAACAAACTAATTCACCACGACACCAAAAAGACCAACTCGACCTGTCTGGACCGCAATGCAAGCCACGCCGCCATCCACCAAGGCGCAACCACTACACTGGCGCCGTGACCGACCGCCCCGCCGCCCCGCCCCACCTGCGCAGCGCCACCGTGCAACGCAACACCCTCGAAACGCAGATTCAGGCGACCCTGCACCTCGACGCGCCCGAACACGCCCACCTGCACACCGGCCACGGCTTCTTCGACCACATGCTCGACCAGCTGCACCGCCACGGCCGCCTCGGGCTGGACGTGCAGGCCACCGGCGACCTCCACGTCGAACTGCACCACCTGGCCGAGGACACCGGCATCACGCTCGGGCAGGCGCTCACCCAGGCCCTCGGCGACCGGCGCGGCATCGAGCGGTACGGCAGCGCCTTCGTCCCCATGGACGAAACCCTCGTGCACGTCGTCGTGGACCTCTCCGGCCGCGCGCACCTTGCCTTCGAACCCGAGCGGCTCGACGTCTGGGGCGACGCGGGCGGCATGACCCACTACCACCTGCGTGAATTCCTGCGCGGCCTGTGCAACCACGCAGGCGTCACCCTGCACGTCCGCCTGCTCGCCGGCCGCGAAGCGCACCACGTCATCGAAGCGACCATGAAGGCCTTCGCGCGCGCGCTGAGGGACGCCGTGCGCCGCACGTCCGACGCGCTTCCAAGCACCAAGGGGGCCCTGTGAGCGCCCGCACCCTGCTGCTCGACTACGGCGCCGGAAACGTCCGCAGCGCCCACAAGGCCCTGGAACGCGCCGGGTTCGACGTGACCGTCAGTGCCGATCCCGCTGACGTGGCGAGCGCCGACGCGCTCGTGGTGCCCGGCCAGGGTCACTTCCGTCAGGTCATGGACGCGTTCGACGCGAGCGGCTTCCGCCAGCCGATCCTCGACGCGGCGCGTGCGGGCGTGCCACTGCTCGGCATCTGCGTCGGCATGCAGATGCTCCTCGACGGCAGCGAGGAGGCGCCGGGCGTGCGCGGCCTGGGCCTGCTGCCCGGCACGGTGCGCCGCTTCGATGCGGCCACCACCGAGACGCGCCTGAAAATCCCGCAGATGGGCTGGAATAGCATCGACCGCGTCGGCGACTCCCCCCTGCTGCGTGACCTCGCCTGCCCCGCGTACGCGTACTTCGTGCACAGCTACTACGTGCCCCTCGACGTGGACGTGGACAGCGGCGCCATCAGCGAGTACGGCGCGAGCTTCTGGTCGGTCGTGAGTCAGGGGAACATCCACGCAACGCAGTTCCACCCGGAAAAGAGCGGCGACGTGGGCCTGAGCATCCTGCGGGCGTTCCGCAAATACGTCGTGGAGGACCGCTGAGGCCCACACGCACATGAACGCTGGATAAAGCCGTTCAAGCCGCGCCGGGAGCGTTTCCAGCATAGGCCCACGTTAAGCTGGGCGCATGCCCGACACGCTTCCCCTCACGGACGACACCCTGCGCGACTTCGCCAACGGCGCGCTCGTGCGCCCCGACCAGCTGCTCGGCGCGCATCCCGACACCCAGGGCGGCGTGACCGGGATGCGCTTCGCCGTCTGGGCCCCCAACGCCCAGAGGGTGAGCGTCATCGGCGACTTCAACGGCTGGAACCACGACGAACACCCCCTGCACCGCCACGGCTGGGGCGTCTGGAGCACTTTCGTGCCGCACGCGCACCACGGGCAGCTCTACAAATACATCGTCACGACGCCCGACGGCCGCGCCGTCCACAAGACCGACCCGTACGCGCACAGCATGGAACTCCGCCCCGGCCTCGCCGCGCGCGTCTGGGCGCCGGAGCCGTACGCCTGGGGTGACGAGCACTGGATGCGCACCCGCGACGCTGGCGTCACCCGTCCCATCAGCGTCTACGAGGTGCACCTCGGCTCCTGGGCGCGCGGCTGGTCGAACGAATTCCTGAACTACCGCGAACTCGCGCACCGCATCGGCGACCACGTCACCCACCTCGGGTACACGCACGTGGAACTCATGGGCGTCCTGGAGCACCCCTTCGACGGCTCCTGGGGCTACCAGGTGACCGGCTACTACGCCCCCACCGCGCGGCACGGCACCCCCGAGGACTTCAAGTACTTCGTGAACCACCTGCACGAACGCGGCGTCGGCGTGCTCCTCGACTGGGTGCCCGGGCACTTCCCGACCGACGAGGGCGGCCTCGCCGCGTACGACGGCACCCCCACCTACGAGTACGCCGACCCCCGCAAGGGCTACCACCCCGACTGGAACACCCTGATTTTCGACTACGGCCGCCACGAGGTCGCCGCGTTCCTGATCGGCTCCGCCCTCTCCTGGCTGCAGGACTACCACATCGACGGCCTGCGCGTGGACGCCGTCGCCAGCATGCTGCACCTCGACTTCTCCCGCCGCGCCGGCGAGTGGCTCCCCAACGGGTACGGCGGGAACCACAACCTCGAAGCGATCTGGTTCCTGAAACGCTTCAACGACGCCGTCCACCACCTCGCGCCCGGCACCATCACCATCGCCGAGGAGAGCACGTCGTTCCCGGGCGTCACGTCACCCACGCCCGACGGCCTCGGCTTCGACTACAAGTGGGCGATGGGCTGGATGAACGACACCCTCGCGTACTTCGAGCAGGACCCCATCTACCGCCAGTACGCGCACCACAAGCTCACATTCTTCAACGTGTACCGCACCAGCGAACGCTACATGCTGCCCATCAGCCACGACGAAGTCGTCCACCTGAAAAAAAGCCTGGTGGAGAAGATGCCCGGCGACTGGTGGCAGCGCCGCGCCGGCCTGCGGGCCTTCCTCGCGCTGCAATGGGCCACGCCCGGCAAGAAGCTCCTGTTCATGGGGCAGGAATTCGCGCAGACGAGCGAATGGAACCATGACGCGTCCCTCCCCTGGCACCTCACGGCGTACGCCGACCACGCGGACGTCATGACGCTCGTGCGGAACCTGAATTTCCTGTACCGGGGGCACCCGGCCCTGCACTGCGGTGACCACCACGAGGGCGGTATGCGCTGGATCAACGCGGACGACGCGCACCGCAACGCGTACGCGTTCGCGCGCCGCGACCCGGGCGGCCAGCACGAGGTCATCGTCGTCGCGAACCTCAGTGCCGTCCCCATGTACGGTTATGGCGTCCGCGTGGACGGCGGGGCGTACCGCGCGATCCTGAACAGCGACGACCCCTGGTACGGCGGTGGCGCCATGCCCATCGGCGACCTCCCCGTTCACGACGGGCACCTGTTCATTGACGTGCCCCCGCACGCCGTGATCTACCTCGAACGCGCCTGAACCCACGGCGAGCGGGCCCGGACGCCTGAGCGTCCGGGCCCGCTATGCTGTCGGGCGTGCCTCCGCAACGCGACCCGTACGCCCTGCTGAACCTGCTGCTGCTCGCCGCGCTCGCGCTGCTGCTGCTGCTGCCCCTGCTGGGCCTCACGCGCCGCCCGCCCATCCCGCTCGTCGCGGCGCTGCTCGCCGCGCGCCTCGCCCTCACGGTCGTCCGCGCCCGGCGTGACCCCCGCTACCGTCGCCCCACCGCCTGGCTGCTCGACGCCGCCCTGGTGGCGCTGCTGCTGTTCGGCACCGAACACTGACGAACACGCAGGCACCGCCGTCGTTGGCGGTGCCTGCGTGGCCTCACTCAGCGGTCGTTACTGACGGGGCAGCTGGCGCAGACCGCCCGGCTGCACCGCGTTCCGCTCGATGATGTCGCGCAGACCCTTCAGGGCTTCCTGCACGCCCACCTCCGACTGGTACGCGCTCGCGCCCACGTTCTGCACGCTCAGGCCCGTCGTCTTGACGTAGTCCTCGCCGACCGGGTACACCTGCGTCTCACCGGGCAGCGGCTTGGCCTGGCACGCCGTGAAGGTGTCCTTGGGCAGCGTGCCGTCCAGGAAGTACTTCGTGATGGGCAGATCCACGCACTCCGTGCCGTACGGGAACGCCGCGTGCTGCGACTCGTTGTCGATGAACACCATGCGCGCGCCCGGCAGGGACTTCCAGCCGTCCAGCGCGCCTTCGCGCGGCGTGGCCGGGTCATACTCGTTCTGGAGCATCATGACGGGCGGCATGTTCGCGGGCACGGCCGGCTTCTTGACCGTCCAGTTCTTCCAGTACGCGCAGCTCGTGTAGGCTTCGGCGCCGCCGATGAGCGGGTAGTCCTTGGCCATCTGGTCGCTGAGTTTCGTCCAGTAGTTCTGGTCGGTGTTCCACGGCGTGTCGTTGCAGGTGATGGCCGTGAACGCCGCGCTGGAGTTCTCCAGTTCCGCCGGTTGGGGCGTGGGGTGGACGAGCGCGTCGTACACGCCGAGCAGCCCGAACGCCTGCTCGCGTGCAGCCGCATCGAGGTCCGCGTCATCGGAGAACTTGACGCTTTGCACGGCCGCCGCGACGGCGTTCACGTCCGCGTCCGGGTGGGCGCTGAGGATCGCCTGCAGGCCGCGCGCGCCGACCAGGGTCTCGCCGATGCTGGGCATGAGGTCCGCGCTGTACATGGCGTGCGCGATGACGTTGCTGGCCGCGTACTTCAGGGGGGCGCTGAGCGCGTCGAACTGCGTGTACGCCTGCTCGCGGGTGCTGCCGAGCTGGTACAGGTCGTTGTGGCGCGCCACGTACGCGAGCGCGACCTCGCGGAAGTCCCGCTCGAACGCCTTGGGTTGCGAGATGAACGTCTTGGCCATGTCGCCGTCCAGACCCATGTTGCCGTCCAGCAGGATGCGGCCCGTGTTGGCGGGGAACAGCTTGGCGTACCACGCGCCGAGCCACGTGCCGTACGAGTAGCCGACGTAGTTGAATTTCTCGTCGCCGAGGAGCTGGCGGGCGAGGTTCAGGTCACGGGCAGTGGCGTCGGTGTTGATGAACGGCGTGATGGGGTTCTTCTGGCAGGCGGCGGCGTCGAGGCGGGCGTTGCGGATCATCGCGTCGATGTTGCGCTGGCTGCGGTCGGATGCGGGGTGGTTGACGGGGGCGTACAGTTCGTTGGTCCCGCAGTAGATGCGGGTGCTGGCGCCCACGCCGCGCGGGGAGAAGCCGATCAGGTCGTACTGTTCGCTGAGCGTCTTGAGGTTCTGGCCCACGGGGGAGCTGGTGCTCGCCTTGGACCACAGGTACCCGTACTGCACGGCGAACGCCAGACCGTCGCCGCCGGGGCCGCCGGGGTTGAAGAAGATGGCGCCCTTGCGGGCGGCGGGCTTCTCGGCGCTCACGCGCAGCAGCGAGAAGCTGGCCGTACCGCGGGTGGGGTTGCTCCAGTCGAGCGGGACGTTCACGTCAGCGCAGCGAGCGCGGTCCCCGACGTATTTCGACAGGTCGAGGTCGAACCCGAGGATGCTCTGGTCGCAGGTGTGCCAGTCGAGCTTCTGACTGGTGAACGAGGCCATGGGGTCCGGGGGGGTCACGCGGGGCCCGCAGGCAGCGAGCGCGAGCGCCGGCAGGATGGCCAGGGCGGCTTTCAGGGACGTATTGGGCATGGGTGTTCCTCCGAAGTCACGGTAACATCGTCTGGCGCGATATTTACGCGATTCCGAGGTGGCAAAAACACATCGTCCATTTGGGCGTTGACAGCCGGTGCACGCTGTGGTTGGTTCAGAGGTTCAGCTGTGGTCGCCCGAACCCTGCGGTGGCCCCTTCCCCGCTGGTGGTGGCCCCTCACGCCAGGGGGCAGGGGCGCGGCGTCAGTACCGCGCCCCTGCCCTCCGCATGCTTACCGTCGGGGTGCGCTGCCGACCGTGAACGCGCGGAACGTTTCGGTCTGAACAGTGCGGGCCCCCTGCTGGACGCTGAGGGTGGCGTGCCCGCCGCTCACGCGCACGCGGTACGTGTACCCGGCGTTCGTGAAGGTGTACGTGCCAGTGCCGCCCGTGCCGCCCGGCACGGTCAAGCTGGGCGTGCTGGTGCGGGCGGCGCCGTCGCCGGGGACGCTGCGCACACCCTGGGTGCTGAAGCGGGCGAAGTCGAAGGTCTGGTACGTGAGGCGCCCGCGGGCGTCCTGGGTGATCAGGACACTGCGGCGGTCCGTGACGCCCATGAAGCGCGTGCCGGGCAGCCAGCGGCAGGTGCGCGCCTGGCCGTTCAGGGTGGCGCCCACCAGCAGCGGCGTGAGTTCTAGCGCGGGGTTGGCGGTCAGGCCGCCGTTCAGGAAGTGCAGGGCATCGTTGGTGCCGCCGGGGGCGTCACTGCGGGCCTTGAGGGGATAGTAGACGTTGCCGGCGCCAGCGTCGGCGCGGCCGACCTGCCACGCGGCGTACCGGTACGCGCCCGGCGTGGTTTTGCTGAGCGTGGTGATTTCCGCGCGGCCCGTGCGGTCGGGCGTGCCGATCACGAGGGTTTCGGGTCGGTCGAGGGCGTCGCACAGGGCCCAGGCGGGCTGCTGGCGGTCCGGCAGATCGAGGCGGGTGGTGGCCGCGTGGGCGGTGCCGAGGGCGAGAAGCAGCAGGGGGAGGAGGGGGGATTGCATGCGCGTATGCTGCGCCGCGTGGACGAGCGCCTCATGAGAACGGCCTTATCCTGGGAGGCGATGACGTACTTCGATGTGGTGCGGGCGGGCGTTCCGCCGAGGCTGTCGGACGTGGAGGTCCGGACGAAGGCGGGCGTGCGGGGCGCGCCGGGCGTGGACGACGCGCAGGTGCTGCTGGTGACCACGCTGCTGAAACGCGGCGTGGAGGGACCGCTGCTGGACCTCACGGCGATGGGCGGGCTGACCCGCGCGGCCCTCGGGGCGGACGTGCAGGTGGTCGAGGCGTCGCGGGCGGCGTTGACGGTGCTGGCCGCGCAGGGGTTCGGCGCGGCGGCAGCGGTGCCGGGGGACGACGTGGGCACATGCGCGCAGGTGAGCGCGGTGCTCGCCGGGGACCGCGGGAACGCGCACGCGGAGGCGTTGACGGCGTGGGCGCACGCGAGCACGGCGCCGGGCGGAACGCTGTACCTCGCGGGGGACAAGGACAAGGGGTTCGAGCGGTACTTCAAGCGGGCGCGCGCGGCCTTCGGGGCGGGCGAGATCATCGCGCGCGACGGGGGGATGCGCGTGGCGGCGTTGACGCGCACGTCGCAGGCGGTGGTGCCGGTGCCGGCGCCAACGACGTACGAGGTGAACCAGTTGCAGATCTCGGCGTTGCCGGGCGTGTTCAGTTCGGCGGGGCTGGATTTTGCGACGCAGTTGCTGCTCGGCGAGGCGCCGGAGGTGCTGGGGCGCAGCCTGGCGGGGCTGGACATCGCAGATTACGGGTGCGGGGCGGGCGTGATCGGCGCGCACGCGGCGCGGGCGGGCGCGCACGTGACGATGCTGGATGATGACCTGTCAGCGGTGCGGTCGGCGCAGGCGACGCTCGCGGCGAACGGCCTGGCGGGGCGGGCGCTGCACAGCGACGTGGACAGCGCACTGGACGCGGAGACGTTCGATGCGGTGCTGAGCAACCCGCCGTTCCACGTGGGCCGGCGGGTGGTGCTGGACGTGACGGCGGCGTTCATTGCGTCGTGGGGGCGGCGGCTGCGTCCGGGCGGGGTGGCGGTGCTGGTGGCGAACGATTTCCTGCCGTACGAGCCGCTGCTGGCTGCGTGGGGCACCGTCGAGGAGTTGACGCGCGTGCGGGGCTTCAAGGTGCTCGCGGCGCAGAAAGCCTGAATGGCCGCGCGCAGCCGCAGCGGTGTCTGCTAGACTGACCCGTTGAACGTGACCCGACGAACCTCTGAGCCGACTGCCACGCATCCGCTGCCACGCACCTGGAGGGCGCATGACTGAGAAGAAGATCGCCGCGCGCGCACGCAAGCCCAAAGCCGAGCAGGACCCGGACGCCGCTGCGGCGCCCGCCCCTGCGGCGAGCGCCCCGAAAACCCGCAAGAAGCCCGCGGTCAGCACGGACGACGTGAACGCGAGCGTTCCGGAGCCCGCGCAGGTGGCCGAGGCCTCCGCCTCGGACGTCACGCCCACTCCCGAGACGCCGAAGCCCACGCGGAAACGCGCTGCGAGCAGCGCGGTGGACGCGCCTGCGAAAGCCGAGAAGCCCGCGAAGGCGAAAGCCGCTAAGCCGGCGACGCGCGCCGCCAAGAAGGGCGACGCTGACAAGGGCGCGGCGCCCGCCCGCACCGCGAATGCGGCGGAGAAGCCGTACTACGCGCACCCGGCGATTCAGGACCTCATCAAGATTGGCCGGACGGCCGGCGTGCTGTCGAGCGAGGACGTCGCGGCGGCGTTGTCCACGGCCCTCGAAGCGAACGGGCTCGATCCGGAGAGCAGCGACGCGTTCGAGGACCTGCAGATTTACCTGCAGGGGTTGAGCATCGACATTCAGGACGTCGATGACGACGAGGACACCGAAGCGGAAGCAGAAGCGGAAACCGACGAGGCGGCCGAGAACGAGGAAGAAGGCTACTTCGATGACATGCCGCGCGCGGTCAGCAACGACCCGGTGCGGCAGTACCTGCACGAGATCGGCCGCGTGCCGTTGCTGACGCTCGAGGAGGAAATCAGCCTCGCGCGGCGCATCGAGGAGGGCGAGGAAGCCCGCAAGGTGCTGGATGAGCAGCCGGAACTCGAGGACCGTCAGCGCCGCCGCCTGCAGCGTCAGGTGGAGGACGGCGCCGCGGCGCGTCAGGGCCTGATCGAGGCGAACCTTCGCCTGGTGGTCAGCATCGCCAAGAAGTACACGGGGCGTGGCCTGGGCTTCCTGGACCTGATTCAGGAAGGCAACCAGGGCCTGATTCGCGCAGTCGAGAAGTTCGAGTACCGCCGCCGCTACAAGTTCTCGACGTACGCGACGTGGTGGATCCGTCAGGCCATCAACCGCGCGATTGCTGATCAGGCGCGCACCATCCGCATTCCGGTGCACATGGTCGAGACGATCAACAAGCTCACGCGCACGGCCCGTCAGCTGCAGCAGGAGCTGTCGCGCGAACCGACGTACGAGGAGATCGCCGAGGCGATGGGGCCCGGCTGGGACGCCGCGAAGGTCGAGGAAGTCCAGAAAGTCAGCCAGGAGCCCGTAAGTCTCGAGACGCCCATCGGCGACGAGAAGGACAGCTTCTACGGGGACTTCATTCCGGACGAGAACCTCGACAGTCCCGTCGAGAACGCCGCGAAGACGCTGCTCAGCGAGGAGCTGGAGAAGGCGCTCAGCAAGCTCACGGAGCGCGAGGCGATGGTCCTGAAGTTCCGCAAGGGGCTCGTGGACGGCCGCGAGCACACGCTGGAGGAGGTCGGGCAGCGCTTCAACGTGACGCGCGAACGCATCCGCCAGATCGAGAACAAGGCGCTGAGGAAACTCAAGTACCACGAGAGCCGCACGCGCAAGCTCCGCGACTTCCTCGATTGAGCCTGCACCGTGACGCCGCCCCTTCGGGGGCGGTTTGTCGTTGGGAACGTTCGCGGGCGCGGGGCGTATGGAGATGAGCAGGGGGAGGTCGGCATGGTGATGCTCAGGGAGGCGCTCGGTCGGTCGCGCGCGGCGGACCGCCGGGGTGCGGCGCTTGCGGCGCTGCTGCCGTGGGTGATGCTGGGCGCGCTGCCCGCGTGGGTGTGCGCGGCGTTCGCGGTCGCGCTGGCGGTGAGCGCGTGGAGCCGCGCGGTGCGGACGCGCAGCAACGAGTGGGCGTTGCCGCTGCTGGTGGCGGGCCTGCTGGCGTTCACGCGCGCGCCGGACGTGCTGGGCGTGGCGACGACGGCGCTCGTGTACGGCGTGGTGGCGGTCCTGCTGGGAGTGGCGTCCGAGGCGCTGCGTGAGGGCGCGCCGTCCGGGGGGTGGGTGCTGGCCGCGCTGTTCCTGTGGGCGCCGTCCGCGCCGGGGCTGGCGGCGTTCCTGCTGGTGTTGGCGCTGCGGGACGGCCCGGAAGGCCGGGCAACGCGTGCATGGCCAGGCTGGCGGGCGTGGGGGATGGTCGCGGTCGGGGCGGCGGCGCTGGCGCTGGCGACGGCGTTCTTGCCGCGCGCGGATGGTTGGGGGGCGCGGCTCGCGGACGCGGCGTCGCCATTGGCGCGCACCGCGCCGCCCAACCGCCCGCCCGGCGCGGTGCTGGGGGGTGGCCTGGGGGCGCGGCAGGGTGCGCGCGGCACCCCCGCTGCGCCGGCCCCACGAGCACGGGCGGAGCCGGACGCGGCCGTTCAGACGGCCGTGACGCTGCTGGCCCTGGGGATGGCGCTGGTGCTGCTCGCCCTTCGGTGGCGGACGCGCGGTCGCGCGGAGGGCGAGGGGGGCCGGCATTGGTCCGATTACGCCCTGGCGGCCGGTGCGGCGCTGATGGCGGCGTCGCTGCTGGTGTACGCGTTCGGTTCGCGTGCGACGCCGCCCTCCACCTCCACGCTCGCGCCGTCTCAGACGCCGCCGAGGGTCAACGCCCCGGCGCGGCCCGCGCCCGCCCCGGCGCCGCGCCCGCCAGTGGCGCGGGCCCCGTCCGTGCCGACTTGGCCGTTCGTGGGCCTGAGCGTCCTGGCCTTCGGGGTGCTGGTCGCCGTGGCCACACTGGTGCTGCGGACGCGCGCGGCGTCGCCGGAGGGCGCGGCGCCGGAAGGGGCGGCGGGCGAGGGCGACGCCGCGGAGCATCGCCTGCACCGGGTGCGCGCCGCGTACCGCCGCGCCGAGGCGGCCCTCACGCGGGCCGGGTGGTCGCGCGCGCCGCACGAGACGCCCGGCGCCTACCTGCGGCGGGTGGCCGAGGTGCACCCGGACCTCGCGGACGCCCTGCGCACACTGGGCGCCGCGTACGACCCGGTCCGGTACGGCGGGATGGTCACCGAAGCGGACGCGGACGCCGCTGAAGGGGCGGCGCGCGCCACCGAACTCAAGATGAACACAGCGGAGGACGCATGAAGGAATTTACGGAGCGGGTACTGAGCAACGTGGCGCGCGTACTGGTGGGCAAGGAGGACGTGGCGCGCGTGGCGCTCGCGGGCGTCGTCGCCGGTGGGCACGTGCTGCTGGAGGACGCGCCGGGCACCGGGAAGACCATGCTGGCGCGCGCCCTCGCCGTCAGTCTGGGCCTGAAGTTCAGCCGTGTGCAGTTCACGCCGGACCTGCTGCCGAGCGACGTGACGGGCGTCAGCGTGTACCGCGACGGGCGCTTCGAGTTCGTGCCCGGCCCGATCTTCACGGGCATCCTGCTGGCCGACGAGATCAACCGCGCCACCCCGAAAACGCAGTCGGCGCTGCTGGAAGCCATGGCGGAAGGGCAGGTGACGGAAAGCGGCGTGACGCACCGCCTCGCGCCGCCATTCGTGGTGATCGCCACGCAGAACCCGGTGGAGCATGAGGGCACGTACCGTCTGCCCGAAGCGCAGCTGGACCGGTTCCTGCTGAAGCTCTCGGTGGGGTACCCCACGCTGGCGGAGGAAGTCGCGATGCTCGCGAACCTGCAGGGCGCCCACCCCATCGACGCGCTGGGTACCGTGAGTGACGCCGACGAACTGCTGCGGGTGCGCGCGCAGGTGCGGGAGGTGTTCGTGAGTGATGACGTGCGCGCGTACATCGCGGGCCTCGTGGCGGGCACGCGCACGCACCCGGCATTGACGCTCGGGGCGGGGCCGCGCGCGAGCCTCGCGCTGCAGGGGGTCGCGCAGGCCCTGGCGGGCATGGCGGGCCGAGCGTTCGTAACGCCCGACGACGTGCAGGCGGCCGCGGCGGGCGTCCTCGCGCACCGGCTGGTGCTGCGCGCGGAAGCGCGCCTGTCGGGTCTGCGTGCGGACGCCATCGTCGCGGAGGTCGTGCGGGCGCAGCCCGTCCCGGCCGAGGCGGCGCCCGCACAGTGATGGCGCTGCTCGCGTGGGTGGCGGCGCTGCTGGCGCTGGTGGCCCTGCTGCGCGTCCTGTACGCTCGGCCCCCGCAGGTGCAGCTGACGCGCACGTACCCGCCCGCGGCGTTCGAGGGAGACCGCGTGCCGCTGACCGTGACGATCCGCGTGCATGCGCGCCTGCCGACGCGCGTCCTGATCGAGGACCCCACACCGCGCACGGTCGTGCCGGACGCGCAGCTCACGCTGGGTGGGCTGGTGTTCGGGCGGCTCGCCCTCACGCATGCGGCGACGCTCACGCCGCAGCGGCGCGGCGTTCACGCGTGGAGCGGTTCGACGCTCGCGTGGGCGGACCCGCTCGGGCTGTTCTGGCACCGCGCGCCCCTCACCGTGCCGGACGCGCTGGAGGTGTACCCGGGCACGCACGGGCTGGTCCTCCCGGACCTGCTGCGCCCCCTGCTGTCCGAGGGGAGTCTGGCGCGCACCGTCGGCCTGGACGATCCGATCAGCCTGCGGGGGGCGCGGCCGTACGTGCCCGGCGACCCGCCCGCTCGGCTGCACTGGCGCCTCACGGCCCGCATGGGCACCCCCATGGTCCGCGAGGTGGAACGCACCGCCGCGAGCCGCGTGACTGTGCACGTGGACGCACGCGGCACCGACGAGTACGTGGAGGCCGCCGCGCGCCTCGCCGCGAGCCTCACGCGCGAGGCGTTGGAGTTGCAGGTGCCCGTCGTGGTGAGCGACGCCGAGGGGCGCAGCCTGGGCGGGCGGACGCCCGAGGCGTTGCGGTCCGCGCTCTCACGCCTTGCGCGCCTGCACGCCCAGCCGGACGCCCCTGCGCGTATCCCCGAGCCGGAGCCGGGCGGGAACCTGATCGTGATCACGCAGCGGGCCGGCGCGGCGTTCCTCGCGTCGGCACTCGCGGCGCGCGCGTACGCCCGGCGCGTCGTGGTGATCGTCCTGCCCGAAGGGTTCTACCTGGAGCCGGGCGAGGTGGGGCGGCCTATTCGCTTCGCGCCGCCCGACGCGGTACGGGACTTGGAGCGGCAGGCGGGCGTCCTAGAGGAAGCGGGCGTGCTGCTGTACGTCCTGCGGGGGAACAGCAGCGTCCTGCGATTGGGTGCCTGAATACCGCGTGCGGAGGGGCATGAACGAGCGTTTACGTGCGCGTCATGCGGCGCGTGGACGCGCACGATACGTTCAGGGCAGGAGGGCCATCATGACCGATGCTCAGAAAGAACCGCAGCACCTGCCCCAGAATGAGAACGACAGCGCGCCCACGCCGCAGACCGCGCCGGAGTCCGCGCAGCAGAAGGGGCTGGATGACCACGACGTGGCCGTGCAGGGCAGCATGATCACGAGCGACCCGCCCAGCACCAACATGGGCGAAAGCGAAGACGACCTGAGCCGCTAAGAGCTCAAGGGGAGGGGCCACGCACGTGCGTGGCCCCTCCCCTTGCTGCGCCGGTCAGTCGATGACGCTGAGGCGCACGTCGATGTTGCCGCGGGTGGCGTTGCTGTACGGGCACACCTCGTGCGCGGCGTGCACGAGCTTCTCGGCCACGTCGCGTTCCACGCCGGGGAGGCGGACGGCAATCTCGACGTTCAGCTTGAAGCCGAGGCCTTCTTTTTCCAGGCCAACCTTCGCGGTGACTTCGCTGTTGTCGGCGCTTACCTTCTGGCGGCGCGCGGCGACGCCGAGCGCCCCCTGGAAGCACGCGGCGTACCCGGCGGCGAACAGCTGCTCGGGGTTCGTGCCGGTGCCGCCGTCCCCGCCGATCTCGCTGGGGACGCTGAGGTCGACATCCAGGCGGCCGTCACTGGTGCGGGCGTGTCCGGCGCGGCCGCCGGTGGCGGTGGCTTCTGCGGTGTACAGGTTGCTCATAGATGGAACCTCCACCGCGCATGATATCGGGGCGCGTCGGCGGGGCGACGGTAACGATTCGTACGCTTCCGCGCGAGCCAGGCTAGGGCATGAAGAAGCGCTGTAGGGCGCACCGGGCCTGCACGACCAGCGACCCCGCACGCCTGAGCACGCCCCGGTGAAGGTGTCGCCTGCGTCTCGTGATGCCTCGACCGCACGATGAAGCCTCGGACCGTGGGGGCGACCGGACCACGGTGGGCCGGTCGACCAGAGCCGCGGTCCCCAGCGTCGGCGACGCCGCCGGGGGAGAAGCGCAGGCCACCTACAGGGGTGGGTGGCCTGCGCTTCAGCCTGACCGGGTCAGTCGTTCGCGGCGCTCGGCTCGCTCGCGGGGCGGTTCTGCAGCAGGGACAGGAGGTTCACGCCGGTGGAGGTCTCCACCTGCTCCACCAGCGACACGATGTTCATCGGCAACGTGCTGATGGCGCTGCGCGTCGCCTGCCCGTTGCCGCTGTCAATCACGGTGACCTTGTCGATGCTCATGTCGCGCACGCTCTGCGCGAACTCGCTGACGATGCCGGGCAGCATGTTCAGGATGAACGCGCGTTCTCCTTCCGGACCGGCGTTGCGGAACGCCTCGACGAGCAGGCGGACCGCTTCGGCCTTCGCGCGGCCCTCCTCGATGATGGGCGCCGCGGCCGCCTGCGCTTCCAGCAGGCGTGCCTCGCGTTGCGCGCGCGCCGGGGCGATCACGTCCGCCTCGTACTTCTTCTGGTTCAGGACGATGCGTTCCTGCTCCAGCTGCTGCTCCGCGACGACGCGCGCGCGTTCCGCCGCGACTTTCGATTCGTTCTCCTTCGCAGCGGCAATGGCGTTCAGTTCGGCGGTGCGGACCCGCAGTTCGTTCTGGCGTTCCAGGATGGCCTGCTGCGACGTCGTCTGCGCGATCTGCGCGCGCTGCTGCGCCTGCGCTTCCACTTCAGCGGCTTCGGCGTTCTGCTGCGCCTCGATCACGCGCGCTTCGCGGGCGCTCTGCGCCTGGCGCTGCCGCAGCGCCGCTTCGAGCTGCGCGCGTTCCTGCTCGAACGCCTGCGTGGCGCGCACGCGCGCCAGTTCGCTTTCCACCGCCGCTTCGTTCTGGCGGGCGAGCTGCACAGCGCCGAGTTCGGTGCGGCGCACCTCAAGCTTGTTCTGCTCCTCGAGGATCGCCTGCTGGCTGATAGCCTGCGCAACCTGGGAGCGCTGCAGGGCTTGCGCTTCGGCCTGCGTCGCTTCGGCGTTGCGTTCGGCTTCGGCGACGCGCGCTTCCTTGAGGACGTCGGCGGTTTTGCGGCGCCCGATGCTTTCGAGGTAGCCGCTGCCGTCGCTGACGTTCTGGATTTTGAGCGTGTCGAGTTTGATGCCGAGGTTGCTCATGTCATGCTCGGCTTCCTCGATGAGCGCTTCGGCGAACCGCAGGCGGTCCTCGTTGATCTCCTCGGGCGTGAGCGTGGCGATGACGCCGCGCAGGTTCCCTTCGAGCGTGTCGCGGGTGATGCTGGTGATCGCCTCGCGCGGCACTTCCAGGAACCGCTCGATGGCGTTGCTGAGGTACGGCTCCTCGGCGTTGATCTTCACGTTCGCGACGGCGTGAATTTTGAGGGGGATGCCGCCTTTGCTGTACGCGTTCTCGACGCTCAGGTCGAGCGGGATGGTCGTGAGGTCCAGCCACGCGACCTTCTCCAGCACGGGAATGCGGAACGCGCGGCCCCCGCGGATCACGCGGTACCCGACGGTGTCGCCCTCGGGCGTCTTGCGCGCGCGGCCAGAGATGACCAGCACCTTGTTGGGCGGCACGACGATCAGGAGGTTCTGGATGAGGACCAGCATCAGGATGATGCCGATCAGGATGATGCCGGCCAGCACGAGAATGTCGTTCACGGAAACTCCTTGTTCGGGCTCAGCGCCCGTCCCAGCGGCGCACGTGCAGCACGCCGCGCTCGATGCCGATGACGATGACCTGCTCGCCGACGTTGAGGGCGTCGTCGCTCAGGGCGAGGTGCTGCGTGGACTGCCCGGCCATGATGACCTCGACCTTGCCGGGCCGGGCACCTTCCGGGCGGATGCGGACGATACCGACGCGGCCGGCGACGCGCCCCGCGCCGGTGTGCACCTCGCCGCGCGTGCGGGCGACGCGGGTGAGCCACGCCGCGAACGCGCTCACGGGCAGGCCTGCCGCGAGCGCGTACGCGAACTGCGCGGCGCCGCCGTACCCGAGCGCGCCGGCGACGACGCCGCCCAGGCCGAAAAAGGCCGCGAAGGCCACCACGGCCCGCACGCTCAGCCAGGACGCGACCTCGCCGGCGTCGGCGTGGCCCGCGCCGAAGTCGTGGTCGTGCCCGGTCAGCAGGGACAGCAGCAGGAGCGCGCCGCCCACCAGGAGTAGCAGAAGGTAGACCATAACGTTCCAATTCACGATACGCGCCGGCCCGCGCGTACGTTCCCGCATTTACGGCATCAGCCGGTCGGCGCTCCAGCCGCCGGGCGTGCGGGCGTACCGGAAGCGGTCATGCATGCGGTTCGGGCGGCCCTGCCAGAACTCGAACGCGTCCGGGACGATGCGGTACCCACCCCAGAACGCCGGGCGAGGCACTTCGGTGCCTTCCGGGTACTGCGCGTGCAAGGCCGCGAACTTCGCTTCGAGGGCCGCTCGGTCCTGAATCACGCCGCTTTGTGGGGTGCTGGCGTGTGCGGCCAGCTGGCTCTCGCGCGGGCGCGCGTGGAAGTACGCGTCACTCTCCTCGTCCGGCACGCGGGTCACCGCGCCGCGCACGCGCACCTGCCGTTCCAGCTGCGGCCAGTAGAACAGCAGCTCCGCGTGCGGGTTGCCGTTCAGGTCGTGGCCCTTGTGGCTGTCGTAGTTGCTGTAGAACGTGAACCCGCGTGCGTCCGCGCCGCGCAGCAGGACAGTGCGGGCGCTGGGGCGGCCCTGAGCGTCGGCAGTGGCGAGCGTCATGGCGTATGGCTCGGGCAGGTCGGCGCGCAGCGCCTCGTCCAGCCAGCGCGTGAACTGCTGCACCGGGTCGGCGTGCAGGTCCGCGCGGCGCAACTCGCCGCGCGCGTACGTGAGTCGCAGGGAAGTGAGGTCCGTCATGCGGCGAGTGTACCCGGCTCGTCCTGCCGCGCGTCAGTCGCGGCGCACCTGGCACGCCGGGCAGTGGTGCGTCCCGCGCTGCGCCAGGACGCTTTTCGTGATGGTGGTCCCGCACCGCGCGCACGGTTCGCCGTCGCGGGCGTACGCGTTATGCTGCTGCTGGAACAGCCCGGACAGGCCGTCCGGCTGCGCGTACGTGCCGTCGCTGAGGGTGCTGCCGCCCGCCTGCACCGCCTCGGCCATGACTTCGCGGATGGCGGCGTGCAGGCGCGTCGCCTCGTCCAGCGTGAGTCGGCGCTGCGCCGGGTGGATGCGCGCGCGCCACAGGCTCTCGTCCGCGTAGATGTTCCCCACGCCCGCCACGGGCACCTGCGACAGCAGCCAGGGCTTCACGGGGCCGCACGTCGCGGCGGCCCGCACGAACGCGTCCACCGCGAAGTCGTCGCCGAGCGGCTCGGGTCCCATGCCGGCGAGGGTCGGCATGCTCGCGTACGCGCCGGGGTCCACGACTGCCCACTTCCCGAACTTGCGGGCGTCTTGGTAGTAGATGGCGCCCTCGTCGGTGTGCAGGGTCACGCGCGTGTGCGGGCCCGGCTCGTACCGGAACCCGCCGGTCATGCCGAGGTGCACGATGAGCTCGGCGTCGTCCTCGTGCCCGTCGGGGTCCTGGAGGCGCGCGAGGATGTACTTGCCGCGCCGCGTGAGGTCACGGACGACGCGGCCGTGCGCACGGTGCGTGTCACGGTACTTGTCGGGCGCGTCGTGTTCGATGCGGACGATGGTGCGCCCGAGCAGGAGCGGTTCGAGCTTGCGGCGCGTGGTTTCCACTTCGGGCAGTTCAGGCACGAAGGCAGCATAGGGCGGGCAGCGGCGCGCCCCTGTGGCGAGGGGAACGAAGTGTCAGGGCTGGTACACCTGCGCGACGTACGCCACGCCGCCGTCCTCGCTGACGACCGACACGAGCAGGCGTTTGGGCGTGTCAGGCCAGCAGCCTTTCGGGGGGCGACCCGCCCACGCCGCCGTGAACGTCGCCGCGTCCACGACGCGGACGCCCTCCTGGTCCTGCAGGCACGCGAGGGCGAAGGTGGTGCCGGTCGGGAACAGCAGCGTTCTCACCTGCGGGTTGACGTTCCGCACCCAGAGTCCACCCGGCATCCGGGCGTAGAACGCGCTCAGGGTGCCCTGGAAGCCGAGCTTCTGTGCACGCGCGTACTCGAGCGGGCCGGGTGTGAACACGTCGACGTAATCAGCGGTGACGCGCAGGCCCTGGGGCGTGGGCGTGACGTTCGTGAGCATGGCGTACTGCGTGGTCGTCGCGGCGGACGCCACGCCCAGGGCGGCGAGGGTGAGGGCGGTCAGGAGGGTGCGCATGCGTTCAGCGTACGGGCGCGAGGTACGCTGGGCGCATGCGTTTGCTCCTGACTGGCTTTGAGGCATTCGGCGGGGACCGCGTGAACCCGACCGAAGCGGTGGTGGCGGCCCTGCACGGCCAGGTCGTGGCGGGCGCGCAGGTGATCGGCGCGGTCCTGCCCGTGGACGCCGCGCGCGCGCCCGGGGCAGTACGGGCACTGCTGGACGAGCACCAACCGGACGCGGTGCTGTTGACGGGCGTGGCGCGCGGGCGCGCGCAGCTGGCGCTGGAGCGCGTGGCCGTGAACGTGCAGGACGCGGCCCTGCCGGACAACGCCGGGCGTCGCCTGTCCGGGGAGCCGGTCGTGCCGGGCGCGCCGGACGCGTACCTCAGCACCCTGCCGCTGCCGGACGTGCTGGCGGCGTGGCGCGCGCACGGCCTTCCCGGGTACGTGAGCAACACGGCCGGGCTGTACCTGTGCAACGCGGCGATGTTCGCGGCGCGGCACCACCTGGGGGAGCGCGTGCCGTGCGGGTTCCTGCACGTGCCCGCGAACGAGTGGATGGCGCTGGACGCGCGGCCCGGCGAGGTCCTCGCGTACCTGCCGCAGGCGGAGATCGAGCGGGGCGTGCGCGTGGCGCTGGCGGCGGTCGCGGCGGGCGTGCGCGCGCCCGCATGACGCGTGCGGCGCGCTGGGCGCGGCTGCTCACGACGGAGCGGCTCGGCGCGCCCGGGGAGGCGCGCGACCCGGAGCGCAGCCCGTTCGAGCAGGACACGGGCCGCGTGACGTTCAGCAGCGCGTTCCGGCGCCTGCAGGACAAGACGCAGGTGTTCCCGCTCAGCAAGAGCGACACGACGCGCACGCGCCTCACGCACAGCCTGGAGGTCGCGTCCATCGGGCGGTCGCTGGGGGAGCGGGCGGGACGCCTGTTGAGCGCCGAGACGCTGCTGCCGGAGGGCGTGAGCGCGCAGGATGTCGGCGCGGTCGTGAGCGCCGCGTGCCTCGCGCACGACGTCGGGAACCCGCCGTTCGGGCACAGCGGCGAGGACGCGATCCGCACGTGGGCGGCGCGGTTCCTGAACGCGCACCCGGGCCTGGACCTGACGCTGGCGGAACGCGAGGATTTCCTGCGGTTCGAGGGGAACGCGCAGACGTTCCGCATCTACGCGCGCACGCAGGCGCGCGAGCGTGACGGGGGCCTGCGCCTGACGCTGCCGACGCTCGGCACGCTCGTGAAGTACCCGTGCCCGAGCACGTCCTGCGGGCCGGACGCGGGGCACGCGTACGCGAAGTGGGGGTACGTGCAGGCGGACGCGCCCCTCGCGGCGCGGGTGTTCGCGGGGCTGGGCCTCACGCGGCAGTCGGGCGAGCGGGAGCGGTACGTGCGGCACCCGCTGGTGTACCTGATGGAGGCCGCGGACGACATCTGCTACGCCGTCGCGGACCTGGAGGACGCGTACCGGCTGGGCCTGATCGGGCTGCGGGAACTGCTGGACGTGTACGCGAACGCCGCGGACCTCGGCGGGCACGCGTGGGAGGAAGGCGCGGGCGAGGACCACGCGGCGTTCCCGGCGAACCGCGCGGCACGCGCGAAGAACCGCGTGATCGCGCGCCTCGTGGATGACACGTTCGACGCGTTCCGCGCGCACCTGCCGGAGATCGAGGCGGGGACGTTCACGAGTGACCTGATTCACAGCATTCCGGAGTACGCCGCGCGGTACGCGCCCCTCAAGGCGCTCGCGCGTGAGCGTGGGTACGAGAGCACGAGGGTGCTGCAGATCGAGCTGGCCGGGTACCGCGCGCTCGGGGGCCTGCTGGACGCCCTCGCGGACGCGTTCGTGACGCGCCCGGACGGGCACGACAGCCGCAAGCTGCAGCAGCTGGTGCCGGAGGAGTTCTATGTCCTCTCCCCCACCCCGTACCACGAGGTGCTCGCGCGGCGCGCACGCGGGCGGCTCTTGGAGCACCTGAGCACGTACGAGCGCCTGCTGACCCTCACGGATTACGTGAGCGGCATGACGGACCGGTACGCGCTCGAAACGTACCAGTACCTCACGGGCATCAAACTGCCCTGAGCGTCAGGGGAAGCGGGCCTTTCCGGGCTGCCACGCGCCGCCCGGCCCGCCCGCCCAGTGCCACGCGCCGTCCGGGCGCGTTTCGAGGCGCGCCTCGATGTCCGGCAGGGGCACGCGCCGCGCGAACCGCGTGCGGGCGTGCCACTCGGCGAGCGCGGCGGCGCGGTCTGCGGGGCGCAGGCCCCGCAGGGTGTTCGCGGCGCGGTTCACGGCCAGGTCGAACAGGGCGTCCGGCGCGCTCACGCGAGGCGGTAGTCGTCTCCGTCGCGCACGACGCGCCCCTGCGCTTCGAGGCGCTGCACGGCGGCGCGGGCGCCCGCGCCGAGCGGCGAGCCCACCTCGAGGTCACGCAGGGTGAAGCGGCCACCCTTGCGCATGGCGTAGCGGTACACCATGCGTTCTTCGGCGTCGGCGCGCGGGGTGGTGGCGGCGCGGCGCGTGAACGCCCGCCAGATCAGCCACGCGACCAGCAGGCCGATCAGGAGTTCGAGGGGAATGAGGCGCGCGGCGAGGTCCGCGTCGCCGTGCAGTTTGAAGCCGTACTTGCGGACGCCGTTCACTTCGACCATGCCCATCGGCCAGCCGCGCGAGAACGCCACGCCGTACGCGATCAGGGCGGTCGAGGCGCCGCCGATCAGACTCAGGAAGATTCGTTGAAACCCGGCCACGCCCGCAGTCTAGCGCGCGGCGCGCGGGCGCCCTGGAGTGCGGGAACCATTCGGCGACGCGCGGGGTATGCTCCGCGCATGACGAGTGGACTGCCGGAGTGGCTGAGCTTAACGGGGAAACGCGCGCTCGTGACGGGCGGCAGCCGCGGGATCGGCTTCGCGGCGGCGCGCGCCCTGCGGGACCTGGGCGCGGACGTGACGATCGCCGCGCGGGACGAGGCGACGCTGGAGCGCGCAGCGGAGGCGCTGGGGGCGCGCGCGGTCCGCGCGGACGTGGGCAGCGAGGCGGGCGTGCGGGCGCTGCTGGCCGCGGCGGGCGACGTGGACGTCCTCGTGAGCAACGCGGGCGGGCCGCCCACGGCCCTGCCGAGTCGCGTGTCGGAGGACGCGTGGCGCGCGGGGTTCGAACTGACGTTCATGAGCAGTGTCCGCTTGTCGCGCGGCGTGCTGGGCGGCATGCGGGCGCGCGGGTGGGGGCGGATCATCACGGTGACGAGCCTGACCGTCACGCGCCCGGCGGTGGGCCTGCCGGTGAGCAACGCCATGCGCGCCGCTGTCACGAACGACGCGCGGTCCCTGGCGCTGGAGGTCGCGCGTGACGGCGTGACCGTGAACACCGTCGCGCCCGGGTACACCGCGACAGAGCGGCTGCAGGAGGTGTTCGCGTCGCCGGAGCAGGAGGCGGACGTGCTGCGCCGCATTCCCGCCGCGCGGTTCGGCGCGCCGGATGAGGTGGCGGCGGCCGTGGCGTTTCTGGCGTCCCCGGCGGCGGCGTACATCACCGGGCAGGAGCTGCTGGTGGATGGCGGCTGGGGCATCTGAAGCGCGCAGGGTCCCCGCCCCCTTTGACCGGAGCGAGGCGGGGCCCCTGTGAACGGAGGCTTCAGTGGGTTGGGGGCGTCGGCGCCGCCCAGGCCTGCAGGGCGCTCTCCCCTTCGGCGGTCAGCTGGTACGCGCTGGCCGCGCCGCGCCCGGCGCCTTCGCGTTCAATCCAGCGGTTCGCTTCAAGGCTCTTCACGAGCGGCATGCTGAGGCGGCGGCCGTTCAGGGTGTAGTACGGGCCGCGGTCCCCGCGCGCGTGCATGGTGAGGGCCGCGCCGTCCTGCAGGGCCTGCAGGACGCGCGCCTGGGCGTCGGTGAGGGTGGGCACCGCGCGGCGCGTCAGGCGGTTTCGACGAGTTCGACCTGTAGGGTGATCTCGGCGTTGACGCTGGCAGCAGCGGAGCAGTACTTCTCGTGGCTGAGGTGCGCGGCCTTCTCGAGCGCGTCGCGGGTCACGCCCGCGCCGCCCGCGATGTGGCGGACGATGATGTGCGTGTAGCGTTTCGGGTGCTCCTCGGCGCGGTCCCCTTCGATTTCGATGCGGTAGGTGCTGAGGGGCGTCTTGCGCTTCTTCATGATCTCGACGATGTCGTACGCCGTGCAGGTGGCGACCGCGCCCAGCAGGGCCTCCATGGGGCTCACGCCGACCTTGACGTCGCTGTTGTCGATGAGGAGCTGCTGGCCGGTTTCGTTGAAGCCGACGTAGCGTTGGTCGCCGAGGTGGTGGACGGTGAGGCGCTTCTTCATGCGTTTCAGTGTACGGGTGGCGCGGGGCGGGACCGTGATGCGTGCGGGGTTACGGGGTGAGGGGCAGGGTCATGTGGAGTTGCGTGAGGTCGTCGCGGACGAACCCGGCGCGGGCCGCGAACGGCGCGGCGAGGTCCTCGGGCACGACGGGGATGATGCGGAGCGGCAGGTGCCCGTGGTGCGCCTGGAGGGCGTTCAGGAGCGTGCGCGCGTGCCCACGCCGGCGCTGTTCCGGGGGGGTGATGAGCGCGTGCAGGACCGTGACCTGCGGGTACGGCGTGATGAGGGCGTGGGCCGAGCCGTCCACGGTGACGCCCCGTGCGGGGGCCGTGAACCCCGAGAGGGTTTCGCCAGCGAGCATCCAGGGGAGTTCGGTGTCGGCGTGGCGCGTGACGAGGCGGGCGACGTGCAGCGGGTCGACCTCGACGAGGGGCGCGCGTGGGGGGGCGTCCGCGGCGGGGCGGGTGTACCCGACGAGGCGGCCGGTGGTGTGGAAGCCGGCGCGTTCGTAGAGGCGCACGGCGGGCGCGTTGTGCTCGATGACTTCGAGCGTGAACGCTCGGTCCCGGCGGGCGCGCGCGTCGGCGATCAGGTGCGTGAGCATGGCGCGGCCGACGCCGCGTCCGCGCGCGGTCTGCGCGACGCCCATCGCGGCGAGGCGCGCCGTCCAGCCTCGCCGGGCGACCATGGCGGCGCCGACCAGTTCGCGGCCGTCGAAGAACAGCTGGCTGGCGTGCGGGTCGAGGTGTTCCGGGCGGAGGCGCGCGTCGAGGGTCTGCGCGGTGAACGTGATGGGCACGACGTACGCGGCGAACGCGGCGTTCAGGGCGTTCGCGAGGGTGGCGCTGTCGAACTCGGCAGCCGGGCGCGCAGTGAGGGGCGTCATGGCGCCGAACGTACCACCTGCGGGCGCCGCGTCGTCAACCGGGCGGAGGGGCGCCGCGCGGCGCCCCTCCAAGGGGTGTGGCGGCGGCGTGGGCCGCTCAGAACTCCTCGTCTTCTTCCAGGCCGGGCAGCGTGACGCGGAAGGTCGCGCCGCCGCCGGGCGTGTCGAGCACCTCGATGCGCCCGCCGTGCGCCTGCACGACCTGCTGCGCGATGGTGAGGCCCAGGCCGGCGGACCCGGCTTCCTTGCCGCGGTAGAACTTGTCGAAGATGCGGGGTTTCACGTCGTCGGGCACGCCGGGGCCGGTGTCGATCACGTCAATGGTGATGTCCTGGCCGTGGTCCTCGGCGTAGACGCGGACCTTGTCGGGCGTGCCGCAGATGCGGATGGCGTTGCTGACGAGGTTCACGAACACCTGCGTGAGGCGGCCCGGGTCGGCGACGACCTCGATGTCGGGCGAGTCAACGCGGATGCCGTAGTCGCGGCCGACGGCGCGGACGATGTCGGCGAGGTTCACGAAGTGCGGCTCGATGCTCTGCACGAGTTCGCCGCGGCTGAGCTGCAGGAGGTCGTTGACGAGGCGCGTCATGTTCTCGGCGACGCGCGCGGCGTCATGCAGCGTCTGGGTGGCGCCTGCTTCGCGTTCGAGGCGGCGGAGGTAGCCGAGCAGGGCGGTGAGGGGTGTGCGCAGTTCGTGGCTGGTTTCCGCGAGGAAGGTCTTCTGGAGTTTCAGGGCCTCTTCGAGCTGCCCGGCCTGCTCCTCGAGTTTCTGGCGTTGCTGCTCGGCGACGCGGTTGAGGCGTTCGACTTCCTCGAGACGCATCTGGAGGGTGAGGTTCAGCGCGCGGATTTCCGCCTCGGCGCGTTCTCGGCGTTGCCGCTCGGCGGTTTCGGCGAGCGCGCGGGTGACGGCGGGCACCAGGCGTTCGAGGCGCTGCTTGAGGACGTAGTCGGTGACGCCGCGCCGCAGGGTGTCCACGGCGACTTCTTCGCCCATGGCGCCGGTGACGATGATGAACGGGAGATGCGGGTGGGAAGCGCTGACGAGCTCGAAGGCGCTGAGGCCGTCGTAGGTGGGGAGGCTGTAGTCGCTGATGACGATGTGCGGCGCGAAGGTCTGCAGGGCGTCGCGCAGGCCGGCTTCGTCGTCGACGCGGATGATCTGGGCGTCCCAGGGGAGCGTGCCGTCCTCGAGGGTGGCGCGGACGAGTTCGTGGTCGAGTTCGTTGTCCTCGAGGTGGAGGACGTTGAGGACGCTGAGTTCGCTGAGGGCTTTGTAATCGCGGGGTTGGGTCATTGGGGGTCTCGGGGGGGTGAGGGGGAGCGTGAAGCTGAAGGTGGCGCCCTCGCCGGGGGTGCTGTGGGCGTTGACGGTGCCGCCGTGGCGATTGATGATGCGGCGAACGTTCGCGAGGCCGATGCCGGTGCCGTTGAATTCGTCCGCGCGGTGCAGGCGCTGGAACACCCCGAACAGCCGGTCGGCGTAGGCGGGGTCGAACCCCACGCCGTTGTCGCTCACGTGGACGGTGACGCTGTCGGTCCCCTGTTCGGCGCGCACTTCAATGCGGGCGTGGGCCTGCTTGCCAGAGTACTTCAGGGCGTTGCCGAGCAGGTTCACGAACACTTGTTTCATGAGGGCGCGGTCGGCGGGGACGGTGGGGAGGTCGTGGAGGCGCCACTGAACGTCGCGGCCTTCCGCGTCGGGTTGCAGGTCGGCGCGGGCCTCCTCGGCGAGTTCGGTGAGGTTCACGGGGGCGCGGCGGAGTTCCTGGCGGCCCATGCGGGAGAATTCGAGCAGGTCGTCGATGAGGGTGCTCATCTTGGTGGCGGCGTCCGTGATGATGCCGAGGTAGCGGGCGCTCTTGTCGCTGAGGGTGCCGGTGTCCTTGCGCAGCAGGTCCGCGAAGCCCACGATGTGCCGCAGGGGCGTGCGCAGGTCGTGGCTGACGCTGTAACTGAACGCCTCGAGTTCGCGGTTGGCATCCTGCAGGGCCGCGGTGCGGCTTTCCACGCGCGCTTCGAGCGTCTGGTTGAGGTGCTGGAGTTCGCGGCGGGCGGCCTGCGCGCGGGCGTACTGGCGGTGGTTGTCGAGGGCGGTGCCGATGCGCGTGGCGACTTCCTGCATCAGGTCCAGGTCGCGGTCGTCGGGCGTGTACGGCAGGCCGAAGCCGAGCACGCCGCTGGCGCTCTGGCCGCGCACGCCGAGCGGCATCAGGACGGCGCTGGTGAGGCCGAAGGGTTCCAGGGTAGGGCTGGTGTAGATGCGCAGCTGCCCGGTGTGCTCGGCGTCTTGGACGGCGCTCATGGTGCCTTCGGCGCTGGCCATGTGGAGGTCCGGGCGGAGTTCGCCGCGGACCATGGTGAGCGGGTCGGGGAGGCTGCCGAGCCCGCCGTGCCAGAGGGTGACGGCGTCGGCGAGGCGGGTGGTGAGGGTGCGCAGGACCTGCTCGAACGCGTCGCGTTCGTCGCCGACGCGGGCGAGCGTCTGGCTGAGGTCTGCGAGGAGGCGCGAGGCGCGCTGGCCGTACACCTGATCGTCAATGTCGGTGCTGGTGCCGACGTACTCGATGATGCGTCCGTCCACGTCGTGAATGGGTACGGCGCGCGCCATGAACGTGCGGTACTTGCCGTCCGCGCCGAGCAGGCGGTGTTCAGCCTGGAAGAGGTGCCCGGTGGCGGTGGCGGCGCGCCAGCGGCGCACGAAGTGGTCGCGGTCGTCCGGGTGGGTGTACTCGACGAGGCGGTCCGGGGGGACGTGCGGGCCGACGTACTCGTTCCAGCGGCGGTTGGCGTACGTGACGGTGCCGTCCGGGCGGGCGAGCCACACGAGGTGCGGGAGGCCTTCGAGGACGCCTCGGTAGCGTTGCTCGCTGGTGCGCAGGTCCTGCTCGGCGGCGATGCGCGTCTGGATATCGGTGGCGGTCGTGACCCATTCGATGATGTCGCCGCGGGGGTTGCGGACGGGGTTGCCGCGCACGACGAAAGTGTGGTGCGCGCCGTCGGCGCGGCGGTAACGGACTTCCAGTTCGTACGGCTCGCCACGCTGCGCGCTGCGTTCGGCGTGGTCCTGCAGGCGCGCCCGGTCCTGCGGGTGCGCGGCGCTCAACGGGCCGAGCGTGATGGAGTCGTGTTCGCTCAGGCCGGTGTACGCGAACCAGCCGTGGTTGTAATACACGGGGTGGCCGTGCGGGTCGGTGACCCAGACCATCTGCGGCATCGCTTCAAGGACGCCGCGGTAGCGGAGTTCGCTTTCGCGGCGGGCGCGGTCCGCTTCGACGCGGTCGGTGACGTCCCGGATGACTTCAAGCTGCCCGAGCAGTTCGCCTCGGTCGCTCATGACGGGGGAGCGTTGCGCTTCGCCGTAGAAGGCGGCGCCGTCCGCGCGGACGTACTGGGTGGTGACGGCGTTGAAGTGGCCGTCGTGCAGGCGCGGGTCGGCGCGGAGCACGTCGAGGTTCTGCCCGGCGAGTTCGCCCTCGCCGTACCCGAAGGTCTGGGCGGTGGCAGGGTTGCTCATCAGGACGGCGCCGCTGGCGTCGGTGAACAGCGCAGCGTCCTGAATGGCGCGCCAGATCGCTTCGAACTCGGCGCGGGCGCGTTCGAGGTTGGCGCGGCTCGCGGCGAGGCGCGCGTTCATCTCCTCGGCGCGCTGGCGGGCGCGCACCTGCCCCTGCAGGGTCGTGAACGAGAGGGTGGCGACGAGCAGCCCCGCGCACAGCACCAGCCACGGGGACACCGCGGCGACGTCCCGGCCGAACGACGCGGGGGCGCTGAAGGTCAACGTCCACGGCTGGCCGTTGACGTTGAGGGTCTGGCGATGCTGGAACGCGCGGGCGGGGCGAGCCTTGCCGAACACGGTGAGTCCCGCCGCCTGGATGGTGAGGTCCAGGCCGCTGACGGCGGCGCGGCTGCTGGTGCGGACCCCGCCGATGAAGTCGACGATGCGCAGGGGCACGTACACGTAGCCGGTGCGGGCGGCGCGGCGCGCACTGACGGTGGCAGGGACGCTGCCGCCGGCGTACACCGGCAGGTAGATGAGCACGCCGGGTTGCGGCTGGCCGTACTTCGCTTCCTGCACGAGCGTGATGGGGGCGGTGGCGGTGGGGCGGCCGGTGTCGCGCGCGCGGTCCAGGGCGGCGCGTCGGTGCGGCTCGCTGTACATGTCGAAGCCGAGCGCGAAGGTGTTCGCGGGGGTGCGCGGCTCGATGTACGTGATGGGCACGATTTCCGGGCGCAGGCTGTACGGGCGCACGTTGAAGCTGGGCTCCTCGATGCGACGGGCCGCCTGGAAGGCGCGCACGTCGGTGGCGCGGACGGCCGCGGCGTACCCGATGCCCTGCACGCCCGGCTGGCGCTCGCGGAGGTCCAGGGCGGCGACGAACCGCATGAAGTCCTGGCTGCTGACGGTACTGCTGGCGGACCACAGGGCGCGGGTGGATTCCAGGGTGCCGTTCAGAATGTCGACGCGCTGCTCGAGCGCGCGGGTGTAGATATCCACCTCGCGTTCGAAGCGTGCACGCTGCTGCGCGGTGACGCTGCGCGCGACGACGGTGGTGACGACAGCAGTGAGCAGCAGGATGAGCGCCAGGATGACGTAGCTGAGGTTACTGCTGGGCGCGTCGCGCGTCATGCGTCCTCCAGGGCGTTCAGGAAGACGTGGGCGGGCACGTCAGCGCCGGTCCAGGCGGTGAACGCGAGGCGTGCCTGGTGGGCGAGCATCCCGAGGCCGTTCGCGGTGCGGGCGCCTCGTGCGCGGGCGTCGCGCATGAGGCGCGTGTCGCGCGGCTTGTAGACCATGTCGTACACGAGCGCGCCGCGCGCGAGGGCGGGCGGGTCCGGGAGGGGCGTGGCGTCGGGGTCGCCGAGGCCGGCGCTGCTGGCGTTCACGATCAGGGTGATGTCCAGCCAGGGGACGTCCTCGCGCGTGACGGCCGTGCCGCCCAGGTCGCGCGCGAGGGCGCGGGCGTTGTCGAGGGTGCGGTTCAGGATGAGTACGTCGCGGCCCTCGGCGCGCAGGGCCCACACGGCGGCGCGGGCGGCGCCGCCCGCGCCGAGCACGACGCTCACGCCGCCCGCCGGGGCGTGGGCGTCGCGCAGAGCGGCGAGCAGGCCGGGCGCGTCGGTGTTATCGCCCGTGAGGGTGCCGTCCGCGTGAATCACGGTGTTCACGGCGCCGATGGCGCGCGCCGCGGGCGTCAAGGCGTCCAAGTGCGGCAGCGCGGCGGCCTTGTGCGGCAGGCTGAGGTTCGCGCCGAGCACGTCCGGGGCGCGCAGCGCGGCGATCGCGCCGGGCAGGTCCGCGGCGGGGACGCGCACCGCGTCGTACGTGGCGTCCAGGCCCGCGAAGCGGAACGCGGCGGCGTGCATGCGCGGCGACAGGGAATGCGCGGCGGGGTCCGCGTACAGGAAAGCGCGCTTCACGCGTTTCAGTCTACGCGGGGTGTACGCCAGGTGGCGGCTGCGCACCTGAAGTCTTCATGCATATTGTGGATTCTCCCACGCCTGCACGGTGGGGAGCGCGGCAGAATAAGGGCGTTCAGATGACCGTTTCCCCCTGCCGCCCCACCTCGATTTCGTACGAGGGGGCGCCGTGTGCTGTTCAGGAGAACTTTTGAAAGAAGAGACGCTGCCGACCACCACGACCGTGAACATCCAACTCGACACGCCCGAGGAAGCGCTCGCGCTGCTCGGTGCGGGCGATGTGAATCTGCGCCGCATGCGGGACCTGACGCCCGCGAAGCTGATTGCGCGCAACGACACGGTCACCATTCAGGGCGACGCCGCGCACGTGCAGGCTGCCGAACGCATGGTCCGCGAGGCTCTCGCGGTGGTCCGCGCGGGCGGGGAACTCAGCTTGGACGCGCTGTCGCGCAGCGCCCGCCTGAGCGAGGAGGGACGCAGCCTGGCCGAGGAGACGCGCACGGGCGTGAGCCTGCCGCGCGGCCTGAAACCCAAGACGCCCGGTCAGAAGGTGTACCTCGACAAGGTCGAGCACAGCGACATCACGTTCGGCGTGGGGCCCGCCGGGACCGGCAAGACGTACCTGGCGGTCGCCATGGCGGTGCGCGCCCTGAAGGAACGCAAGGTGAAGCGCATCATCCTGACGCGACCCGCCGTCGAAGCCGGCGAGAAGCTGGGGTTCCTGCCGGGGGACCTGCAGGCCAAGATCGATCCGTACCTGCGTCCGCTGTACGACGCGCTGTACGACATGCTGGAGCAGGAGAAGTTCGAGTCGTACCTCACGAGCGGCGTGATTGAGGTGGCGCCGCTGGCGTTCATGCGCGGCCGGACGCTGAACGACGCGTTCGTGATTCTCGACGAAGCGCAGAACACCACGGGCGAGCAGATGAAGATGTTCCTCACCCGCATGGGCTTCTCCAGCAAGGTGGTCGTGACGGGTGACGTGACGCAAATTGACCTGCCGCGCCACGTGACGAGCGGCCTCGCCGTCGCGAAGAAGGTCCTGAGCGGCATCGACGGCATCGCGTGGCACGAGTTCACGGACGTGGACGTCGTGCGGCACCCGCTGGTCGGGCGCATCATCAAGGCGTACGAGGCAGCCGAGGACGCCGAGGAGAACCGCCGCGCCGCGCGGCGCGGGGATCTGCTCAGCATCCCCGAGGATGAGCGCGACGGCCGCCACGGCGACCACTAACCCGAAGACCCGCGGGGGCGGCCACCTGGCCGCCCCTGCTCGTGTGCCCGGCGGCTGCAAGGAAAGCGTGACACTTCCCCTTTCATACTGAGGGCTGTTCCGTTGGTGACCACGGAGTGCCCTCACGCATGACTTCCTCGTTTTCTTCCGATTACCTGCGCGCCCTGGAGCGCGTGTTCCGCCGCATCATGCCCTTGATTGGCCTGACGGAACTCGCGCGCGCGTACCTGGCGTGGCCGACGAACGCCATCGACGGCGCGCTGAATCTCGGCATTGCCGTGATCAGCCTGGGCCTCACCGGGGCGATGCTGCGCTGGCCGCAGCACGCGCTGCGCTGGATTCACGCGCTGATCTACGCGAACGCCGTGGTGTTCCTGCTGTTCAACCTGTTCGGGTACGCGCTGATGCCGGCGGAACTGAACGTGCGGGACACGTCGTACGTGCTCACCGGGAAGTACATCTACCTGCCGTTCATCCTGATGGTGTCGAGCTGGCTGGTGTTCCCGAGCGCTCAGGCGCGGCGCGTGGTGACGGCGCTGTACGTCGCGCACGTCCTCACGAGCGTCGTGAGTGCCGGCGGGGCGCTCCTGACCGGGCGTTCGGATGTGGCGGGCGCGCTGAACCTGCTGCTGCATCACTCGCTGGTGGGGGGCGCGTTCGTGATGCTGCTGAACATCTTCACGGACATCTACAGCCGTCAGAGCAGCCTGGAGCGGGAGCGGGACGTGCTGGAGCAGTACGCGTTCGTGGACGCCCTCACGGGCCTGCACAACCGGCGCGCGTTCGAGCAGTCGCTCGCGCAGGAGGCGGAGCGCGCGCAGCACAACGGGCAGCCGCTGAGCATCATCGCGCTCGACATCGACCATTTCAAACGCGTGAATGACACGTTCGGGCACGATGCGGGCGATCACGTCCTGAAGGACCTCGCGCGGATCGTGCGGCGCGAGGTGCGCGCCACGGACGTCGTGGCGCGCTGGGGCGGTGAGGAGTTCATCCTGCTGCTGCCCACCATGGACCTGCCGGTCGCGCAGGCGTGCGCGGAACGCATCCGGCGGGCCGTGGACGCGCACGAGTTCAGCACGGGGCCGCTCAGCGTGAGCCTGGGCGTGGCGACCCTGCTGCGCGGCGAGGACACCGGGGCGCTGTTCGGGCGCGCGGACGCGGCGCTCTACAGCGCCAAACGCGCGGGCCGCAACCGCGTGGTTACGGACGACACGCCGACCCTCCTGCACTGACCCGGGAGGGGAGCGGGGCGGTTTCGGGCGTGGGTCACGTGCGCTCGGGCGCGGCGTCAGTAAGCTGTGGGCGTGATTGATCTGGTGATTCGCAAGTCGCCGCCTGCGGGCGTGCGCTCCGCGCTGCGCGCGGCGACGGACGCGGCTCTCGCGCATTTCGGCATGGCGGACCGGGACGTGACGGTGGTGCTCGTGGGGGACCGCGCGATTCGCGCGCTCAAGCGGGAGCACTGGGGCGAGGACGCCGCGACGGACGTCCTGAGCTTCCCGACGTTCGTGCCGGGCGACCCGTTCGTGCCGCCGCACCTGGGGGACATCGTGATCAGCCTCGACACGGCGGCGCGGCAAGCGGGCGCGCGTGGGCACAGTCTCGCGCGGGAGGTGGCGCTGCTCGCGTCGCACGCGGTGACGCACCTGGTTGGGCATGACCATCCGCACGCGGAGGGGCTGGGGTTCGAGGAGGGCGCGACCGGGCCGGGGTGGCAGCCGTTTCATGACGCGTGGGCGGCGGCGCAGGCGTCGTTGCCGGAAGGCGCGTGAAGTCGGGCGGGTCGGCGCTGAGCGTGCGGCGTTGGTGGCGTTCGGCGCGGTTCGCGTGGCAGGGCGTGCGGGACACGTGGCGGGCGCAGGCGAACTTCCGCATTGAGGTGACGTGCGCGGCGCTGGTGATCCCGGTGGCCGCGTGGGTGGGGGCGCCGCTCGCGCCGGTGCTGCTGGCGTGCGCGCTCGTGCTGAGCCTGGAGCTGATCAACACGGCCCTGGAGGCGGTCGTGGACCTTGCCAGCCCGGACATTCATCCGCTTGCGCGCGTCGCGAAGGACGCGGCGGCCGCGTCGGTGCTGCTGGCGAGCCTGGGGGCGCTGGGGGTGGGGGTGGTGGAGGTGCTGCCGCGCCTGCTCCAGCACCTGCTGGGCTGATCAGCCCATGCGGAAAGCTTGAAGTTCCAGGGTGCCTGGAGGCGCGTGTGGTACACTCGCGCTTGATATGGAGCCTCCCAGTTCCGGCCCGCCGAACGCGGACTTCATGCACGGACGCCTCAGCACCGCCTATGGGCGGCGTTTTTGCTGTGGCGTCCGTTTGGTTTTGACGGGCGCGCCGTCCATCCGCGCGTCCGTGGCGCAAAGGAGTGCGCCCACAAATGAATGACATTCTTGGTGTCGTCGCCCTGTTCGTGCTGGTGCTGGTGAACGGCTTTTTCGTCGCGGCGGAGTTCGCGCTGGTGAGTGTGCGGCGCACGCGCATCGACCAGCTGGCCGAGGAGGGACGGGCCGTGGCGGTCCAGACGCAGCGGGCGCTGCGGAACCTCGACCTGTACATCGCCGCGACGCAGCTGGGCATCACCATGGCGTCGCTGGGAATCGGCTTCATTGCGGAGCCGGCCATTGAGCACCTGGCGCATCCGCTGCTGGCGCGCACGAACCTGAGTGAAGGCAGCATCCGGGGGATTTCCTTCGGGCTGGCGTTCGCGATCAGTACGGTGCTGCACATCGTGCTGGGCGAGCTGGCGCCGAAAAGCTGGGCCTTGCAGCGCAGTGAGCAGGTGGCGCTGCTGGTCACGCGGCCGCTGATGTTGTTCGCGACGGTGTTCAAGATCTTCATCTACGCGCTCAACGCGGTGGGCAACAGCGTGGTGCGGCTGTTCGGCTTGAAGGCCGTGGCGGGGCACCACACGGCGCACAGCGAAGAGGAGATCCGCATGATCGTGTCCGCGAGCAGCCAGGAAGGCGTGCTGGAGGACGACGAGAAGGAACTGCTCTACAACGTGTTCGACCTGTCGGACACGACGGTGCGGAGCGTGATGACGCCGCGCGTGGACATGGTCGTGGTGGACGCGTCGGCGCCGCTGCGTCGCTTGCTGGAGCTGAATGAGGAGCACGGGTATTCGAGGGTGCCGGTGTATCAGGACACGTCGGACAACGTGGTGGGCGTGGCGCACACCAATGATGTGCTCAAGCACCTGGAGGCGCTGGATCACATCACGGTGGCGGAGGTGATGCGCCCGACGTTCTTCGTGCCGGAAAACATGCGCGTGAGTGACCTGCTCAAGCAGATGCAGGGCCGCAAGAGCCACCTGACGATCGTCGTGGACGAGTTCGGCGGGACGGCGGGCATGGTGACGCTGGAGGACGTGCTGGAGGAGATCGTCGGGGAGATCTACGACGAGACGGACGAGGAGGAGGAGCGCCTGATCGAGATGGTCGCGGACGGCGTGTACCTGATCGATGCGGCCGCGACGGTCGATGAGGTGGAGGAGCGCCTGGACCTCACGCTCGATGAGGGGGACGAGGGTGAATTTGATACGCTCGCCGGGTTCGTGACCAACCATTTCGGGTATATTCCAGAGTCCGGTGAGGCCTTCACGTTCGAAGGCTACGAGTTTTACGTGGAGGACGCCGACCAGCGCCGCGTCTGCCGCGTGCGGGCGACGCGTATTGCGCCGCCGCTCGTGCCGGAGGAAGAAGAATCCCGTGAGTGACGTACAGTCCGTAGATCCGCAACTCCTTCAGGCCGCGCAGGCGGCGTTCAAGCAGGCGTACGCGCCGTACAGCAAGTTCCGTGTGGGCGCGGCCCTGCGCACGCCGGACGGTCAGGTGTTCTTCGGCGCGAATGTCGAGAATGCCAGTTACGGGCTGGCGCGTTGCGCGGAGCAGTCGGCGGTGCAGACGCTGGCGAGCAATGGTGGGCGGACCTTCTCGGATGTGGTGGTGTACAGCGAGGCGAGCCCGCCGGCGAGTCCGTGTGGGGCCTGCCGTCAGATTCTGTTCGAGTTTGCGCCGGACGCGAATGTGGCGTGCGTGAACCATCTGGGCGAGGTGGTTCGTGGGCAGGTGAAGGATTTCCTGCCGCACGGGTTCCGCTTGGAACACGACGACGCCTGAGCGCTGGTATCTGGGCCCCGGAGGATGTCCTCCGGGGTTTTTTGTGCCGGGTAGGTCAGAATGCTGAGGATTTTTTGTCTGGGTATTATTGACGGGTACTATTTACCCGGATAATATACCGGCATGGATGACCCCGTCACCTACACCGCCTTCACCGGCCCCTACCAGATCACCAGCGGCCCCCTTCCCCACGTCCTCGCCCACATCAAACACCACCTCGACGCCGCTCCCGACACGCCCCCCCTGCTGATCCTCCACGACCAGACCGCCACCCCCGTCGACTTCGACCTGACCGGCACCCTCCAAGACGTCCTCGACCGCGCCACCCCGCCCGCCCGCCCCCGCGGCCGCCCCAAACTCGGCGTGACCTCCCGCGAGGTGTCCCTGCTCGACCGCCACTGGGCCTGGCTGGACGCCCAACCGAGCGGCGCCTCCGCCACGCTGCGGCGCCTCATCGACGACGCCCGCAAGCGCCCCCCCTACAGCACCCGCCAGGCCGCCGAAACCCTCGACCGCGCCATGACCCTCCTCGGCGGGAACCTCCCCGGCTACGAGGCCGCCGCCCGAGCCCTGTACGCCGGTCAGCACGACACCTTCACCACGCACCTCGCCGCCTGGCCCGACGACCTGCGCACGTACGTACAGCGCCTCGCTCAGGCCACCCTCCCCACCACCCCCTGAGCCCGCTCCCGTCGCGCCCCTGCCCCACGCGACCCGGCCACCTCCACCCCCCCGCACCCGGCACGTCACTGACGCGCCGAAGGAGCCCGCATGTCTCCATCCCCGCCCCAACCGACCGCCAGCCTCCCCTTCATCTTCGTGACGCTACTGCTCGACATGCTCGGCATCGGCCTGATCGTGCCCGTCCTCCCCACCCTCGTCACGCAGCTCAGCGGCGGCGCCACGAACGCCGCCACGCTGTACGGCGCGCTCATCAGCGCGTACGCCCTGATGCAGTTCCTGTGCGCGCCCCTGCTCGGCGCGCTCAGCGACGCCCACGGCCGCCGCCCCATCCTGCTCCTCAGCCTGACCGGCTCCACCCTCGGCTACCTCCTGATGGCGTTCAGCCCCAACCTGCTGTGGATGCTGCTCGCGCGCCTCATCGCGGGCACCACCGGCGCGAACGTCACCGTCGCGAACGCCTACGTCGCGGACATCAGCACGCCCGCCACGCGCGCCCGGAACTTCGGCGTGGTCAGCGCCGCGTTCGGCCTGGGCTTCATTGCCGGCCCCGCACTCGGCGGGCTGCTCGGGAACGTCGACGTACGCCTCCCCTTCCTGTTCGCCGCCGGCCTCGCCGCCCTGAACGCCCTGTACGGCTTGCTGGTCCTGCCCGAATCGCACCCGGTCGCCGCGCGCCGCCCCGTACGCGCCACGCACCTCAACCCGTTCGGCGGGTGGCGGACCCTGCGCGCCGCACCCGGCGTACTCGGGCTCACCGCCGCCATCGTCACCGCGAACCTCGCCGTGCAGTTCAGTAACAGCACCTGGGTGCTGCACGGCACCGCCCGCTACGGCTGGACGCCCGGCACGAACGGCCTCACCCTCGCCGGGAGCGGCCTGCTGATGGCGGCCGTGCAACTGGCGCTGCTCGGCCCGGTCGTGCGGCGCCTCGGGGAGCGGCGCACCGCCACCACCGCCCTCCTGATCGGCGTGCTGTCGTTCCTGCTGTACGGCCTCGCGGCGCAACCGTGGCTGCTGTACACCGGCATGCTCCTCGGCGTGCTGTGCGGCCTGGCCGGGCCCACCACGCAGTCCCTGTTCAGCGCGCGCATCCCCCCCGAGCAGCAGGGGGCCGCGCAAGGCGCGCTCACAGGGCTGAACAGCCTCGCGACGGTCGTCGGGCCGCTCGCCGCTACGGGCCTGTTCGCGCACTACGCCGCGCCCGGCGCCGCCCCCCACCTGCCCGGCATCGTGTTCTTCGCGTGCTCCGCCCTGCTGCTGCTGAGCGCCGGCATGCTGTGGGCCACCTTCCGGCGTGCGTCCGCTCCCGTCCGCTCCGGCGGTGCTGCATGAACGCGCCCCGCGCCTACAAGGGCTTCACGCCGGTCATGGGCATCTACGCGGTGCGGCACGCGCCGAGTGGCCGGACCCTACTGGGCTGCAGCCCGCACGTGCAGGGCATGCTGAACCGCACACGCTTCCAGCTGCAGCTCGGCGCGCACCCGAACGCCGCCCTGCAGCGCGACTGGAACGCCTGCGCCGACGACCTGCAGTTTGAGGTGCTCGACGAGCTCACCCCGGACCCCGCGCGGCCCGCCGAGTACGACTACACCGACGACCTGCGCGAACTGCTCGCGCTGTGGCACGACCGCCTGAACCTCGCGCCGCACCAGCGGTATTGACTCGCGCGGTGGAAGTCGCGCACACGCGCCGCGCGAGGTGCGTAGCATGCAACGTATGCGCCGTACCCTGCTGACCCTCCTGAAAGTCCTGATGGCGCTCACCCTGGTGGGCGCCACGCTTGACGCCAGCGCCGCGCGGAAACGCTCCGGCGGCGGCTTCGGTGGGTCGTCCCGCTCATCGAGCCGCAGCAGTTCCACCCCCAGCCGCAGCGCGCCGTCTTCCTCGCGGCCCTCCACGCTTGAGCGGTCCGCGCCGCGCACCTCCACACCGCGCGTCACGGCGCCGACGTACGTCACCCCTACGTACGTCACGCCGTCCACCCGCCCGAACGTGGTCGTCACGTCCGGCCCGGTCGTGGCCACCGGCGGGTACGGCGTCGCCAGCAGCGGCGGGACCGTCCGGACGCTGCTGCTGGTGCTGCTCCTGATCATCGTGGTGGTCGTCATCGTGGTGCTCGTGCGGCGCCGCGCGGGCCGTGCTGGCAGCGTAGACGCCGCGCACGCCCTGCTGGTGCAGGTGCTCCTCGCCGACAACGACGACGTAAAGCGGGCGCTGCAGCGCGTCGCGAGCGACGGCGACCCGGACGCGCCCGGCGGGCTGGCGAGCATGCTGCGCGAGGCGGTGCTGGTGCTGCTGCGGCACGAGCAGGACTGGGTGTTCGGCGACGTCCGCCACCTGACGGGCGACCGCACGCGCGCCGAACAGCAGGTCAGCTTGTGGGCCACGCAGGCCCGCGCCGCGTTCGAGGTGCAGACCACCGCCAACTACCAGGACGGCAATGAGCACACCGGGCTGCGCCGCGCGCAGCTGGACGACGCGGCACTCGGCGGGCAGCCCGTGGCTGTCACCATCGCGGCGGCGGTGCTGGGGGCCAGCACCGCCACGCCGGGCCCGGCGAACCACGCGGCCGTCCGCACGGCCCTCATGGGCCTCGCGGCGCTGCCCGCCGACCTGCTGGCGTCCACCGAGGTGGTGTGGAGCCCAGACACCCCGGGCGAATTCATCACGCAGGATGAGGCAATCCTGAAGTACCCGAGCCTCACACGCCTGTAACCCCGGCGGGGCGCCGCGCAGCAGGAAGGCCGGGGTTTGCCCCGGCCTTCCTGCTGCGTGCAGGGTTCAGTGGCGCCGCAGGTGCAGCGCACCGACGATGAGTCCGCCCACCAGCAGGCCCACGAGGCCGGACCCGAGCGTCTCGACCAGCCACGTCACCACGCCGGACGCGAACGGCACCGCGTGCCCGGCGGCGTGCGACGCGTCGTGCAGGGTGTGCGCGGGGGCACTCACGCCGAACTTATCGAGGCCGTCGATCAGGATGTGCCCGCCCACCCACAGCATGGCGATGGTGCCAATGACGGACAGCGCGGCCATCACGACGGGCATGGTGCGCACGAGGCCCCGCCCGAACGCGCGGGCCGCGCCGGAGCGGGTGCCGGCGAGCTTGAGGCCGAAATCGTCCATTTTCACGATCAGGCCGACCACGCCGTACACCAGCAGCGTGATCATGACGGCGACGAGCGCCAGGATCAGCGCGCGCGACAGGAACGGCTCGCCGCTCACTTCCGCGAGGGCGATGGCCATGATTTCCGCGGACAGGATGAAGTCGGTGCGGACGGCGCCCGTGACCATCTGCTCCTCGTGGTCGGCGCTGCCGAGTTTCGTGTTCTGCTCGCCAGCCTTGTCGTGGTGGCCGGTGAAAGCCTCGAGGAGTTTCTCGGCGCCCTCGAAGGACAGGTACGCGCCGCCGAGCATCAGCAGGGGCGTGATGGCCCACGGCAGGAACTGGCTGAGCAGCAGCGCGGCGGGCAGGATGAACACGAGCTTGTTGCGCAGGGACCCTTTGGCGATGCGCCAGATGATGGGGAGTTCGCGGTCGGGCGTGAAGCCGGTGACGTAGCGGGGGGTGACGGCGGTGTCGTCCACGACGACGCCGATGGCTTTGACGCCGGCTTTGCTGGCGGCGGCGCCGATGTCGTCGAGCGAGGCGGCGGCGAGGCGGGCGATGGCCGCGACGTCGTCGAGCAGGGCGACGAGGCCGCCGCTCATGCGGGACTCCGGGGGTTCGGGGAGGCAGTCATCAGGAATTCAGCGTAGCAGGCGCGGTTTGCGCGTCGCTGAGCGGGCCTTCATGCTTGCGCGGCGGGGTTGGTGAGCCAGGACGTTCCGTTATGGGCGTAATCTGGTAGCCTGAGCGTTCGATGGCGACGGTCGAGGAACTCCGCGAGAAACTCAGGAAACCACTGGAACTGGAGCTGGCCGGCGGCTGCCAGAACCGGGCAGTGGCCGGCGGCATGGATCGCCTGCTCATGAACCTCGCGCGGCCCTTCCCGAAAGTCCGCGAGGTGCTGCGCGACTACGCCGCGCTGGACGAAACCGGACGCGCCGACAAGCTGCGCGAGGCGCTCGCGCTGCTGCAACCCGAACCGGTCACGGCCGCCCCGGCACGGCGCGCCCCCGCACGCGTCGCGCCGCCCGCGCCCAGCGCGGACACGCAGGTGCCGCCGGACGCCCCGGTGGACCGGGTGAACTTCGGCCCGCAGGGCCCCAAGAAGCTGCGCGGCCTGGGCCTGCACACCCTACGGGACCTGCTGCACGCGTACCCGCGCCGCCACGAGGACCGCCGCGCCCTGCCGAACCTCGTAGACGTCGAGGACGGCCAGAAGGTCACGGTGTCCGGCGTGGTGGTCAGCAAGAACCGCCGCACGCCCAAACCGAAAATGCTGATTCTGGAGGTGACGCTCGAAGACCCGTACGGGCAGCGCGTGAAGTGCACGTGGTTCAACCAGCCGTGGGCGGAGAAGCAGCTGTCGGTCGGTTCGCGCCTGATCGTCACGGGCCGCGCGAAGCGCTTCGGGCGCAGCGTGCAGATCGGCGCGGAGTACTTCGAGCGGGAGGACGACGCGGAAGGCAGCCTGTCCACGGCGCGCATCGTCGGCGTGTACGAGGCGCAGGAAGGCGTCAGCCAGGACTTCCTGCGCAAGGCGGCGCACACGGCCCTCACGAGCGTGCCGCTCGACGACTACCTGCCGGGCGCGTGGCGTCGCCAGTACGGCCTCACGGACCTTGCGGACGCCCTGTGGGGCATGCACTTCCCCACCGACGAGGACCACCTGACGCGCGCGCGCGAACGCCTGCGCTTCGACGAGTACCTGTTCTTGGAGCTGCGGCTGCTGCTGCAGGGCGAGGACGGCGTGCTGCTCGGCAAGCGTTTCCTCGCGGACGGGCGGGACATCGAGCGGTTCGAGGGCTCGCTGCCGTTCCAGTTCACGGGCGCGCAGCGACGCGTGCTGCACGAGGTCGCGGACGACATGCGCAGCGAGAAGCAGATGGCGCGCCTCGTGCAGGGTGACGTGGGCAGCGGCAAGACGGCGGTGGCGGCGTGCGCGCTGTACCTCGCGGTGCGCGACGGCTACCAGGGCGCCCTGATGGCCCCCACGGAAATCCTCGCGCGGCAGCACTTCAAGAACCTCGCCGGGTACTTGGAGCCGCTCGGCGTGCGCGTGGGCCTGCTGATCGGCGCGATGACGCCGAAGCAGAAAGCGGAGATGCAGGCCACCATCGCCAACGGCCTGATTGACGTGGTGGTCGGCACGCAGGCGCTCATTCAGGAGAGCGTCCGCTGGGCGAACCTGGGCCTCGCGGTCATCGACGAGGAGCACCGCTTCGGGGTGCTGCAGCGGCGCAAGCTGCTCGCGGACCGCCCGGACGTGCTCGTGATGAGCGCCACGCCCATTCCGCGTTCGCTCGCGCTCACGGCGTACGGGGACCTGGAGCTCAGCGTGATCGACGAGCTGCCGCCAGGCCGCACACCCATCGAGACGAAACTCATTCAGGACACGCACCGCCGTCAGGCGTACGGATTCGTGATGCGGCAGATCCGCGAGGGCCGTCAGGCGTACGTGGTGACCAGCCTGATCGAGGAAAACGAGAACCTGGAACTGCTCGCCGCGACGCAACTCGCGGACGACCTGAAAGTCATCCTGCCGGACGCGCGCATCGACCTGCTGCACGGCAAAATGAGCGCCGCCGAGAAGGACGAGGTGATGGACCGCTTCCGCCGCCGCGAGTTCGACGTGCTGGTGAGCACCACGGTAATCGAGGTGGGCGTGGACGTCCCGAACGCGACCGTTATGGTGATCGAGAACGCTGAGCGGTTCGGGCTGTCGCAGCTGCACCAGCTGCGTGGGCGCGTGGGGCGCGGCAGTGCACAGAGCTACTGCGTGCTGATCGCCGGAGAGCACTCGCAGAAGACCCGCAAGCGGCTGAAGATCATTGAAGGCAGTACGGACGGCTTCGTGATCGCCGAGGCGGACCTGAAGCTGCGCGGGCCCGGCGAGATTCGTGGGACGCGCCAGTCGGGCCTGCCGGACCTGCAGCTCGGTGACATCGTGAATGACGTGGACGTCATCGAGGATGCGCGCGCGCTCGCGAAGCACATCCTCGCGCACGACCCGAAGCTGGAGCACCCGCGCCTCACGTATCTGCGGCAGGAGTTGCAGGCGCGCAGCGCGCACGTGGCAATCCGCGAGGTCATCTGATCGTGCGCCCCATAGGGGTGCGCGGGCGTACATCTTGGACGCAGTCTGTTCCCCGCCCAGGAAGTTGTCTGAACCGTTTCATTCGTGCAGGTGGGTTTCTAAATGTTTCGAGCCGCGCATGTGACACACGTGTGACACTCCAACCGTTACCGTAGAGGTACGCGCACAACTTAAGGCGGGCCGGGTGAAGTCCGCCGCGCAGGGGGCCGCAACCACGCCGGGCGCGCGCCCCCTTTCCCATGCCGCCACCCGGGTATCCTGAACGCATGACCACTCCGGACCCCTCCCTGCACGGCCAGGTCGCGCTGGTGACAGGCGCCACGAACGGCATCGGCAAAGTGATCGCGCGGGACCTCGCCGCGCGCGGCGCGCGCGTGTACATCGTCGGCCGTGACGCCGACAAGACCGCCCGCGTCGCCCGCGACCTCCAGCAGGCCACTGGCGGCGACGTCCGCACCATCCTCGGCGACCTGAGCGTGCAGGCGGACGTCCGCCGCGTCGCCCGCGAGTACCGCGCCGCCGAACCCCGCCTGCACATCCTCGTGAACAACGCCGGCGCCTTCTACCGCGCGCGCCAGGAAACCCGCGACGGCATCGAGATGACCTTCGCCCTCAACCACCTCGCGTACTTCCTGCTCACGCAGGAACTCCTGCCGGTCCTGACCGCCACGCCGGGCGCGCGCATCGTGAACACCAGCAGCATGGCGCACACCATGACGCGCCTGCGCTGGCACGACCCGGAATTCAAGCTCGGGTACCGCGGGTGGAGCGCGTACGCGCAGAGCAAACTGGCGAACGTGCTGTTCACCCGCGAACTCGCGCGGCGCCTGCGCGGCACGGACGTGACCGTGAACGCCTTCCACCCGGGACTCGTCCGCAGCGGCTTCGCGCACAACAACCAGGGCCTCACGAGCGCCCTGTGGGGGCTACTGCGGCCGTTCTCAGTCACGGAAGAGCAGGGCGCGCGGACCGCCGTGTACCTGGCGACGAGCGCGGACGTGGCGGGCCTGAGCGGCCTGTACTTCACGAACGAGCACGTGGCGCCCGTGAGTGCCGAGGCTCTCGATGATGCTGCCGCCGAACGCCTGTGGCGCCTGAGCGAAACGTACGTGCAGCCAGTCCACTGAGCGGGGCACGGCGGGCCCGATGCGGACCTCTTGCGGACCTCCGAGCAGGCTCCCGAAGGCCTTGCCCCTGCCGGACGCCCAGGTGGGCTCACCCGGGCACACGCGCGCCCACGCTCACGTACTGCACGTCGGTGAGTATGGGCGCGGCGCCGTGTGGTGGGCTCCTCCGGGACTGACTCGGAGCCCCGGGGCTGTGCTGCTGGCGTTCAGCGGCGAACCCTGCCAGGCCCATGATGGCCCTGACGCTCACAATGGCCAGGGGCGCTTCCACCGGCTTGAGGGAGGCGGCTGCCCGGCGGCAGCGTCTGCCTGCGCCGGCACCCAGGCGTTCAGTTCAGGACACCGTCGTTCTCCGGGAGGCCGTACAGGTCCGCGCCGTCCGCGATGATGGCGCGCGCGAGGTCCAGCAGTTCCGTCTCGCCTGGGCGGGTCAGGAGGAACGTGCCGCGCTGCCCGTACTCGCCGATGTACGACGGGCCGTCGCGCCGGACGCGGACGAGCACCTCGTACAGCCCGAGTTTCAGCCACGCGGCGTGCGTGCCGCCGACCGGGACGGGCCGCACGCGCGCGAACGGGTCGGGCGCGGCGTTGAGGGTGACGTTGTTCAGGGGCTTGCCGGGGCCGTTGGCGTGGCGGGCGGCGTGGTACAGGGCGTTCAGGAACGCCTCGCAGGTTTCCTGGTCGGCGGCGCGGGCGTTGCGCGTCTTCTGGATGGCTTGTTGCAGGGCTGCGTAATCCGCGTTGGACGCCGGCATGGTCGTGTTCCAGTGTGCCGCATGCAGCGCGCGCGGAACAGGAGCAAACCAACACAAACGCGCCCGGTGGGGCGCGCGTGAGCGTCCGTCACTCAGCCGAAGTAGCTGAGGAGTTCCATGAGGGTGCGGGCGTACTCGTCGGGTTTGAGGTTGCGTTTGTCGAGGCGCACGGCGGGCGGGTAGGTGGTGACTTCGGTGCGGTGCGGGAATTTGCGCAGGCCGGGCGCGTCGTAGTCGAGCGCCTGGTACGTGAAGGTGACCTGCAGGTGCGTCATGCTGTCGCCGATGCTGAGCACGCGGCGCGCGAGGGCGGTCATGCGGAGTTTGGCGAGGTCGATGAAGTTCTGGATTTCCGGGGTGGGCGGCCCGAACTGCTTACGCAGGTCCCGTTCGATGCGCGTGACGGCCTGCAGGGTGCGGGCGTCGCTGAGGCGGCCGTACGTGGCGATGCGGGCTTCCTCGTCGTTGCCGAAGTACTCGGGTGTGAGGCGCGCGTTGACGGGCAGGTCGACGCTGACGGTGGGGGCTTCCTTGAGGGGTTCGCCTTTGAGTTTCGCGACGGCTTCGGCGAGCAGTTCGGTGTACACCTCGATGCTGACGGCCTGCACCTGCCCGTGCTGCTCTTCGCCGAGGATGTTGCCGACGCCGCGGATTTCCATGTCCTTTTCGGCGAGTTTGTGGCCGGTGCCGAGGTCCTGGAGGTCCGCGATGGCCCACAGGCGACGGCTGGCGTTTTCGGTGAGGCGCGGCGGGTAGAACAGGTACGCGTACGCGTCCACGCTGCGTCTGCCGACGCGGCCGCGCAACTGGTAGAGCTGCGCGAGGCCGAGGCGGTCACTGCGTTCGATCAGGATGGTGTTCGCTTCGGGAATGTCGAGGCCGGTTTCGACGATGGTGGTGGCGAGCAGCACGTCGAACGCGCCTTCCTCGAAGCCGAGCATGATCTCTTCGAGTTCCTCTTCGTTCATCTGGCCGTGGGCAACGCCGACGCGCGCTTCGGGCACGAGGGTGCGGAGGTACAGGCTGCGCGCGCCGATGCTGGCAACGCGGTCGTGGATGTAGAAGACTTTGCCGTTACGGTCGATTTCCGAGACGATGGCGTTGCGGACCGTCATGGGGTCGAACGGCGCGAGGACCGTCTGGATGGGTTTGCGGCCTTTGGGGGGCGTCTGGATGCTGCTCATGTCGCGCAGCCCGACCATGCTCATGTACAGCGTGCGCGGGATGGGCGTGGCGGACAGGCTGAGGACGTCCACGGCGACGGCGTCTTCCGGGAGGGCGCGTTTGCCTTTTTTGGGCGCGCCGTTCTTGTCGAGTTCCGGGAGGTTCTGGAGGGCTTTGAGCTTCTCCTTCTGGTTCACGCCGAAGCGGTGCTCCTCGTCGACGATGATCAACCCGAGGTTCTTGAACTGGATGTCGTCGCTGAGCAGGCGGTGCGTGCCGATGATGACGTCCACTTTGCCCTGCGCGAGGTCCGCGAGGATGGCGTTCGCCTGCCGGGTGCTGGTGAAGCGGCTGATGCCTTCGACGCGCACGGGCAGGTTCTTGAAGCGCTCGACGAAGGTGCTGGTGTGCTGCTCGGCGAGCAGCGTGGTGGGCACGAGAATGGCCACCTGCTTGCCGTGTCCGACGACGCGGTGCGCGGCGCGCAGCGCGACCTCGGTCTTGCCGAAGCCGACGTCCCCGGCGATCAGGCGGTCCATGGGGTGGTCCGCTTCGAGGTCACGGTAGGTTTCCTTGAGGGCGGTGACCTGGTCGGCGGTGAGTTCGAACGGGAAGTTCTCCTCGATCTGCTGGTCCCACTCTGGCATGGGCGTGAAGGCGTACCCGGGCGTGACCTGCCGCGCGGCGTACTGCACGAGGAGTTTCGCGGCGACCTTCTCGGCGTTCTTGCGGGCCTTCTCGCGCGCTTTGGCCCAGTCCTTCTTGTCGAGGCTGCTGAGGTTCGGCGGGTCGTCGGTGGTGCCCGGGTGGCGGCGCAGCACGGGCAGCAGTTCGATGGGCAGGTACAGTTTCGCGCCGCTGCGGTACTCGAGGTGCAGGTAGTCGCGGGCGACGCCGAGGACCGTGCGGCTCTCCAGGCCGAGGAACTGTCCGATGCCGTGCTCCGGGTGGATCAGGTAGTCGCCGACGTGCAGGCCAAGCGCGTCCGTGACGGGCTTCCCGTGGAGTTTCTTGCTGCGCAGGGCGCTGCCGCCCTGGAAGCCGTAGATGAGGTCCTCGGTGATGACGACGACGCGCTCCTGCTCCAGCACGAAGCCGCCTTCGCCGCGGGCGCGCAGGAAGCCGATGTCGCCGGGGTTCACGCGGGGGACGCTCAGCCAGTGGACGGTGTTCGTGTCGAGGAGTTTGTCGGCGAGGTATGACGCGGTGCGGTCGTGCCGGACGAGCACGAGGATGCGGTAGCCGGCGTCGCGCCACTGGCGGACGTCCTCGGCGAACTCGCCCAGGCGCGCGCGGTAGAAGCTGAGGGGCTTCAGGTCCGACGGGAAGTCCGTGAGCGTGAGGGGGCTGCGGCCGAAGCTGGTGACCTCGCGGCCTTCCAGTTTCGACCAGAGTTCGCTCACGAGCGGGCCGAGCGCGGTCGGGAAGAACTCGGGGCTGTCGAGGAAGACGCGGCCGCCCAGCAGCAGGTCGAGGCGCGTGGCCGTCCAGGCTTCGTCGCTCAGGTACCCTTCGGCGGGCGCGAGCGTGAACGTTTCGATCTTCTCGGTGGCGCCGCCGTCCAGCACGCGGCGCAGCGCGTCGAGTTCGTCGCCGAAGAATTCCGCACGGACCGGGCGTTCCTCGCCTTCCGGGCGCAGTTCGAGGGTGTCGCCGCGCAGCACGTAGCCGCTGCCGTCGTCCTGCGCGTCGAGGCGCGTGTACCCGAGGCGCTCCAGCTTGCTGAGCAGCGCCTCGCGGGGGTAGTGACCGCCCACGCGCAGCGCGAGGGCGTGGTCCTCGGGGTTGGCGGGGAACAGGTCGAGGGCGGTGTTCACGTCGAGGATGACGTGGTCGCGGCGCGCGCCCCAGTCGCGCAGGCCCGGGTTGACGCTCACGGGCGCGCCGAGGGCGCCGGCGTCACGGTAGGTGTCCAGGCGGTCCGCGGTGGTCAGCAGCACCGCCGGGCCGTCGTGCGCGGCGAACAGGGCGGCGCGCGCCACTTGCGGCAGCAGCAGGACGTTGCCGGCAGGAGCGGACGGCAGGAGTTTCGGCAGGGACGGGACCTTCAGCGACACCGTCAGATTGTAAAGCAGCCGCCTCCTCTGCTGGCCGTTTCCCCAAGGTTCCCCCTGACGCGCCGACGTTCTGTTTCTGGCTGAGTCGGCGTCCCCCCTTCCCCCCCTGGTAGAATGTGCGGCGTGTCCCGTTCTCCTCGCCTGGCGCCCAGCATTCTGTCCTGCGACTTCTCCCGGCTCGGCGACGAGCTGCGCGCCATCCAGCAGGGCGGCGCCGACCTCGTCCACGTCGACGTGATGGACGGCCTGTTCGTGCCGAACATCAGTTTCGGCCTGCCCATCCTCGCTGCGGCGCGCCGCGCCACCGACCAGTACCTCGACGTGCACCTCATGATCGAGCAGCCCGAGCGGTACATCGACGCGTTCGTGCAGGCCGGCGCGGACGGCCTGACCGTGCACGTGGAGGCCACCAGGCACCTGCACCGCGTCGTCCAGCAGATCCGCGCGCACGGCCGCGACGCGGGCGTCACCCTGAACCCGGGGACGCCGCTCGAAACGCTGCGGCCGGTCCTCGCGGACGTGCAGCGCGTGCTGATCATGAGCGTCAACCCTGGCTTCGGCGGGCAGGCGTTCATTCCGAGCGCCCTGGACCGCATCCGCGCCGTGCGCGCGTGGCTGGACGACGTGAACCCCGACGCACACCTGGAGGTGGACGGCGGCGTCGGCCCTGCGAACATCCGCGCGCTCATGGACGCCGGCGCGAACGAGTTCGTGGCGGGGTCGAGCGTGTTCGGCGCGGACGGTCCTGCCGAGGGCCTGCGAAGGCTGCGCGAGGCCACGCAATGAAGCTGCGCGTGGACCTCCTGCCGCACGGCGCGTACAGCGACACCGTCCTGATCGTGGACGTGCTGCGCGCCACCACCACGGCGATTACGTACCTGGAGCGCGGCGCGGACGCGCTGCTGCTCACCGCCAGCCCCGAGCGGGCGCTCGCGCTGCGCGGCACGACGGGCGAGGACGGCACGGACGTCCGCGACGACCGGTACCTGCTGGGCGGGGAGCGCGGCGGGCTCGCCATTCCAGGCTTTGATTTCGGGAACAGCCCGGTGGAGGCGAACAGCCAGAACTTCACGGGCCGCACGGTCGTCATGAACACCACCAACGGCACGGGCGCGGCGCACGTTGCGGGCACGAGCGGCAAGCATGTGCTCCTCGCGAGCCTGCGCAACGCGCACGCCGCCGCGCGCCGCGCGAAGGCGCTTGCGGTCGAGGAGGTCGCCATCGTGTGTGCCGGCACGGACGGCCGCGTCGGCATGGACGATGTGTACGCCGCCGGCGTGCTCGCGGAGTACCTGATGGCCATGGGCGAATTCACGGTGGATGACGGCGCGCGCATCGCCCTGACAGTGCGCCGCACGGTCGGGAACCCGCTGGAGGCACTGTCGAGCAGCGCGCACGGCATCGCCCTGGACCGCCTCGGCCTCGGCGAGGACGTCCGCTACGCCGCGCAGGTGAGCGAGAGCACCACCGTCCCGGTCCTCGCGGACACGCAGGACATTGAGGGTGCGCTGCGCTTCGTGGCCGGGTAACGCTCAGCGGGCCGTCTGGACCGTGCGGGTCCACCACGTGCGCACCCACGTGCGGAACGCGTCGTACTTCCCGCCGAGCGCCGCGCGGACCTTGCGGTCCTCCTCGGTGCGGAACGCCATGAGCTGCGCGCGGAACGCTGTGGCTTCCGCGCGGGAGCGCGCGCCGCTGAGGCGCAGCGCGAGTTTGCGTTCGCTGCTGGCGAGGCGGCGCAGTTCGCTGTCCTGAGCGTCCGTGAGGCGCAACTGCCGGTTCAGGTCCGCCGCGTCGCGCAGGTGGGCGCTGGTGCCGTACAGGCGCTCCAGCACGCCGGAACGCATCCAGGGGTCATTGGCCGCGGCGGTGGCGGAGCAGGCGAGGGTGCACGCGAGGATGAGGAGGTGGCGGGGCATGCGCGCAGCATAGCGGGCGTGCTCGGGGGCGCACCTGAACGCCCACTGACGCGGCCTTTAGAGGTGCGCGCGTCCGCCGCAGAATCCAGGCAGGCGCGCGGGCCGTTCGGGTCCTTCCCGGCAGGGGCGTTCAGGCGCGGGTCTGGCCGTCGCCGCGCACCACCCATTTGTTCGTGGTGAGTTCCGCCAGGGCCATCGGGCCGCGCGCGTGCAGCTTCTGGGTGCTGATGGCGACCTCCGCGCCGAGGCCGAGCTGCGCGCCGTCGTTGAAGCGGGGGCTGGCGTTCACCATCACGGCGGCGCTGTCGACGTCCTGCACGAAGCGCCGCGCCTGCGCGTCGTCCCGCGTGAGGATCACGTCGGTGTGCCCGCCGTGCGCGGCAATGAAGTCGAGGGCTTCGTCGAGGTCGCGGACGACCTTCACGCTGACTTTCAGGGCGAGGAATTCCGTGCCGTAGTCGCCGGGTGTGGCCGCCCCGACGGTCAGGCCGTCCAGGGCGGCGCGGGCGGCGGCGTCCGCGACGACGTCCACGCCGTGCGCCTGCAGGTCCCGCACGATGCCGGGCAGCGCGCCGAGCGCGCCTTGGTGGATGAGGAGCGTGTCGAGGGCGTTGCAGGCGCTGGGCTTCTGGACCTTCGCGTTGCGGATGAGGCGCACGGCGGCGTCCGCGTCGTCCGGCGCGCGCGTGAAGGACGCGTCGAGGTAGAGGTGCACGACGCCGACGCCGCCGACGATGACGGGCACGGTGGCGTTCTCCACGCAGTAGCGGTGCAGGCCGGCGCCGCCGCGCGGGATGATGGCGTCCACGAGGTCGTCGAGACGCAGCAGTTCGCGCATGCGTTCGCGGTCCGGGTCGAGGATGACCTGCACGGCGTCTGCCGGGAGGCCCGTGCGTTCGAGGGCCGCGCCGATGGCGTCCACGAGCGCGGCGTTGCTGCGCGCCGTTTCCTTCCCGCCGCGCAGGATTACGGCGTTGCCGCTCTTGAGGGCGAGCGTGGCGACGTCCACGGTGACGTTCGGACGGGCTTCGTAGATCACGCCGAGCACCCCGAGGGGGACGCGCACGCGCGTGACGTGCAGTCCGTTGTCGAGGGTGCGGTCGTCGAAGGTCTCCCCCACCGGGTCGGGCAGGCCCGCGACGTTCTCGACGTCGCGGGTGATGCCGTCAAGCCGTTCGGCGTTCAGGGTGAGGCGGTCGATGAGGTGCTCCGGCAGGCCCGCCGTGCGCGCCGCCTCGACGTCGTCCGCGTTCGCGCGGAGGATGTCCTGCGCGCGGGCGCGCAGTTCGCGGGCGATGTCGTGCAGCGCGGCGTTCTTCTCGGCGGTGCCGAGGCTGCGGAGCGTGCGGGCGGCGGCGCGGGCGCGCACGCCCATCGCGCGGACTGTCGGGGTGTGCTCCACCGTCATCCCCGCAGCGTACCAGAGTGCCCTGGGCGCGCGCCGCGCCTGTCTGCACGCGCGCTGGGCGGCACGCGTGCCTTAGAGCAGAATCAGGTCGTCACGGTGAATCAGCTCCGGGCCGTACTCGTACCCGAGCACGGCGGCAATGTCGCCGGAGTGGCGGCCCTGCACGCGGCGCAGGTCGTCGGCGCGGTAGCGCGTGAGGCCACGCGCGATTTCGTGGCCGTCCGGGCCGTACACGCGCACCGTCTGGCCGCGTTCGAAGTCGCCCTGCACGTCCACGACGCCCACGGGGAGGAGGCTGCTGCCCCGCTCGCGCACCGCAGTGGCGGCGCCCGCGTCGAGGGTGATGCGGCTGGCGGACGCAACCTCCGCGAGAATCCAGCGTTTGCGGGCCTCCAGGGGCGCGCCGTGCGCGTGGAAGCGAGTGCCGATCGGCTCGCCGTGCGCGACGCGCAGCAGGGCGTCGCGTTCGTCGCCGCTGGCGATGACGACGGGCGTGCCGGCGCGCGTGGCGATTTCCGCCGCCTGAATTTTGGTGTGCATGCCACCGGTCCCGCGGTGAGTGCCGGCGCCGCCGGCGAGCGCCCAGATGCCCGCGTCCACGCGGGGCACCTCGGGAATCAGGGTCGCTTCGGGGTGGCTGCGCGGGTCGGCGGTGTACAGGCCGGGCGCGTCCGTGAGGATCAGCAGCAGGTCCGCCTCGACGAGGTTCGCGACGAAGGCGCTGAGGGTGTCGTTGTCGCCGACCTTGATCTGCTCGACGGCGACGGTGTCGTTCTCGTTGATGACGGGCAGGATGCCGCGTTCCAGGCAGCCGTGCAGGGTGGTGCGGGCGTTGAGGTAGCGGGCGCGGGCGCGGAAGTCGTCGGCGGTGAGGAGCACCTGCGCGACGTTCAGGCCGTACAGGTCCGCGAGGGTGGCGTAGGTGTGCATCAGGCGGCCCTGGCCGACGGCGGCGAGCAGCTGCTTTTCGGCGAGGGTGCGGGTGCGCGGGGGGAACCCGAGCGCTTCCCAGCCGGCCAGGACGGCGCCGCTGCTGACCAGGACGACCTGGGTGCCTTCAGCGTGGAGCGCGGCAATCTGGCGCGTGAGGTCCACGAGGCGGGGGCGGTGCAGGCGGTCCGTGCCGGCGGTGAGGACGCTGGTTCCGAGTTTCAGGACGACGCGGCGAGCGGACATGCCTCAAGGGTAGCGCCCCCGGGCGCGGCGGCTCGGGGGCGTCTGGACACACAGGGCGGCGGACCCTTGCGGGCTGCCTTCGGGTGGGGGCGTCCGGCGTGGTCAGCGGTGGAGTTCGCGCACGCCTTCGGGCGCAGCGACGAACGCGCGCGTGGCCATGCCGATGAACAGGCCCGTATCGACGACGCCGAGGGTGCCTTTCAGGGACCGCTCGGCGGCGGTGAGGTCATGCCCGGCCGGGAAGCGCGCGTGGAAGATGAAGTTGCCGTTGTCGGTCACGAACGGCCGGTCGCCGTTCATGCGGAGTTCGCCGGTCGCGCCGAGTGCGCGCAGGCGCTCGGTGGTGCTGACCACGCCGAACTGCGCGACCTCGATGGGCAGCGGGGCCTTTTCGCCGAGCGCCGTGACGATCTTGGTGTGGTCGGCGATGACGATGAACTCGCGCGCCTGGATTTCCACGAGTTTCTCGCGCAGCAGCGCGCCGCCGAGGCCCTTGATGAGGTTGAGTTGCGGGTCGATCTCGTCGGCGCCGTCGATGGCGACGTCGAATGGGCGCGGGTCGAGGTCTTCGACGGTGATGCCGACCGCTCGGGCGAGGGCGTCGCTGGCTTCGCTGGTGGCGACGGCGGTGATGCCGGTCAGCTCGCCGCTCGTGACCTTGCGCCCCAGTTCCTCGATGGCGTACTTGGCGGTGCTGCCGGTGCCGAGGCCGACGCGCATGCCGCTGCGGATGAACGTGACGGCGCGCAGCGCGGCGTCCTTTTTGAGCGCTTCGAGGTCCATCACGCGCTGCGGACCTTCTGGTCGGTCTCGATGGCGTTCACGACGGCGTCGGCGTGCCCGTCGACCTTCACGGCGTACCACGCCTTCACGAGCTTGCCGTCCGGGCCGATCAGGAAGGTGCTGCGCTTGATGCCTTCGGTGACCTTGCCGTACATGTTCTTGGTGCCGTACGCGCCGATGCTCCGGAGGAATTCGGCGTTCGGGTCGCTGAGCAGCGGGAACGGCAGGCTGTACTTCTCGGCGAATTTCGCGTGGCTGTCGGCGTCGTCGCGGCTGACGCCGAGCACCTGCGCGCCGTGCGCGCGCAGGGTGGCGTTGTCGCGGAAGTCGCAGGCTTCCTTGGTGCAGCCGGGCGTGTCGTCTTTGGGGTACGCGTACAGGACGACGTAGTGGCCGGCGTGGTCGGCGAGGCGGTGGACGGTGCCGTCCGCGTCGGGCAGCGCGAAGTCCGGGAAGGGCTGGCCGGCCGTGAGTTTCACGGCGTCCTGGGGGGTGGGGTCGCTCATGCGCGCAGCATACCGGGTTGGTGGGTGCCGGCCATTCGGCCAGGACGGTTCACCGGGCGGCCATCGTGCGCTCAGGCGGCGCGGCACACAATGAGGCATGACGTTCGAAGAGTGCAGTGCTGAGGTGCGTGCGGAAATCGAGCAGCACCTCCCGGAGTTCCGTGAGCGTCTGCTGGAGCAGGCGGCGCCGGTGGGCATGGAGGCGTTTGACGTGACGGTCCGTTCGAAGGGGAGCGGCGCGTTGACTGTGGCGGTGCGGCCGCGCGTGGGTGAGGGCGGGCACCTGCCGCTGCCGGCCACGGCGGAGTTCGAGTTGCTGCCGGTGCAGGAGGCGGGCCGGGTCGTGTACCGCAGCACCGAGCTGGAGTTCGCCACGTCCGCGCTGTAGGGGCGCGCGTGGGACGGGGCCGGGCGGCGTTTCACGTTTTCTTAGGGTCTGCGGGTATTCTGGGCGGGTGAATCTCGCGCCTTACATCGACCACACCCTGCTCAAAGCCACCGCCACCCCGGCGGACATAGTGAAACTCTGCGCCGAGGCGCGCGAGCATGCGTTCCGGGCGGTGTGCGTGAACCCTCAGCATGTGGCGCTGGCCCGCGCGGAACTGTCCGGCAGCGACGTACTCGTGGCGACGGTGTGTGGCTTCCCGCTCGGTGCCGTGACCAGCGAGCAGAAGGCCGTCGAGGCGCGCCTGAGCGTCGAGGCCGGCGCCGACGAGGTGGACATGGTCATCGCCATCGGCAGCGCCCTCGCGGGTGACTGGGAGTACGTGCAGGCGGACATCGCGGCCGTGCGCAAAGCCATTCCGGACACGGTCCTGAAGGTCATTATCGAAACCTGCTACCTCGACGAGAACGGCAAGGTCCGCGCGACTGAGGCGGCCGTCGCGGCGGGCGCGGACTTCGTGAAGACCAGCACGGGCTTCGGGCCGGGCGGCGCGACCCTGGAGGACGTGGAGCTCATGAACCGCGTGATCGCGGGCCGCGCGCAGATCAAGGCGGCGGGCGGCGTGCGCACCGCCGAGGACGCCGCGGCGATGATCGCGGCGGGCGCCACGCGTCTCGGCACGAGCGGCGGCGTGGGTCTGGTGTCGGGTGGCTCGAATCAGCAGGGGTACTGAGCACGTGATGGACGACGCGACCACTTCGGTGGTGCTCGCGTCGGGCAGCCCGCGGCGCCGCGAGCTGCTCGGCCTGCTCGGCGTGCCGTTCCGGGTGCTCACGGCGGACCTGCCGGAGATCAGCGAGCACACCGACCCGGCGCGCGTGGCCGAGGACCTCGCGGTGCAGAAGGCCCGCGCGGTCGCCGAGCGTGTGGACGGCGCGCCACTGGTGCTCGCCGCGGACACGCTCGTGGCGCTGGAGGGGGCGATCCTCGGCAAGCCGCGCGACGCTGCCGAGAACGCCGCGTTCATCCGGCGCCTGGCCGGGCGGACGCACGAGGTGTTCACGGGCGTGGCGGCGCTGCGCGCCGGGCAGGTCACGAGCGGGGTGGAGCGCACCGAGGTGACGTTCCGCGCGCTCACGGACGCCGAGGTGCAGCATTACGCCGCGAGCGGCGAGGGCCTCGACAAGGCCGGTGGGTACGGCATCCAGGCGCTCGGTATGGCGCTCGTGGCGTGCGTGAACGGCGATTACTCGAACGTGGTGGGGTTCCCGCTGGCGCTCGTGACGCGCACGCTGCGCGCGCACGGCGTGCCCGTGTGGGGCGAGACGAGCGGAGCCCTGGAGGGCGCGTGACCGGCTGGCGTCGCGCAGCGCTGCTGTTCCTGGGCCTGCTGGGCGTCAGTATGGTCACCACGCGCTTTCAGGTGGTGGCGCCCGCAGCCGTCACGGCGGGGGTGGCGCCGGTGAACCGCGTGTTCCTGCAGGGCGCGCGGAACCTGCGGCAGGCGTACGTGACGCTCGTGGAGGAACGCAACCTCGCGGCGCGGTACCACGAGCTGCGCGCGCAGAACGACGTGCTGCGTGAACGCAACGAGCAGCTGCAGCGGGAGGTGTCGCGGCTGCGGCAGGTGGAGAGCATCCGCGCGACGCAGGCGCCGAACGTCGTCGGGATCGCGCAGGTCGTCGCGGTGGACCCGAGTCCGCTGCTGAGCCGCCTGACCGTGAACCGCGGCGCGGCGAACGGCGTGCGCGTGCGCATGCCCGTGACGGTCCCGGCGGGCCTGATCGGTCAGGTTGTGAACGTGAGCGCGCAGGAGGCGGTCGTGCTGGCCCTCACGGACCCGGAAAGCCGCATCGGGGTGACGCTCGCGCGCAACCGTGGCGGGCGGGGGATCGCGGTGGGTCAGCCGCCGGACCGCCTGAAGGCGCGCTTCTCGCTGAACGTGCCCGTGAAGGTCGGCGACGCCCTCGTGACGAACAGTCTCGGTGGGGTGTTCCCAGTGGGCATCCGCGTGGGCACGGTCGAGAAGGTCCTGCCGCTCGGTCCGAACGACGTGATGCGCACTGTCGTCGTGAAGCCGGCGGTGGACGCGTCCGTCGTGGAGGACGTGACCGTGCTGGGGGGCCTCTGATGCGTCCGTTGTTGTTCCTGCTGCTGCTGGTGGGCTTGCAGGGGGCGCTGTCGGCGCTGCTGCCCGCGCAGCTCACGCCGCCGGACCTGTTCCTGCTCACGGCGGTGGCGGTGGCGTTGCGCTGGCGGCCCGGGTGGGCGCTGCTCGGCGCGTACGGGCTGGGGCTCGTGCAGGACGCTCTCGGGCACGGCCTGCTTGGCCTGCATGCGGCGGGCGCGGCGGGCGGGGTGCTGCTGGTGCTGGGCCTGCGTAAGTTCCTGTCGGACCGTGGCCTGCTGCAGACGCTCGTGACGGTCGTGACGGCCGTGGTGGGGCAGTGGGCGACGTTCCTGGTGCTCACGTACTGGTTGCGTGGCGGCCTCGTCACGCAGGACGCGCTCGTGCAGGTGCTGCCGGTGCAGCTGGCGTTCACGCTGCTGGTGGCGCCCACGTGGGCGCGCCTGAGCGGCTGGGCGTTCGGTCGGCAGCCGTCGCCGGAGGAGGGTCTCGTATGAGTCGTGCCCGTATGCGCCGTGACCGTGTGGATCGCCTGTCGCTCGGGCGTGCCCCGGCCGAGACGCGCCGCGCGCCGCTGATGAACCGCGCGCGCTGGATCGCGCTGACGTTCACGGCGGTGTTCAGCGTGTACGCCGCGCGCCTGTACGACCTGCAGGTCACGCGCTACCACGAGTTCGCGACGCAGAGCAACAACAACTACCAGCGCGACGAGGTGATCCGCGCGCTGCGCGGCGAGATCCGCACGCGCGACGGTGTGCTGCTCGCCACGAACCGCATGGCGGTGGACCTGATCTACACCGGCAGGATCAAGGACCGGCCCATCGACAACTGGGACAAGATCCGCTACCTCGCGGGCGTCCCCGCCGACAAACTCGTGAACGGCCAGCCCATCGAGCCGGACGTCCACAAGGAAAAGGAAGTAACGCTCGCACGCAACATCCCCGCGGACCGCATCCCGGCGCTGTACGAGTTCACAGCGCTGCAGCCGAACCTGGAGCTGCGGGAGCGCCTGGAGCGCGTGTATCCGCACGGGAAGCTCGCCGCGCACCTGCTCGGGTACACGCGCGAGGCGAACGACGAGGAAGTCAAGGAGGGTGGGTACACGCTCGGGGATCTGGTGGGCGCGAGCGGGCTGGAAGCGAGCCTGGAGGAGATGAAGGTCCTGCCGGGCCGCAACGGCACGCGCCGCGTGGAAGTCACCGCGAACGGCCGGCCGCAGGGCGACAAGGTCGTTGACCCGGGCCGTAAGGGGCAGGACGTGGTGCTCACCATCGACAGCACGCTGCAGGCGGCGGCCGAGCGGGCGCTGCGGGAGGCGCTGCCGGAAATCAACCGCAACCGCGTGAAGTACGGCACGACGCAGGAGAAGGTCGTGAAGGGCGCCATCATCGCGCTGGACCCGCGCACGAACGAGGTGCTGGCGCTGGCGAGCAGCCCCACGTACGACCCGAACTGGTTCTCGCAGTCGCCGCGCCCGAAGGAACTCGTGCAGGCGCTCACGTCGCCGGACGCGGTCATGCAGAACCGCGTGGTGCAGCAGTTCGACTCGGGCAGCGTGTTCAAGCCGACCAGCACGCTGGCGTTCATTGAGCGGTGGGGGAACAAGACCTTCACGTGCCTGCCGTACATCCGCTTCGGCGGGCCGCGGTACAACTGGCACCGCACGGGCAGCATGGGCCCGATGGACGGCGCGCTCGCCATCGCGCACTCGTGCAACACGTGGTACTACCAGGCGGCGATCAGCGCGGACCCGCGCACGTTCACGAACTACCTGTCGCGGCGCATTCAGGATTTCGGGTTCGGGAAAACTTCCGGGCTGGAGCTGATCGGCGAGAAGACCGGCAACATCCCGAGCATCGAGAACTTCAACACGACGTGGGCGGCAGCGAACGCGGCCCGCAAGGCGCGCGGGGAGGCGCCGCTGGTGTGGCAGCCCGGGCAGGCGCTGAGTTTCGCCATCGGCCAGGACGCGCTGCTGGTGACGCCCGCGCAGATCGCGTCGGCGCTCAGCACGCTGGAGAACGAGGGCGTGCGGCGGCCTCTCACGGTCCTGAAGGCGGTGGGTGGGCAGGCGCGGCCGGTGAACCCGGGCACGCGCATTCCCGGCAACCTGCGGGACTTCGAGACGGTGAAACGCGGCATGAGCATGACGACCACCCGCGCCGGGGCGTACAACGGCACCGCCGCGCACATGCTCGGCCCGAACTTCTTCCCGGTACGCACCGCCGGGAAAACCGGCACGGCCGAGAACGCCGAGAGTCACCGCAAGAACTACGGGTGGACGAACGCCTGGTACGAGGGGTACGGGCCCATCGGGAACGGGCAGACGCCGAACTTCCTGGTGGTGACGTTCTTCCAGAACGGCGGCGAAGGGTCCGGGCCGGCGCTGACGGCCGCCACGAAGATGTTCGCGGCTCGCTGGTGCGTCGAACTGGACGAGCGCAACCACGCGCGCCCCAATCAGCAACCCTGCACGGGCGAGCTGGACCAGATGCACAAGGTCATGCAGACGCGCGCGGCGCGGGCAGCCGCGAGCGCCGCAAAAAACCGGGGGTCGTAATGCGAAGCGGGCGGGGCTACGTAGCCCCGCCCGCTGAACAATGAACAACCGTTTACGCGGGCTGCAGGGCGGGGTCGTCGGCGTCCTCGACGTGGCGCAGGGCGGGGTTCAGGAGCTGCGCGGCGCTCAGCAGGACGATCAGGGCGCCGCTCACGGCGATGATCCCGCCGGGCGCGTAGCGGGCGGCGAGGATGCCGGCGAGGGCGGAGCTGATGGGCGCGGTGAACTGCGCGATGAGGCGGCGGACGCTGAACACGCGGCCCTGCAGGTGGGCGGGCACGCGGGACTGCCAGATGCTCTGGGAGTGCGCGTTCATGGCGGGCAGCATCAGGCCCATCAGGACGGCGAACGTGGCGGTGAGTGGGAGGGTGCTGCCGGTGCCGACGCCGAACAGGGCCGCGCCGGAGAGGATCATGGGGATGAGGACGCCGAGGACGCGCGCGCGCCGCAGGCCGCCCCAGGTGCTGATGAGGAGGCCGCCGAGGACGCCGCCGGCGCTGTGCGCGATGGTGAGCGCCGCGAACGCCTGCTCGAAGCTGAGGTCACGGGCCTGCCAGTCGGGTTTGAGGGTGAATTTCACCAGGAGCGGTTCGAGGACGCCGAGGCCGTTGGTGAGGAGGTTGATGCCGGCGAACGTGAGCAGCAGGTGCAGCAGGGGCGGACGCTGCAGGATGAACGTCCAGCCGAGGCGGACGTCGTCCCGGAGGGTGCGGCGCGCGGGCGTGGTGTGAGGGGCGGCGGGACCGGCGGCGACGTTGGGGCGGGGGATGGCGAGGCGCGTGAGGACGAGCGCGGCGAGCAGGAACGTGACGCCGTCAATGACGAGCGCGAGGGGCACGCCGTCGCGCAGGCCGGCGAGCCAGGCGGGGCCACCACCGTGCCGGGCGAGGGCGGGCAGGGCGATGATGGAGGCGGCCAGGGCGGGCGCGGCGAGGCCGGACAGGCTCCAGATGGTCTGCATCATGCCGTTCGCGCGGGGTAGCCGCTCTCGGGGCACGAGGGTGGCGTAGCTGGTGTCGAAAGCGCTGCCGTGGAAGGTGCTGGTAAGGCCGATGATGGCCATCAGGGCAATGAGGAGCCACAGGGGCGGCGTGCTGAGGGCCAGCAGGGCGGCGCAGCCGATGGAGGTGAGGCCGCCGATCACGTCGCAGGTGAGCATGATGCGGCGCCGGTCGAAGCGGTCCGCGACGGCGCCGGCGATGGGCGCGCCGAAAATGGCGGTGGCCATGAACGCGAGGGCGGTGAGGCTGAGCGCCGCGGCCAGTTCGGGCTTCTGTTCGGGCAGTGGGTAGCGCGTCTGCGTGAGGTAGATGTTGAACGCGAAGGCGCTGAGCGCCCCGCCGATCACGCTGACGGCCTGCGAGGACCACAGCCACACGAACGTCCGCCACCCGTGCGGCGGTGGTTCCAGTTGCGTCATACCGCAGGGTACGCGCTGCCCGGGGGTGCAGGTCAACGCGCGAAATGGCGGAGGCGAGCGGGCGTGCGGGGGGCCTACTTGCGGAGTTTCTTGCGTTCCTGCACGGCGAGGACGTCGACGCGTTCGTTTTCGGCGTGGCCGTTGTGGCCGCGCACCCACACGAAGGTCATGGCGTGTTTGCGGGCCTCGTCGATGAGGGCTTCCCAGAGGTCCTGGTTCTTGACGGGGTCCTTGGCGGCGGTGCGCCAGCCGTTGCGTTGCCAGTTGAGGACCCAGCCGTCGGTGAAGGCTTTGCGGAGGTACTGGCTGTCGGTGACGACGCGCACCTGGCAGGGGCGTTTGAGGGCGCGGAGGCCTTCGAGCAGGCCAGTGAGTTCCATGCGGTTGTTGGTGGTTTCGGTGGCGTTGCCGCTGAGTTCGAGTTCGCGGTCGCCGTAGCGGAGGATGGTGGCCCAGCCGCCGTGGCCGGCCTGGGTGTCGCAGGCGCCGTCGCTGTAGAGGTCCACGACCTGCCCGGTGGGGATCACGTCGGGCTGGATGCAGGCCTTGAGGGGGAGGTGGTCGCGGGCGGCGTCCTGAGCCTGACGGGCTTTGCTTTTGGGGTACGCCTTGTACGTCACACCGGGCATGATAGCGCCGCAGGGCGCGCGGCCCGGGTGCCTGGCGTAGCATGGAGGGTACGTATGTCGGAGCTGATTACCTTCAAGGACACGGTTGTGATTCGCGCGCGCCCGGATGTGCTGTTCCGGCAGGCACTGGACCCGAAGCGCCGCTGGAAGTGGGACCCGAACGTGCGCAACATGTCGTACACGGGTGAGGAACGCATCGTGCAGAATGCGGCGCTGCACGTGAAATTGCCGAACAAGATGCTGGGGTTGTCGTTCCCGGCGAAGTATCTGCAGGTGCAGGCGCCGACGCGCGGCGGGTACGAGTCGACCCGGCCGTTCGGGCCGGTCGAGAAGTTCTCGCAGGCGTGGGGCTTCAAGCCGATTCCCGGCGGTACGGAGGTGACGCTCACGACGAACGCGCGGGTGCGCTTCAAGTGGGCGGCGAAGCCGGTGGAGCGGCTGCTGCGCAATGCGTCGGCGCAGACCCTGATCGAGTTGCAGCGCAGCGTGGACGCGCAGGGGGCGCAGCTGCTGGAGGACACCGCGAAGCGGTACCAGGAGCAGCAGAAGGAAGCGCAGAAGGCGGCGCGCGCGGCGAAAGGTGGTCGGCGCAAGCGTTGAGGTGAGCGGGCCGGGCCCGCTCTTGTTGTACGGTGCGCGTGCGGCGGGGCTTGCGTTTGGCTTTACCCACCCGGGCAGATGAGAGTCCTGGGGGTACACTGCGGGGCGTGAGTGGCGGGTTCGCCGCCAGATGAGTACAGTTCTGGAATCGTTACCAATCGGAGGAACATGATGAATATCGGCATGATCGGCCTCGGCAAAATGGGCGGCAACATGGTCGCCCGCCTCGTACAGGGCGGCGTGAACGTCGTCGGGTACGACCTGAACGCCCAGAACGTACAGCACGTCGTTGGCCTCGGTGCGCGTGGCGCCACCGACCTCGACGATCTGCTCGCGCAGCTTGGCACGCCCGGCGAACGCGCCGTGTGGATCATGGTGCCCGCCGGGCACCCCACCGAAGCGACCATTCAGGACCTCGCTGCGCGCATGACCGCCGGGGACATCATCATCGACGGCGGCAACAGCAACTTCAAGGACACCAAACGCCGCGCCGAGGAACTCGCGCGGCACGGCATCTTCTTCGTGGACGTCGGCACATCCGGCGGCATCTGGGGCCTGCAGGAAGGCTACGCCATGATGATCGGCGGCGAGGAAGGCGCCGTGGAGCGCCTGCGCCCCGTGTTCGAGGCCCTCGCGCCCGCCCGGGACCGCGGGTGGGGCCGCATGGGCCCCAGCGGTAGCGGCCACTACGTCAAGATGGTCCACAACGGCATCGAGTACGGCATGATGCAGGCGTACGCCGAAGGCTTCGAGCTGATGCAGGCCAAGCAGGAGTTCGGCCTGGACCTCGCGCAGATCGCGGAACTGTGGCGGCACGGCAGCGTCGTCCGCTCCTGGCTGCTCGACCTGACCGCCGAGGCGCTGAAGCAGGACGTCACCTTCGCGGAACTCAGCGACTACGTCGCGGACAGCGGCGAGGGCCGCTGGACCATCATCGACAGCATCGAGCAGGGCGTCCCGACGCCCGTCATCACGCTTAGCACGCAGATGCGCTTCCGCAGCCAGCAGGACGTCAGCTACGCCGGGCAGATGCTCAGCGCCATGCGCCGCGCGTTCGGCGGGCACGCCGTCAAGAAGATCGAACACGCCCAGCAGGAAGTCACCGTCGAGGCCGTGAAGCCGCACGAAGCGCACACGCCCGAAGTGGCCCTGAACACCGACGGGGCCGCTGTGAGCGGCACCGACGCGAAAGTGCAGCTCGGCGAGAGCGGCCAGCAGCGGGTGAAGAGCAATGACTGACCCGAACCGCAGCGTCCCCGCCGACGCGTCCCAGCTCACCGAAACCGCTTCGGAGCAGGCCATCCACCACCGCCCCGGCGAGAGCAACAACCCGTTCCGGCAGGGCATGCGCCGCAACCGCGCGCCCGAGCCCGCCACCCTCGTGATCTTCGGCGTGACCGGCGACCTCGCCAAACGCAAACTCCTGCCCGCCGTGTTCGGCCTGTGGCAGGACGGCCTGCTCGGCACGGCCTTCAACATCCTCGGCGTGGGCCGCCAGGACATGACCGACGAGCAGTTCCGGGAGTTCGCGCTGGACGCCCTGCGCACCAGCAAGGAAACCGACGAGATTCAGGAAGGCAGCCTCGAGAAGTTCGCGTCGCTGCTGTTCTACACCTTCGGGGACTTCGCGGACATCGGCATCTACGAGCGCATCAAACGCGAACTCGACGAGGCCGAATCCGCGCATGGAGGCCGCAAGAACGCCGTGTTCTACCTGTCCACGCCGCCCAGCCTGTTCGAGCCGATCAGCACCGGCCTGGGCAGCGCCGGCCTCGCCGACGAAACCGAAGGCTGGCGCCGCCTGATCATCGAGAAACCCTTCGGCCGCGACCTGCAGAGCGCCCTGGACCTCAACGCCACCATCCACGCGCACTGGCAGGAAACGCAGGTCTACCGCATCGACCACTACCTCGGCAAGGAAACGGTGCAGAACATCATGGCGATCCGCTTCGGGAACGCCATCTTCGAACCGATCTGGAACCGCACGTACGTGGACCACGTGCAGATCACCGCCGCGGAGGACCTCGGCCTGGAAGGCCGCGCCGGGTACTACGAGGAGGCGGGCGTCGTCCGCGACATGCTTCAGAACCACCTGATGCAGCTGTTCGCCCTCACCGCCATGGAGACGCCCGTGGCGTTCGACGCGGGCGCCATCCGCGACGAGAAGGTGAAGGTCCTGCGCGCCACGCGCCCCATCACCGAGGACGCCGCCGTGCGCGGCCAGTACGCCGCCGGCACCGTCAGCGGCGAGCAGGTCGTCGGCTACCGCGATGAGCCGAACGTAAAGCCCGGCAGCAAGACGCCCACGTACGTCGCCGTGAAGCTCGAGATCGACAACTGGCGCTGGAGCGGCGTGCCGTTCTACCTGCGCAGCGGCAAGCACCTCCCGAAGAAGGTCACGGAAATCGCCGTGGTGTTCCAGCGCCCCCCGCTCGGCCTGTTCCCCGGCGGCGCGGAACGCAACGTGCTGGCGTTCCGCATCCAGCCGGACGAGGGCGTCAGCCTGAAGTTCAGCAGCAAGACGCCCGGGCAGGAGGACCTGCTGCGCGAGGTCGTCATGGACTTCCGGTACGACGCGTTCGGCGCGCAGCTGGAAAGCCCGTACTCCCGCCTGCTCCTCGACGCGATGCTCGGCGACGCCACGCTGTTCCCCCGCGAGGACGAAGTGGAACGCGCCTGGGAACTCGTCGCACACATCCTGAACATGGACGTCGAACCGCAACCCTACACCAGCGGCACCTGGGGGCCCGACGCCGCCGACGACCTGCTCGGCCACGACCGCCGCTGGCGCCGCCTGTGACGGAGGCAGCATGACCCAACCCGTGAACCTCGGCCCGGTCCGCACGGACGTCCGCAAAGCGGAAACCGTCCTCGATGACCTCTGGACGCAAGCCGGCGTGGAAACGCGCGCGTACACCGGCAACATCGTCGCCCTCACTGAAAAGAAGCACCTCGCACGCGTCGAGGAGGCCCTCGCGGGCCTGGAAGGCCGCTACGCCGGTCGGCAGATCATCGGCGTGATGGACGGCGACGACAGCGTGCAGGTCGAGGCGCGCCTCGTCCCGCAACGCGGCGGGGTGTACATCGAGCGCCTCACGCTCGACGCGAACCCCGAGCAGCTGCGCGGCGCGATCCTGCCGCTGCTGCGACCCGCCACCCTCAACCACATCTGGTGGGCGTCCGACGACCCGCCCGGCGGGCCGCTCCTCGCGGAACTCGCGGACATCGCCGACCAGGTCATCGCAGACGCCCTCACGCTCGGCATCCCCGCAGCGGGACGGTACGCGCTCGCGGACCTCGGGTGGTCCCGCACCGCATCGTGGCGCGAAGGGCTCGCGCAGGTGTTCGACGCGCCCGACGCGGCCCTGCAGATCGGCCGCGTGGAGCGCGTGCACGTCACGTACGCCGGCGAGAAGGACCTGCCCGCGCGCCTGTACGCCGGGTGGATCGCCAGTACGCTCGGATGGCCGGACCTGAGCCGCATCACGCTGGCGTCCGCCACCAACTGCGGCCGCGAGAACGGCGACCTGTGCGGCGTGGCCCTCGAAGGTGACGGTGTGCGCTTCGCCCTCGAAACGGCTGGTGGCGACACGGTCACGTGCACGTGCGTGCTCCCGAGTGTGGAGCGCACCACCGAAATGCAGGTGCCTGGCATGACGCTCGCGCAGGGCCTCGCGCGCGTCATGGCCCGCCCGGAACGCGGGAACGTGTTCGAGCGCGCCCTGAAACTCGCCCTGGCAGGTGCGCAATGACGGCGCCCACCATGAACACCGTCGTCTCCCCCACGCCGCTCGACACGGCGCAGACCGCCGCGCGCGCGTTCGCGCAGGTCGCGCGCGACGCCGTGACGGCGCGCGGGGCGTTCTACGTCGCCCTCGCGGGCGGCAGCACGCCGAAGCTCATGTACCGGGCGCTGCGGGACCAGACGATCCCGTGGGCGGCGCTGCACGTGTACTTCAGTGACGAGCGCAGCGTCGGCCCGGACAGCCCGGACAGCAACTACAAACTCGCGTACGACGAGTTGCTCGCGCACGTGCCGATCCCGGCGGAGCAGGTGCACCGCCTGCAGGGCGAAGTGCGGCCCGTTCAGGACGCCGCGCGCGCGTACGAGGCGCTGCTGCCCGCGCAGTTCGACGTGGTGCTGCTCGGCATGGGTGACGATGGGCACACCGCCAGCCTGTTCCCGGGCACGGCGGCGCTGCACGCCACGGGCCGCGTCACCGCGAACCACGTGCCAAAGCTCGACACGGACCGGCTGACCTTCACGTTCCCGGAAATCAATGCGGCCCGCGAGCGCTGGCTGCTCGTGACCGGCGCGAACAAGGCGAACATCCTCCGGGAAGTCAAGGACGGCCTGGAGGCGCACCCGGTCGCGCAGGTACAGGAACCCACGTGGTTCCTGGATGAGGCGGCCGCGCAGGCCCTGTAAGCCTGCGGCGCGCGGGGGGCAGTCCAGGCGGGCTGCCCCCGCGCTGTTGGGGTTCACGCGGGGCCGATCTACATGGCGATGGGTGGCCGGGGCATTTGTGCGTTCGTGGGCGTTGCGCGCGCAGGCGAAGCGGCATACTGGCGCGCGTGAACCCGTATTCGACCCTCGCCGATCTCGCCTTGGACCTGGGGTTCGACGCGGTCGGGTGGGCGTCCGCACAGGTGCCGCGCGAGGCGTGGGTGCGGTACGCGGACTGGCTCAGCGCAGGACGGCACGCGGACATGACCTACCTGGAGCGGCAGGCGTGGCGACGCACGGACCTGGGGACGAGCCTGCCGGACGTGAGCAGCGTGCTGGTGCTGGGCGTGTCGCACGCATTCCCGGAACTGCCGGTCCCGGCGGGCGGCGTGCGGGTGGGGCGGGTGGCGCGGTACGCGTGGACGCCGGATTACCATGATCAGCTCACGCCGCGGCTGGAGCGCCTGGAGGTGGAGGCAGCTCGCCTCGGGGTGCGGACGCGCGGGTACGTGGACCACGGGCCGATCATGGAGCGGGACCTGGGCGGGCGAGCGTTCCTGGGGTGGCAGGGGAAGTCCGGGATGCTGGTGAGCACGCAGCTGGGGGCGTTCCTGACGCTGGCGGTGCTGCTGACGGACCTGCCGTTCGAGGGGCGGGACGCGCGCCACCCGGACCGTTGCGGACGGTGCACGCGGTGCGTGACGGCCTGCCCGACCGGGGCGATCGGCCCGGACCGCATGATTGACGCGCGGCGGTGCGTGTCGTACCTGACGATCGAGCACCGTGGGGTGGTGCCGCGCGCGCTGCGTGCGGGCGTAGGCGAGTGGCTGTTCGGGTGTGACGGCTGCCTGGAGGTGTGCCCGTGGAGCGGGAAGGCGGGCGCAGTGGCGCGTGCACTCGTGCCGGACGCGGAGCTGGCGCACCCGGACCTGAGCGCGTTCTTCGGAGGGAGCGAGCGGGCGTTCGAGCGGCGCTTCGCGGGATCGGCGTTCCTGCGGGCGCGCCGAAAGGGCATGGCGCGCAACGCGCTGACGGTCCTCGGGAATACCCTCGTGCCGGAAGGACGGCCGCTGGCGCGGCAGGGCGCGGCGGACCCCGCGTGGGAGGTGCGCGCGTCGAGCGCATGGACGCTCGCGCGGTACGCGGAGCGCCGCGCAGTGGAGGCGCTCACGCGGGACCCGCACGAGGCGGTGCGCGCGGCGGCGCAGCTGGAGCTGGAATCGTGGGGCAGCGTGCCATCCTGACGGCGTGTGAAGGTGCCGCTCAGGTGGCAGCCATACGGGCGTGCTGTGCTGAGCGCATGAACCTGACGGAACGATTCATGCAGGCCCTGCAGAGCACCGAGCAGCAGCGCGACCCGGCCCCCCTGGTGGAGCTGTACACCGAGGACGGCACGAGCGAGAACCTCACGCGCGAGACGCACCGCGGCCACGACGGCGCGCAGCAGTTCTGGACGGCGTACCTGGGGAACTTCCAGGACATCCGCAGTGAATTCACGCATCACGCGGACGGGGAGCGACTCGGCGTGATGGAGTGGGTGTCGCGCGGCACCCTGAAGGATGGTCGGCCCATCGAGTACCGCGGCGTGAGCATCATCGAGAAGGACGGGGAGCGCGTCGCGGCGTTCCGGACGTACTACGACAGTGCCGCGTTCGTAGCGCCCGCCGCGGACACGAACGGCGCCTGACGTGCCCGGTTCGCTCACCTGACTCGGGTAACGTGAGGGCATGGTCGTTCGTCCTGTCATGGTCCTGTTGTCGGCGGCGCTCGCGGTGTTCTCCGTGAGCGCCGCGCCGTCGCCTTCTCGCGCGCCGATCCTGAAGCCGAGCGTGGTGCGCACGTACCCGCATGACCCGCGCGCGTTCACGGAGGGCCTGGTGCTGGACGGGAGCACGCTGCTGGAGGGCACGGGCCTGAACGGGCAGTCGGAGGTGCGGCGCGTAGCGCTGGAAACGGGCGCGGTGCTGGCGCGCGCTGCGGTGCCGCGCGAGGTGTTCGGCGAGGGCGTCACGGTCCTGAACGGGCGCGTGTATCAGCTGTCGTGGCGCAACGGGCAGGCGTTCGTGTACGACGCGCGCACCCTGAAGCGCATGGGCACCCTGCCGTACGAGGGCGAGGGGTGGGGCCTCACGACGGACGGGACGCGCCTGATTCAGAGTGACGGCAGTGATCAGCTAACGTTCCGGGACCCGCAGACATTCCGGGTGCTGGGGCGCGTGCGCGTGACGGACGCCGGGCAGGGCGTCGTGAACCTGAACGAACTGGAGTTCGTGAACGGGCAGGTGTACGCGAACGTGTGGATGACGGACCGCATCGCGCGGATCGACGCGAAGACCGGCCGGGTGACGGCGTGGCTGGACCTGTCGGCCGTGGCGCGCCAGCACCCCCGAGTCGACCCGGATGACGTGCTGAACGGTATTGCGTACGACGCGAAAACCGGTCACCTGCTGGTGACCGGGAAACGCTGGAACAGGCTGTACGAGCTCAAGCTGCCCTGAGCGGGCCACCCGGGCTCAGGGCCGTGCGGGGAGGCGGGCGTCCACGCGGGCGGTGATGTGGGCGCTCAGGGCCTCCTGCGGGCGCGTGGCGTCGAGCACCTCGAAACGTGCGGGTTCGGCGGCGGCGAGATCCAGGAAGCGGGCGCGCACGCGGGTGTGAAAGTCGAGGTCGGCACGCTCCAGGCGGTCCGGCTGGCCGCGCGCCGCGACGCGGCCCAGGCCGACGCTCGGGTCGAGGTCGAGCAGGAACGTCAGGTGCGGCGTGAGCCCGCCGGTCGCTTCGTGCGTGATGCGGCGCAGCAGCTCGCTGCTCAGCCCGCGCCCGCCGCCCTGGTACGCGAGGCTGCTGTCGAAGTACCGGTCGCAGATCACGACCTCGCCGCGCGCGAGGGCCGGGCGGATGACGTCCGTGACGAGCTGCGCGCGACTGGCGCTGTACAGCAGGAATTCCGGCAGCGGGTCGATCTGAAGGGTCGGGTCAAGGAGAACGTCGCGGACGCGCGTGCCGAAGGGCGTGCCGCCGGGTTCGCGCGTGAGGGTGTGCGGCACGCCGAGCGCGGCGAGATGCGCGGTGAGGGCGCGCACCTGCGTGCTCTTTCCCGCGCCCTCGGGCCCTTCGAAGGTGATGAACAGCCCCGCGCTCACAGGCCGCTGGGGTGGTGCAGGAACTGCCAGGGCAGCCCGAACGTCTCCTCGATGCGCGCGGCGAGGGCGCGCACGCCGAACACCTCGGTGTCGTAGTGCCCGGCGTAGATGGCGTTCACGCCGTACTCGAAGGGGTCACTGAACGCCTGGTGCTTGGGTTCGCCGGTGATGAACGTGTCGAGGCCTTCACGGGCCGCCTGGGGGATGTGGTCGCTGGCGCTGCCGCTGATGATGCCGACGCGGTGCACCTCGCCGGGGCCGCCGCCGTGCACGAGGCAGATCTCGCCGGTGAGTTTCTGGATGCGGTCCGCGAGGTCCTGGAGGCTCATGGGGAACGGCAGGGTGCCCTGCACGCCGATCTTCAGGCCCTTGTAGTCGCCGAAGCCGCTGCGGTTCTGGAGGCTCAGGGCGCTGGCGATCATGGCGTTGTTGCCGAGTTCCGGGTGCAGGTCGAGGGGGATGTGGCTGGTGTACAGGCTGAGGCCGGCGTCGAGTGCGGCCTGCACGCGGCGTTTGTGCGGGCCGGTGAGCATCATGGGCTGACCCCAGAACAGGCCGTGGTGCGTGATGAGCAGGTCCGCGCCGGCGTCGGCGGCGTCCTGGATGGTGTTGAGGGTGGCGTCGACGGCCACGGCGATGCGGCGCACGTCGCTGCGCCCTTCGATCTGGAGGCCGTTGTTGCTGATGTCGGGGATGGCTCGGGTGTTCAGGGTGGTGTCGAGCCACCCGACGAGGTCCGTGAGGGGAACGCTGGCGGGCGTGGTCATGCGGGGATTGTATAGCGCCTAGTGAGTGGGAACGCTGCTGTGGTGACCTTCGACGATTTCGAGGCGGTTCCCGAAGGGGTCGCGCAGGTACGCGCGGCGCAGCGGGGCGAGGCGCGTGTCCTCCTCGGCGGGGATGCCGTGCGCGCGCGCGTGCGCGAGGAGGGCCGTGAGGTCGCCGGTGCGCAGGCAGGGGTGGCCTTTGTCCCGCGCGGTGAAGTCCTGCACGGTGCCGGTGTGGAGTTGCCGGCCGTCGGGCAGGGCGAACCAGACGCCGCCGTTGGCCTGGAGCGCGGCGGGTTTCTGGAGTTCGGGCAGGCCGAGGAAGGTGCCGTAGAAGGCGCGGGCGGCGTCCTCATGGGCGGGGGGCGCTTCGATCTGGACGTGGTCGAGGCCGGTGATCATGCGCGCAGCGTACACCCCTTGAAGGTGTTGTTCCCATAGGGGGAACGGCTTCCCCGAGCAGCCACTCGGGCCCGCAGGGCGCTCAGAGGTCCATCAGCCCTGGCCAGTACGGTCATGCCCCATCCTTGTCCTGTGGGCCCTGCGGACCCCAACGGTGCCCCACACGCGGAGCGCGCACGCCCCTGGCCATCAATCCACTCCGCACGCCCCTCTGCCAAACGTACCCCTGCACCCTGCAGCGCAGCCAAGTCAACACCGCGTGGACGTTCGGCTGGCCGGAGGGGACGCGGCCCACGTACTGCACATGGCTCCAGGCGGTGCTGGAGCTTGAGGGCCGCCCGGGCCGCTGGATCACAGCAGCGTCAGGCTGCTGTTCCGCAGCAGGAATCGCCTGACAGCAGGCGAGCACGCCATGGAAGTCGCCCTGCTGCGGGCCGCGGAACGGGCGTGTAGCTCATGACCGGGGTACCTCATCGCGACCCCTCAGCCGCTGGACCGCCCTGGGCGGGCTTCCGTACGTCGCCCGTTGCGGTGCCAGCCCGAATCGGGGCGTGTGGGTCCGCTGGCTGCAGCAGTAACCCTGAGTCCCGCACGACCCTTATTGCTCAAAATGCAGGGGCGGACGGGCGTGCACCCATCCGCCCGTTCCCGTGCGCGGTTACTTCGTGGGACGGCTGGCGGCCATCTCCACGTACCCTTCGATCAGGTGCACGATCACCGGGTTGTGCGTGTGCACGCCGTGCGCCTCGCCGAGCGCCGGGTCGTCGTGGAAGTGCGCGACCACGGCGGCCTCGCCGTCACGGGCGAGCAGGAACGCCCGCTGTCCCGCCACGGCGATGGGCGGCAGGCCGGTCAGGCCGGCGCGGCGTACGTGCACGCCGCGCGGCGTGAGGCGCTCCAGGCGTTCGGCGAGTTCGGTGTCGCCTGCGAGGACCAGGGAGCGGCGGGCGTTCAGGGTGAGGTCCTCAAGCATGGCGCGTACGGCGGCCTCGCCGTACAGGTGGTACACGGCTTCCGGCGCGGGCTCCGGCGTGAGGCGGGACAGGTCGCGGTCCAGGGCGTCGAGGCGGTCGTCGAAGGAGCGGCGCGCGCGGGCAAGGTACTCGCGGGCGCTGAGCGGAGCGTACTCCAGGGGGTTCTGGCCGACGCGGGCGGCGAGGCCGCGCCCTTCAAGGCGTTCCAGGGTTTCGTAGATTTTCGGGCGGGGGATGCCGGCTTGCCGTGCCACGCGCGCGGGCACCGCGCGCCCCAGGGCGAGCAGCGCAGTGTACGCGCGCGCCTCGTATTCGGTGAGGCCCAGCGCCTGAAGGTGAATCACGGCACTCATTCCTCCCCAGCATACGGGAAAACCCCCGCCGCGGCGGGGGTCCTCCGTTCAGGGGCGTGCGGAGTTACTTCGCGAGGACTTCGAGGGCCTTGGCAAGCTCCGCGTCGGTTTTCACGTCGACGGTCGCTTCGCCCTGGCTGCTGCTGCGCTGAGGGCGTTTCACGTCGTCGATGAACGTGAACTTGCCGTCCTTGTCGGCGGTGGCGGTGACGGTGCGGCCGCCGATGTTCACGGTGAGCTTCGTGCCGGCAGGAACGCCGCTGCCGCTGAAGTTCAGGGGCGTGGGGTAGCGGGTGTCCTTCACGGTGATTTCCGGCGTGATGCCCTTGCCGTGAATCTGGCGCCCGAGCGGCGTCAGCCATTCGTTCGTGACAATGACGGCGCGGCCGCCGTCGGCGGTCGTGAACGGCGACTGCGCGACGCCCTTCCCGAAGCTCTTCTCGCCGATGAGCGTGGCGCGCTTGTAGTCCTGCAGGGCGCCAGCGACGATCTCGCTCGCGGAGGCGCTGTTGCCGTTGATCAGCACCACGAGTTTGCCGGTGTAGTCGCCGGCTTCCTTGCGGGCGTCACCGACGACCTGCGTGCGGCCGGAGCGGTCGCGCAGGCTGACGATCTTGCCGCTCGGCAGGAACTTGTCAGCGACGAACACGCCGGCGTTCAGAAGACCGCCGCCGTTGTCGCGCAGGTCGAGGATCATCTTCTTCACGCCGCGCTTCTCGGCGTCGCTCACGGCGCGCTCGAACTGCTCTTCGACCTTCTCGTTGTAGAAGGTGTTCAGCGCGATGTAGGCAACGTCGCCGCCCGCCTGCTTCAGGGTGGCCGTTTCGACGGCGGCGATCACCACGGGGCTGCGTTCGATGACGACCTCGTACGTGCTGCTGCCGCGCCCGAAGGTGATGCGGACCTTCGTGCCCTTCTCGCCGCGCACCTTCGTGACGATATCGTTCACGCTGGCGGTGCTGACGTCCTGCCCGTCGATCTTCAGGAAGCGGTCACCGGCCTGCACGCCCGCGCGCGCAGCCGCGTTGTCCTTGTAGACGACGTCGACCTGGCCGCCCACGCCGTCCTTGCCGGGTGCGAGGAGCACGCCGATGCCGTAGAACTCGCCGGCGAGGTTCTGCTCGTCGACCTTGTTCTCTTCGGGCGGCGCGTAGTACGTGAACTGGTCATTCAGGGACGCGAGCATGCCGTTGATGGCGCCGCGCAGCAGGTCGTCGACCTTCACGGGTTTGAGGTAGTTGGCGTTCGTGAACGCGAGGACCTGCTGGAAGGTCTGCCCGACCTTGCTGGCGTTCAGGTTCACGGGGGACGCCTGCGTCTGGAACTGGGCGTACCCGACAGCGGCGGTGGCGGCCAGGGCGCCCGCCACGAGGAGCGTGCGGTTGCGGTTGTTCATCACCGTCCACGATAGCGGGTGCAGGTGAAGGACGCCTAAGGCGCGCACGACAATTCCGGCGGCGCGTCCGTCCTCACACGCGCGCGGCCCTCACCCCTAAAATACCGGGGACTCATGTTACGCCAGGCCCCTGCCCTCCCCTACCGTCACGCCCGTGGCCGCACCGAGCAGGAGCGCGCGTGATTCAGTTTCATCACGTGTCCCTCGCGTATCCCGTGACCGGCACGCACGCCCTCGAGGACATCAATCTGCACGTCAAGAAAGGCGAGTTCGTGTACCTGGTCGGGCACAGCGGCGCTGGCAAAAGCAGCTTCATGAACCTGATCCTGAAACGCACCCTGCCGACCAGCGGGCAGGTGTACATCGCCGGGGAGTCACTCAGCCGCTACCGTGGGCGGCGCGTCGCGCAGCACCGCCGGCGCATCGGCATGGTGTTTCAGGACAACCTGCTGCTGCCCCACCTGAGCGTGCACGACAATATCGCGTTCGCGCTGCGCGTCACGGGCGCGCCCGAGCGGGAGTGGGGCGCGCGCGTCGGGAACGCCCTGCGGGTGGTGGGGCTGGACCACAAGCGGCACGCGCTGCCGATTCAGTTGTCGCAGGGGGAGCAGCAGCGCATCGCCATTGCGCGCGCCATCGTGACGGAGCCGGCGCTGCTGCTCGCAGATGAGCCGACCGGGAACCTCGACCCGGACAACAGCCGCGACATCCTGAAGGTCCTGCAGCACGTGAATCTGCGCGGCACGACCGTGGTGCTCGCGACGCACGCGCGGGACCTCGTGGAGACGTTCCGGCACCGGACCATCACGCTGCGTCAGGGTCGCCTGGTGCGCGATGACCCGTACGGGGGGTACGCGCTGTGAGGTGGCATTTCCGTCAGGCGTGGCTGGCCGCGCGCGGCAACATGACGGCCGCGGTTGCCACGCTGACGACCATGACGCTCACGCTGCTGATCCTGGGGTTCGTGGTGCTGCTCACGCAGAACGCCTCACGGGCGCTGGCGCAGCTGGAAGCGCAGGTGGAGGTCGCGGCGTTCCTGCGGGACGGCACGGACACGCAGGGGCTGCTGCGGCGCGTGCGGACGTTGCCGGGCGTGCAGGACGCGCGGCTCGTCACGAAGGTGCAGGTGCTGGAGGAGATGACCCGGGATTACCCGTACGCGAAGGACGCCGCGGACCTCGCCGGGAACCCGTTCCCGGACACGCTGCGGCTGCGGGTCGCGCGCGTGGAGGATTCCCGCACGGTCGCCGCGAGCGTCTCGCGGCTGGAGGGCGTGCAGGACGTCGAGTATGGCGCCGGGTACGTGGACCAGACGGTGCGGACGCTCTCGGCGGTGCGCGGCGCGGGGTACGTGCTGGTGGGCCTGCTGCTGATCGGGTCGCTGTTCAACATCCTGAACGCGGTGCGGGTGGCGATGTACGCGCGGCGCAATGAGATCAGCGTGATGCGCCTGCTGGGCGCCACGCGCGGCTTCATCCGGCTGCCGTACCTGCTGGAGGGCGTGCTGCTGGGCATCCTGGCGGGCGTCATCGCCGGGAGTGTGCTGTACCCGGCGTACGTGCAGCTGGCGGCGCGCGTGCAGACGCTCGCGCCGGTCCTGCCGGTCATCACGGACCCGCAGGCGCTGCTGATGGTGCTGGGCGCCCTCGTGGGCCTGGGGGCGCTGGTGGGCCTGATCGGGAGCTTCATCGCGTCGGGCCGCTACCTGCGGGAGCTGGAGTGACGCGCCGCCTGGCCGTGCCGCTGACGTTGACGCTGCTCGCCGTGCTCGCGGGCGCGCAGACGACCAGCCAGAAGCTGCAGGACCTGCAGCAGCAGTTGCAGCAGCAGCGGGCGCTGAGCGCGCAGCAGGCGCAGGCGCTGCAGCGCCTGCGGGAGCGTATCAGCACGCTGGGCGCGCAGGGGCAGGCGGCGCTGGAACGTATCGACGCGCTCGCGGCCAGCATCTCCTCGCAGGAGCAGGCCGTGCAGGCGACGCGCGCGCGTACACAGGCGGTGCAGGTCAGCATCGCCACGCTGGACGCGCAGATGGGCGTGACGCAGGCGCGCGTGGAGCAGTTGCAGGCGAGCGTGCGGGCCCTGATGAACGCCCTGTACCGCGAGCGGAGTGAGCGGTACCTGCAGCTGCTGGCGCAGGCGCGGACGCTGCCGGACCTGCTGGTGCGCGCGCGCTACGCGAACCTGAGCGGGCAACAGAACGTCCGCCTGATTCAGATGCTCCGCACGGAACGGGCGCAGCTGGACGCGCAGCGCGCGGAGCAGGCGAAGCTCGCGGCGGAACTCGCGGCGCTGCAGGCGCGGCAGCTCGCGCAGCTGGAGAAGCTGCGGGACGCGCGCGCGCAGCAGCAGCAGCTCTACGCGCAGCTGCGTCAGAGCGAGGCGGGGCAGCGGGCGCTGGCGGTGCAGACGCAGGCGCAGCAGGCGATCACCGGGCAGAACATCGACGCGATTGTGCAGAACATCCAGCAGGAGCGCGCGCGTCTCGCGGAGGAGCGCCGCCGCCGCCTGGAGGAGGAACGCAAGCGGCGCGAGGCGGAGGCGCGGCGCATCCGGGAAGCGCAGGAGCGCGCGCGGCGTGAGCAGGCACGTCTCGCGGAACTCGCGCGGCAGCAGGAGGCGCGGCGCCGGGCTGCGGCGGCGGCGGCCGCGGCGCAGCAGGCGGCGTCGCAGCGTGCTGCGGAAGCGTCGAAGCGCGCGGCGGAGGCGGCGCGGCAGCGCGAGGAGGCGCAGCGGGTGCAGGCGGCGCGGGCGCGCGTCACGGCGGAACAGCAGGCGCTCGCGCAACGTCAGGAACAACTGGACGTGCAGGCCGCGCAGGCGGAGGCGCTCGCGGCGCCGCTGCCGAGCAGCGTGGGGGCCCTGGCGTTCCCGCTGCCGGGCGGGCGGGTGAGCAGCGCGTTCGGGGCGTCCGGGCCGTGGGTGGTGCTGAGCGGCGCGCCCGGGCAGACGGCGGTGGCGGCGGCGCGCGCGGACGTGCTGGCGGTCACGAACAACGCGAACCTCGGCTGGGTGGTGCTGCTGGATCACGGTGCGGCGATCAGCGCGTACTTCGGGCTGTCGCAGCCGCTGGTGCAGGCGGGCGACCGGGTGGAGCGCGGCGCGAACGTCGGCGTGGTGGGCGGCAGTCCGCAGTTCGGCGCGGACAGCATGGCCATGCAGCTGATCCGCATTGATGGAGGCGTGCGCCGCGTCGTCGCGCCGGACTTCTGAGGCGTTGAGCAACGCCCCTGAGCTGGCCTGAGGTGCTGCGCACGCTGGAGGATGTGCGCCCTGATGTTCCTGTTCGGTGCGTCCTGGGCGCAGCAGACGCGCCGGACGCCTGAGGCGGGTGGTTCGCGGGGTGGTGTTCGCGCCGGTCACCGGGTTGGGCTTGCTGCACCGGACCGCTGTGAGGGCCGGTGCGCGAGGGGCCCTTGCTGCGTGGGCGGCGCGTTTGCTACACTTCTTCGGTGCGCTCCGGCTGGCTGCTGACGGGCGTGCAACAAGCCCAACCCTCAACCCACTGGAGTTCTTCTATCATGGTGAAAATCCGTCTGTCGCGTTTCGGCTCGAAGCACAACCCGCACTACCGTATCGTCGTCGCTGACGTCCGCCGTCCCCGTGACGGTGGCTACATCGAGAGCATCGGCTATTACGACCCCCGCAAGACCACCGAGAACTTCCTGAAGGTCGACGCGGACCGTGCGGCGTACTGGCTCAGCCAGGGTGCGCAGCCCACGATGACGGCCCGCCGCCTGCTCAAGGCGCAGGGCGTCCAGGTCAAGTAAGCGCGACCTGCGTTCGGCCGCCGCACGTTCGTGCGGCGGCTTTTGTTTGGCTGCGTGCGGGGCATGCGGCGCGACCGGGCAGGTTCGGCTTTATAATTCGCGGCATGAAGACCGACGTGGCGGAACTCACGCTGTTTCTGGCGCAGAGCATGGTGGATCAGCCGTCGCAGGTGCGGGTATCGCAGCGCGGCGGGAACGTGCTGGTGCGCGTGGCGCCCGGCGAGGAGGGCCGCCTGATCGGCCGGCAGGGACGCGTCATTCAGGCGATGCGGACGCTGGTGCGCGCGGTCGCGGACCCGCGCGAGCGGGTGAGTGTGGATCTGGACGCGCCCCGGCGCGAACGATAAGCGCAGCGGGCGCGCGGGCGGCGGGGCAGCCCGTCCGCCCGCGCGCGTCTTGGAGGGAAGACATGGCGGAATTGATTCGGGTAGGGCATGTGCTTGCGCCGTTCGGCGTGCAGGGCGCAGTGAAGGTGTACGTGATCGGCGATCCGGAGCAGCTGCTGGACCTGACGCGCGTGAGTGTCGAGAAGCTCGGCTGGCTGCGCGTTACGGGCGTGGAGCTGCACGGGCCCGGCGTGGTCATGGCGCTGGCTGGCGTCGCGGACCGGACGGCGGCGGAGCGCCTGCGCAACCGCGGTGTGTATGTGGACGAGGCGGAGCTGCCGCCGCTGGATGACGGGTCGTACTACTACCATGAGCTCACGGGGCTGCCGGTGGTCGCGCCGGACGGGCGCACGCTCGGCGACGTGCGGGACGTGATGGACGGCGGGCACCAGGACCTGCTGGTGGTCCGGCATCCGCGCGGGGAGTCGCTGGTGCCGCTGCAGGCGCCGTACGTGGAGGTCGTGCGCGGGGAGCGGATCGTGCTGGACGCCCCGCCGGGCCTGCTGGGGGATGAGCCCGGGGACGACGCGTGACGCGCAGCGGGCCGCTGCGGTTCTCGCTGCTGACGCTGTTTCCGGAGCTGCTGCGCCCGTGGGCGCAGGAGGCGCTGATCGGGAAGGCCGCGGCGCGCGGCCTGATTGCGGCGGACGTGGTGGACCTGCGGGCTTTCGCGGAGAACAAGCACCGCAAGGTGGATGACACGCCGTACGGCGGCGGGGCGGGCATGGTGATCCGCGTGGACGTGGCCGAGCGGGCGCTGGCGTCGCTGGACGCGCCAGACGAGGTGATTCTGCTGACGCCGGCGGGGCAGCCGTTCTCGCAGGCGATGGCGGAGGAGCTGAGCACGCGCGCGCACCTGGCGGTGCTGTGTGGGCGCTATGAGGGGTTCGACGCGCGCGTGGAGTCGCTGGTGACGCGCGAGGTGAGCATCGGCGATTTCGTGATGATGGGCGGTGAGGCGGCGGCGGCGTGTCTGCTGGAGGCCGTGGCGCGGCTGGTGCCGGGCGTGATCGGCGATGAGGAGAGCCACCGGCAGGACAGTTTCAGCAGCGGGCTGCTGGATTACCCGGAGTTCACGCGGCCGATGACGTGGCGGGAGCAGTCGGTGCCGGAGGTTCTTATGCGTGGGGATCACGCGCGCATTGCGGCGTGGCGGCGCGCGGAGGCGCTGGCGCGGACACTGGCACGCCGACCGGACCTGCTGCCGGGCACGGGTCTGACGCCGCAGGACAGCGCGGCGCTGTTGGCGTTGGGGGTGACGTCGGCGCAGTTGGAGGCGTGGGGGGCGCCGCCACCGCCGGCGCCGAAACGCCCGAAGAAGCGGCGCGCGGATTCATAGTAGGCGTCGGTTGGGGCGTGCGCGTCGGCGGTGGTCCCGCCCGGCGGGCGGACCGGGCAGGGTGAGGTTTGTGGGGTTCGCAAACGTTAAGTCTGCGCGCAGGGCGCAGCATGGGGGCACATGAGCGTGCCGCTGTTCCCGTTGCCGAACCTGGTGCTGCTGCCCGGGTTGGTCGTGCCGCTCTATATTTTTGAGCCGCGCTACCGGGCGTTGCTGGCGCGCGTGCAGGCGTCCGGGGAGCCGTTCGGGATCGTGCGGATTGAGGTGCCGCGTGATGCGAGTGACCGGCCGGTGACGGAGCGGATCGCGCGGGTGGGGACGCTCGCGTACGTGCGTGAGGTGGTGACGCATGAGGACGGCACGTCGAGCATCACGGTGGTGGGGGGTGAGCGCTTCCGGACGGTGGGGTATGACGAGTCGCACAGTTACCTGAGTGCGGCGGTGGAGGTGTGGCCGCTTGAGGCGTCGCCGGAGCCGGGGGTGGTGTTGGCGTTGGCGGAGCGGGTGCGCGTGGGGGTGCTGGCGGCGCGGTCGGCGGAGGCGGCGCAGGCGCAGGCGGTGATGCCGGAGGACGCGGTGCTGCTGGCGTCGTATGCGGCGGCGGTGTTGCCGTTGTCGGGTGCGGAGCGTCAGGCGGTGCTGGAGGCGTCGTCGCTGGTGGACCGGTTGTCGTTGCTGGTGGCGTCGTTGCCGCCGCATGTGCGCACCCTGAACTGAGGAGGTGGAGGCGTGAGGGCCGCCGGGCTGGGGGTGATGTGGCCTCTGAGGGGAGCGTGATGTTGAGCGGGGTTCCGGAGGGGGCCTCGTGGGGTGGTTTTGGCGGTGGGGTGGGCATTCTGGGCGGGGTCGGAGTCCATTCATTTATTACGCTGCCAACATAATTCGGGGGGATATGCTATACTCATGGCATTGGTTCTGGCGACGCGCCGAACCGTCACCGCCCTCCCCCGGCGGCACCACCCCACCCCGGCGAACCGCGCCGGGCCGACGTGTGTGCTCGCGCTGAACACCCTGGAGAGAACGTGTCATCAACCCTCCCCGTCGATATCACCAACGAAGTCAAAACCAACTTCATCAACTACGCCATGAACGTCATCGTGGACCGCGCGCTCCCCGATGTTCGTGACGGCCTCAAACCCGTCCACCGCCGCATCATGTACGCCATGCTGCAAGAAGGCCTCTTCAGCAACCAGAAGCACGCCAAGAGCGCGGCCGTGGTCGGCGAGGTCATGAAGAAGTACCACCCGCACGGCGACTCCCCCATCTACGACGCGATGGTCCGCCTGGGGCAATGGTGGAACATGCGCTACCCCATGGTCGACCCGCAGGGGAACTTCGGCAGCATCGACGGCGACATGGCCGCCGCCATGCGCTACACCGAAGCGCGCATGACGAAGCTCGCCGAGGAACTCCTCGCCGACCTCGAAAAGGAAACCGTCGACCTCAAACCCAACTACGACGAGACCACCACCGAACCCTCGGTGCTGCCGTCCGCCGTCCCGAACCTGCTTGTCAACGGCTCGGCCGGCATTGCCGTGGGCATGGCGACGAACATCCCGCCGCACAACCTCACGGAAATCGTGAACGGCCTGATCTCCATCATCGACAAGCCGGGCCGCACCGCCGAGGAAAAAGCGGCGCAGGTCAGCCTCGATGAACTCATGGTCCACGTGCAGGGCCCGGACTTCCCCACGGGCGGGCGCATCAGCCGCTCCGGCATCCGCGACGCGTACGCCACCGGCCACGCCGGCCTGAAGGTGCGCGGCAAGGCCCGCATCGACGAGAAGAACGGCCGCACGCAGATCATCATCAGCGAGATCCCGTATCAGGTGAACAAAACCAACCTGATCCAGACCATCAGCGCGATGTACAAGGCCGGGAAGATCCCGGACATCAGCGCTCTGCGCGACGAGTCGGACCGCAAGGAGCCCGTGCGCATCGTCGTGGAGCTCAAACGCGGCGCCATCCCCACGCTCGTGCTGAACCAGCTGTACAAGTACACGCAGCTGCAGACGACCTTCACGGTCATCAACCTCAGCATCGTGAACGGCGAACCGAAAGTGCTGCCGCTGCTCGACACCATGCGCTACTTCCTGGAGCACCGCGCGGACGTCGTCACGCGCCGCACCGCGTACGAGCTGCGTAAGGCGCAGGAACGCGCCCACATCCTGGAAGGCCTGCTGAAGGCGCTCGATCACATCGACGAAGTGATCGCGCTGATCCGCCGCAGTCAGACCGGCGCCGAAGCGCGCGACGGCCTGATGACCCGCTTCCAGCTGACCGACGTGCAGGCCCAGGCGATCCTCGACATGCGGCTGCAGCGCCTCGTCGGCCTGGAACGCGAGAAGCTGCAGGGCGAATACAACGAGCTGATGACCCTGATCGACCGCCTCAAGGCGATTCTCGGTGACGAGAAGCTGCTGTGGCGCGAAATCAAGAAGGAACTCAAGGACATCCGTGACCGCTACGGCGACGAGCGCCGCAGCACCATCACGCAGCTTGAGGAGGACATCAGCAAGGAGGACCTGATCGCCGTGGAGGACATGGTCATCACCATGACCCGCGCCGGGTACCTGAAGCGCACGAAGCTCGACGCGTACCGCGCGCAGAGCCGTGGCGGCCGCGGCTCCAGCGGCGGCAAGCTCCGCGAGGAGGACGTGAACACCCGCGTGTTCGTGGGCAGCACGCACGACTACCTGCTGTTCTTCACGGACCAGGGGCGCCTGTTCCACGAAAAGATCTACGACCTGCCGGAAGCGGGCCGTGACGCCAAGGGCACGCACATCAAGAACCTGCTGCCGGGCCTGCGTGAGAACGAGAGCGTCGCGTCGGTGCTGGCCATCAAGGACTTCGATGAGGCGGGCAGCTTCGTGTTCGCCACGAAGCGCGGCATGATCAAGAAGACCCAGATCCGCGACTACGGCAACATTACGTCGGCGGGCCTGATTGCCCTGAACCTGCAGGACGACGATGGCCTGATCGGCGTCGGCATCCAGCGCGACGGCGACCACATCGTGCTCGCCACGAGCGACGGTCAGGCGATGCGCTTCGGCGCGAACGAGGTCCGCGATACGGGCCGCGCGACGCAGGGCGTGATCGGCATTCGCCTGCGCGACGGCGACCACGTGGTGAGCATGGCGGTCGTGCCCGGCGACGACGAGGACAGCGAACTGCTGGCGATCTCGGAGTGTGGCCTCGGGAAGCGCACGCCGGTGAGCGATTACCCCAGTAAGGGACGCGGCGGCCTGGGCGTGATCACGCTCGACGTGACCGAGAAGACCGGGAAGCTGGTCGCGCTCGCCCGCGTGGCCGGGGACGAGGAGCTGATGGTGCTGACGCAGAAGGGCACGGTCATCCGGACGCGCGTGGAGGAAGTGCGCGTGACGGGCCGTAACGCCCAGGGCGTGAAGATCATCAACCTCGGCGACGGCGACTGCGTGATCAGCGCGTTCCCCATCCGTAAGGAAGACGAACTGTAATTCTGCGCGCTGGGCGGGGCGGCGGGGGTCCTCGCCGCCCCGCTTGTGTATGGCTGGGCCGCTGCTGAGGGATGAGGTGTAAGGCGGCTTGGGTTGTTTGTCAGCTTTTTAAGCACAGGGCATGTAAGGGTTTCGTAACGCGTTATCCCGTCTGATGGGGGAGCGTTGGTGCGGCATTGGGGTTCTCGGGAACTGCTCATGTTGCGTGGCGTGCAGGCGCGGGTTTATTCTTCAGGCTGCTTTGCTTGATAAAGCAGAAATAAAGAAACATTTTTGTTTACAAAATTGTGACGAAGGTGTACACTGTGACTACATCGGGAGTTGGTCCCGATCCCCAACAGAAAACCACTCAGGGTGACCCAGGAGGGACGCCATGTTGCTCGAAAAAACGTTCGTTGACGCCATTACCTACCGCCCCGGCGCCGTAATCCTCTACCCCGGCAAAAGCGACATGCTCTACCGCGTGCAAAGCGGCCTCGTCCGCGTCCACACCATGGACGACGAAGGCAACGGCCTCACGCTGCGCTACGTCAAACCCGGCGAGTTCTTCGGCGAGGAAGCCCTCGCGGGCGTCGAACGCCACTACTTCGCGGAAGCCGTGACCGACAGCACCGTCGACGTCATCAACCCCGCGCTGATGAACGCCGAGGACAACCTCGAAGTCACCACGCACCTCGTCAAGACGCTCGACCGCGCCTACGACAACATCTACCGCCTGGTCGGCAAACGCCTGCGCGCCCGCATCGCCGGTGAACTCCTCGAACTCAAGGACACCGCTCTCGCCACGCAGCTCCAGACCGGCGAAACCATGATCTACGCCACCCACGACGAACTCGCCGCCGCCGTCGGCAGCGTCCGCGAGACCGTCACCAAGGTCGTCGGCGAACTCAGCCGCGAAGGCGTCATCAGCGCCGGCTACGGCAAGATCACCCTCAAGAACGAACGCGCCCTCGCGGACATCGCCGCCGAGTGAGCTGCCGCCCACACGCCGCCCGCCACCACGCGGGCGGCGTGTTCTTGCACCCCACCTGCGTTCCAGGCCGCAACCCCACACGTCCATATCTGGCCGCGCTCCACGGTAAGCGTGCCCTGTACACTTGCAACGTATGACGCATGCCTACACCCAGGATCGCCCGCTGCGCGTCGCCGTGATCGGCAGCGGCCCCAGCGGCGTGTTCGCCGCCGAGGCCCTCATCAAGCAGACGGACCTCCCCGTTCAGGTGGACGTGTTCGACCGCCTGCCCACCCCCTACGGCCTCGTGCGCTACGGCGTCGCCCCCGACCACCTCAAGATCAAGAGCGTCGTCAGCGGCTTCGAGAAGACCCTGAACGACCCGCGCGTGCGCTTCCTCGGCCACGTGGAATTCGGCCGTGACCTCACCGCCGAGGACCTGCAGCAGCACTACGACGCCACCGTGTACGCCGTGGGTGCCTCCAGTGACCGCCGCCTCGGCATCCCCGGCGAGGACCTGCGCGGCAGCCTCAGCGCCACCGAATTCGTCGCGTGGTACAACGGCCACCCCGACGCCGCCGCCCGCGACATGCTCCTGCACGCCAGCGGCGTCGCCGTGATCGGCGTCGGCAACGTCGCCCTCGACGTGAGTCGCATCCTCAGCAAGACCGTCGAGGAACTGCACGAGAGCGACATCGCCCCCCACGCGCTCGACGCCCTGCAGCGCAGCCACGTCAGCGACGTGTACATCCTCGGACGCCGCGGCGCCGCCCAGGCGAAATTCACCACCAAGGAACTCCGCGAATTCGGCGAACTGCACGTCTCCGAACCCATCGTGAAACCCGAGGAGATCGCCGTGAGCGACGAGGAACTCGCCGGCATCACGGACAACACCGTCAAGAAGAACCTTGAGGTGCTGCGCGACTTCGCCGCGCGCGAACGCGAAGGCAAGGAACGCCGCCTGCACATCCGCTTCCTCGTCTCCCCCACCGAGATCCTTGACGACGGCCAGGGCAACGTCGCCGGACTCAAGATCGAACGCAACCGCCTCGACGAGAGCGGCAACGCGGTCGGCACCGGCGAAACCGAAGTGCTGCCCGTGCAGATGGTCCTGCGGTCCGTCGGGTACAAGGGCGTCGCCCTGCCCGGTGTGCCGTTCGACGAGCGCCGCGGCGTGATCCCCAACGAGGGCGGCCGCGTGACCGGCCTGACTGGCGCGTACACCGCCGGCTGGATCAAGCGCGGCCCGAGCGGCGTGATCGGCACCAACCGCCAGGACGCCGTGGAAAGCGTGCGCGCGCTGCTGGAGGACGCTGCCAGCGGCGCTCTCCCCCTCGCGCCCCACGCGAGCACCGACGCGGTCGACGCCCTGCTGCGCGCGCGCGGCGTGGACGTGTACACCTTCGAGGACTGGCAGGCCCTCGACGCGCACGAACGCGCCCAAGGACAGGCCACCGGCCGCCCGCGCGTGAAGGTCGTGCACCGCGAGCACATGCTCCGCCACCGCAAAACGCTCGCCTGACCCTCACACGGCCGCCCAGGACGCGCTGAACCCGGCCGGGTTCAGCGCGTCTTCACCCGCTGCTCCGCCCAGGCGTGGACGTGCGAACATGCACGTATGATGAGGGCGCGATCGTCATGAGGGCCTCACATGGATAAAGGCGCGGCTGCCCGCCGCGCACACCTCGCGCCATCCCTGCCGGACGGTTACTTCCGCGCGGCTTTCGACACCAGCCCGGTCGGCGTGGCCGTCCTCGACGCCCGCACCGGCCAGGTCGTCCACGCGAACCCGGCGCTGCTGGCCCTCACCAGCGTGCCCCTCAGCGGCCTGATCGGGCGCACCGGCCCCGAACTGCACCTGTGGCCGGACGGTGACCCCATGCGCTGGACCAGCCCGTGCGAACGCGACACGCAGCTGCGCGCCCGCGACGGCCGCGTCCTGCCTGTGACCGTCAACCGCTGCGACCTCACGGTGCAGGGCCGCCCCTGCACGCTCCTGCACGTGCGCGCTGCTCTCAGCGCGCCGCAGGGCCCGCCTCCGCATGACGCGCTGACCGGCCTGCCCAACCGCACCACCCTCATGACCCGCCTGGAGGGCCTGCTGCGCACCGCGCGGGCGCGCACCGTGGGCGTGCTCCTCGTGAACTTCACGGCGTTCCCGCAGGTGGACGCCACGCTCGGCTTTCAGGTCGGCGACGCCGCCGTCGTGGCCGTCGCCGAGCGACTCGCGCAGCTGACCAACGCGGTGCCCGGCGCGATCCTGGGGCGCATTGACGGACCGCTGTTCGTCGTGGCGCGTCCCGCGCAGAGTGCCGCCGACCTGGAAGCGTACGCGGAAGCGCTGCTGCGCAACCTCGACATGCCCTTCGAGGTGCAGGGGCATGATCTGCACCTGTCCCCGCGCGTCGGCCTGAGCGTCGCCCCGCGGGACGGCGTGGGCGCCGGAACGCTGTTCAGCCGCGCGTCCGTGGCGCTCGCCGCCGCGTGCCGCCGCCCCATCGTGAACGCCGAGGTGTACCGCGAGGCGCTCACGCAGGCCGCGCGGGACCGCCTGCGTCTGGAGGAGGACCTGCGCCGCGCCGTGCGAGACGGCGAGGGCTTCGTCGTGGAGTACCAGCCGATCATCGACGCGGCGCGCGGTGTTGTCGCGTCCGCCGAAGCGTTGATTCGCTGGGCGCACCCGACGCGGGGGCTGCTGCCACCGGGCGCGTTCATGGGCCTCGCGGAAGGCAGCGGCCTGATCGTGGACCTGGGGCGCCTCGTCCTGCGCGGCGCGTGCGCGCAGGTGGCGGCGTGGGCCCGCGAGGGGCTGCACGTGCACCTGAACGTGAATGTCGCCGCCGCGCAGTTCGAGCGGGGCGATCTGGTTCCGACCGTGGCGCAGGCGCTGTCCGACACGGGCCTCCCGCCCGCGCAGCTGACGCTGGAACTGTCCGAACAGGTCCTCCTCGAGGACGCGCATAACGCGGCCGTGCAGCTCGCGCGGCTGCGGGTGCTGGGCGTGCGCGTCGCCGTGGACGATTTCGGGACGGGGTACTCGAACCTCGCGGGCCTGGTGCGCCTGCCAGTGGATGACCTGAAACTGGACCGCAGCTTCATGCAGGACCTCGAACTGGGCGGCGGGGCGCTGGCGGTCGTGGAGAGCACGCTGCTGCTCACGCGCCGCCTTGACCTGAAAGTGGTCGTGGAGGGCGTGGAGACCGTGCCGCAACTGGAGCAGGTGCGGCGCCTGGGCTGCCACCTGATCCAGGGCTTCTATTTCGCGCGTCCGCTCAGCGCCGACGCGTTCCTCGCGTTCGCGCGGGCGTTCGAGATCCGCCCGTCCTGAACGTCCCGTATCCTGCGGGCATGGTGACGGATGTGCTGGTGATCGGCGCCGGCCCGGTGGGGCTGTACGCGGCGTTCTATGTGGCGTGGCGTGGCCTGCGCGTGGTGATCGCGGACGCGCGGCCCGAGCCGGGCGGTCAGCTTGCGGCGCTGTACCCGGACAAGGTGATGTACGACGTGCCCGGCTTCGTGGAGGTCCGTGCGGGCGCGCTCGTGCAGCACCTCGTGCGGCAGCTGGACCTGCCGGGCGTGACGTGGCGCCTGGGCGAAACCGTTCAGGGCCTCGCGCCCGAGGAGGAGGGCTGGGTCGCGGCGTTGCCGGGCGGGGCCGTGCGGGCGGGCGCGGTGATCCTCGCAGGCGGCCTGGGGGCGCTGCAGCCGCGCGCAGCGAGCGTGCCGGGCGCAGGGTCCCTGCCGACCTTCACGGACGTCATGGACGCCCGCACCCTGGCGCCGCGCCGCGCGCTCGTATGGGGCGGCGTGCCGCAGGCGACGCGAATGGCCGTGGACCTCGCGGATGCCGGCGCCCACGTGACGCTCGCGCACCGGCGCGCGCTGTTCCGCGGCTCGCCCGAGGACCTCGCCCGTCTGGACGCGCTGCGTGCGAAGGGCACGCTGGAGGTGCGCGCGCCCGCCGACCTGCAGTCACTCCGCGCTGAAGAGGCCGTGCTGGACGACGTGGCCGTCCCGGTCGACGTGGCGTTCGTGCTGAACGGGTACCTGCCGGACCTCGCGCCGCTGCAGGGTGTGCGGGGGCTCACGTGGGACGGCGAGTACGTCGTGGCGGACGAGGTGGGGCGCACGACCCTGCCGGGCGTGTTCGTGGCCGGGGACCTGAGCTCGTCAGGCGGGTCGTTCAAGCTGCTGTCGCGCGGGTTTTCCGACGCGGCCCTCACCGCGAACCATGCGGCGCATCACGTGAACCCGGACCTGAAGGTCCGCCCGGGTCACAGCAGCGACAAGCGCCGCCCGGCCCGCTGAGGGCGGGGCGCGGCGCTCAGCGGAGCGTGGGCGTGTGCGGGCGGGGCGTGAGCCCTTCGGCGCGCACGCGGCGGCGCACCTCCTGGCAGCGGCAGCCGGGGTACGTGCACAGCAGCACTTCCGGGTCGCGTTCGATCAAGGTGCGGGCGGCGTCCACGAGGTCCCGCACGCGGTACGCGCGCAGTCGCGCGTTGCCGGCGCGCGACTCGCGGGCCTGCACGAACGGCGCGACGTGCTCGAAGTCCGCCGAGCAGTTCGGGAAGGCAGTGGCGACGACGCGCCCGCCGTGCGGGACGTACTTCGTGAGGAGCGGCATGCCCGCCCAGTGCTCGCCGTAATGCACGCTGGTGTTGCTGCTGTGGTCCACGCCGAGCAGCAGGGCCACGCCGTCCAGGTCGTAGAGCGCGCCGATGGGCGCGTACGGACTTTCGAGCGACTGGGTGTTCAGGATGGCGCGCGCGTCCGGGCCAACGGCGACGTAACTGAGGGCCGGGTGGAAGGACCGTTCGGCTTCGGGGGTGTCCACGAGGGCCTGCGGCACGGCGCCGATGTCGCTGCTGACGCGGCTCTCGCGGTGCAGGGTGGCGTGGATGGACGCGGTCGGGCCGGGCAGCAGCGTGTAGTACGTGAACGCGGGCGTGACGAGCGTGCGCGTCCGGGCGCGCAGGGCGTCCACGACGGCGCTCGCACCTCCCTCGACATTCCCGAAGGACCGCAGCGACACGTGCGCGATGGCCGCCTGCGTGCCATCGAGGCCGAGGTCAGCGAGCGCGTCGTCCAGGTCGGCAGGCGTCACGTTCGGGCGGCGCAGGAAGTTCAGCACACTTCAGTGTAGATCGGGCGGGTGAGGGGCACCGTGGCAACCTCGCGAAGGAAGCCTTCAGATGCGTCACAGACGAGGGCGGGCGCCGCGCGGCGCACGCCCTCGGGGAGGCGTTTACTTCATGAACAGCAGCTGGCGGTAGCTGGGCAGCGGCCAGTGCGCGTCGCTCACGACGCGTTCCAGGCGGTCGGCGGCAGCGCGGACGGCCTGCATGGCGGGGAGCACGTGGTCGCGCATGTGGTGCGCCTTCTCGTGGATCTCCTCGCCGCCGGTCGCGGCGTTCTGTGCGCGGAGGTCCTGCAGGGCGTCGTACAGTTCGTCCGTCAGGGCGGTGACTTCCTGCGTGAGGGCCTGCGCGGCGCGGCCGACCTGGACGCTGGACAGGTCGCGCAGGTAGTTGATGGTGGCGGGCAGGAGCATGGTCTGCGCGATGTACTCGGTGGTTTCGCCTTCGATGTTGACGGTCTTGAAGTAGATGTCGTACATGATCTCTTCGCGCGCTTTGACTTCACGCTCGGAGAGCACGCCGAACTTCTCGAACAGCGCGACGTTCTTGGCGCTGCTGAGGTGCGGGATGGCGTCGAGGGTGGTGCGCAGGTTCAGCAGGCCACGCTCCTGCTCCGCCTCGATGTGCCACGCTTCGCTGTAGCCGTCGCCGTTGAAGACGATGCGCTTGTGCTTGGTGTACGTGGCCTTGATGATGTCGCCGACGGCGTCCTCAAGGCTCTGACCGCCGTCGAGTTTCGCCTGGAGTTCGGCGGTGAGCTGCTGCACGGCGTCCGCGACGATGGTGTTCAGCACCGTGATGGGCATGCTGATGCTCTGGCTGCTGCCGGCGGCGCGGAACTCGAACTTGTTGCCGGTGAACGCGAACGGGCTGGTGCGGTTGCGGTCGCCGGCGTGGCGCGGAAGGGGCGGCAGGACGCTGGTGCCGAGGCCGAGTACGCCCGCTTCGGTGCCGCGCCCGCCCTCGCCGCTCTCGACGCGGTCGAGGATGTCCGTGAGTTCGCTGCCGAGGAAGATGCTGATGATGGCGGGCGGCGCTTCGTTCGCGCCGAGGCGGTGGTCGTTGCTGGCGCTGGCGACGCTGACGCGCAGCAGGTCCTGGTGCTCGTCGACGGCCTTGATGACGGCGGCGCAGAAGAACAGGAACTGGATGTTCTCGTGCGGCGTGTCGCCGGGTTCGAGGAGGTTGTCGCCCGCGTCGGTGCTCATGCTCCAGTTGCAGTGCTTGCCGCTGCCGTTCACGCCGGCGAAGGGCTTCTCGTGCAGCAGCGCGACGAGGCCGTACTTGCGGGCGGTGTTGCGCAGGACCTGCATGACGAGCTGCTGGTGGTCAGCGGCGATGTTGCTCTGCTCGAAGATGGGCGCGATCTCGAACTGGCCGGGCGCGACCTCGTTGTGACGGGTCTTGACGGGGATGCCGAGGGCGTACATCTGGTGTTCGGCGTCGGTCATGAAGCTGAGTACGCGGTCGGGAATGGCGCCGAAGTAGTGGTCCTCGAGTTCCTGGCCGCGCGGGGGTTTCGCGCCGAACAGGGTGCGGCCGCTCATGGCGAGGTCCGGGCGGCGGTAGTAGTATTCCTCGGCGATCAGGAAGTACTCCTGTTCGGCGCCGAGGGTGCTGCCGACCCGGTTGGCTTTGGTGCCAAACAGCTTGAGGGCGGGCGTGACGGCCTGGTTGAGCGCCTCGATGCTGCGCAGCAGGGGGGTTTTCAGGTCGAGCGCTTCGCCGGTCCAGGAGGCGAACGCGGTGGGGATGCACAGGGTGGCGCCGTTGGCGTGGCGCATGATGAACGCGGGGCTGCTGGGGTCCCAGGCGGTGTAGCCGCGCGCTTCGAAGGTGGCGCGCAGGCCGCCGCTGGGGAAGCTGCTGGCGTCGGGTTCAGCCTGGATGAGTTCCTTGCCGCTGAAGGTGGCGATGGCGCCGCCCTCGTCGGTGGGGCTCACGAAGCTGTCGTGCTTCTCGGCAGTGGCGCCGGTGAGCGGCTGGAACCAGTGGGTGTAGTGCGTGGCGCCTTTTTCCATCGCCCAGGTCTTCATGGCGAGCGCGACGGTGTCGGCGATGCTCGGGTCGAGGACGGCGCCGCGTTCGAGGGTCGCCTGGAGGCTCTTGAACACGGGACGGCTGAGGCGCTGGCGCAGGGCGTCGAGAGTGAGGACGTCACTGGCGAAGACTTCCTCGATGACTTTGCTCGGCGCGTGGAGTTCGCGGGGGTCGAGGCGCCAGTTGCGGGCGGCGGTCAGCACGTCTTGATCGTGGTTCATGAGGCTCCTTGCTGAGCATGAAGTGAAGTGGGTCTGGCGCGGGGGCGCTCAGGCTGCGAGGAGTATAAGGAGCGCTGCCAGGACGCGTCAATTGAAGACCTGACAGATTGCAGACAACTGCCTTTCTTCACGGGTGAAACATTCGCTTCTCTGCATTTTGTGCGACGAGTTTCGGACATCTGAACGCTTTGCGCTGCGCACAGCCTTCACGTGTTGCTCCCTTCTCCCGCTCTGCGCTACGTTCGGGCGACAGCGGCGCACGCGCCGAGGAGGCAGCATGACTCGTACCGCAGCAGACATCCTTCAACAACTTCACGCCGACGACGTCCGGTTCCTGCGCCTGCAGTTCTCGGACATTCTCGGCAGCGTCAAGAACATCGAGGTGCCCGCCAGCCAGTTCGAAAAGGCCCTGAGCGGCGACGTCATGTTCGACGGCAGCGCCGTTCAGGGCTTCACGCGCATCGAGGAATCCGACATGCTCCTGCGCCCGGACCTGAGCACCTTCCTGGTGCTGCCGCCCTTCAGCGCGGCGGAAGGCGAGCGCGGACGCGTCGCCCGCCTGATCTGCGACGTGTACCTGCCGGACGGCACGCCGTTCGAGGGCGACCCGCGCTTCGTGCTGCGCCGACAGGTGGAGCGGGCCGCGCGCATGGGCTTCGAGTTCTACTGCGGGCCGGAACCGGAATTCTTCCTGTTCGAACGCGCCGCAAACGGGGACAGTACCACCGTCACGCACGATAAGGCCGGCTACTTCGACCTGGCGCCCATTGACCGTGGGGAGCGCATCCGGCGGGAAATCACCAACAAGCTCGTGGAGATGGGCTTCGAGATCGAGGCGGCGCACCATGAGGTCGCGCCCGGGCAGCACGAGATCGACTTCCGGTACGCCGACGCGCTGAAAACGGCCGATAACATCGCCACGTTCAAGTTCGCAGTGAAACGCGTGGCGCTGGAGTACGGACTGCTCGCGAGCTTCCTGCCGAAGCCGGTGGCGGGCATCAACGGGAGCGGCATGCACTGCCACCTGAGCCTGTTCCGTAATGGCCAGAACGCCTTCTATGACGAGCGGGCCGAGTACGGGCTGTCACTGACGGCGCTGCACTTTATTGGGGGGCTGCTGGAGCACGCGCCTGGGCTGGTGGCGGTCACGAATCCGCTCGTGAACAGCTACAAACGCCTGGTGCCGGGGTTCGAGGCGCCGATCAACGTGGCGTGGAGCACCAGCAACCGTTCCGCCATGATTCGCGTGCCCGCGAAACGTGGGAACAGCACGCGCGCGGAGTTCCGCCTGCCTGATCCGTCCTGCAACCCCTACCTGGCGCTCGCGGTGATGCTCGCGGCAGGCCTGGACGGGATCGAGGAGAAGATGGAGCCGCCGCCGGCCATTCAGCGCAACATCTACAAGATGACCGTACGCGAGAAGCGGCATCACCGTATCCGTGAGCTGCCGGCGAACCTGAGTGAGGCGCTGGAGGCGCTGGAGCGTGACGAGGTGATGCGCGAGACGCTGGGTGAGCATGTACTGTCGAACTTCGTGCAGGCGAAACGTGCGGAGTGGGTGGCGTACAGCGCGGCTGTGCATCAGTGGGAGCTGGATCAGTACCTGGACCTGGTGTGAGGAGCGTGGCGCGGCCGGTGGTGGCCGCGCCACCTGGTTTAGGGCGGGTGCGGCGACACCCCCGTCCAGCGGGGGCGAGTGGGTGGCGCCTGGTGCATGCCACACGCCTCTAAGTGGAACATTTTGCAGTCATGAGCGATAGGTGTGCGTCCTGCCGCCGATCTGGTGCAGCCTGTTGCGAATGTGCGCTATTTCATTGCAGACCGTTTTTGTCTGTTGATTTTTTGTTGCGTATACAAGCATGAATCACGCATTGACATTCCATAAAGGCCTGCCTAGAATGCGGGAAATTTCCAAGACGGCGCGAAAGCGCACCCCCCAGGAGGAACGATGAAGAAATTCGGTCTTACCGCCATGATGCTTGCTGGCGCCCTCGCGCTCGGCAACGCCAGCGCCGCCACCGTCATCAAGATTGCCACGCTGTCCCCCCTCAGCGGCGGCCAGAGCGACCTCGGCACTCAGATCAAGAACGGCGCCCAACTCGCCGTGAATGAATACAAGGCGCAATTCGCCAAGCTCGGCTTCGACCTGCAACTCGTCGGCTACGACGACCAAGCCGACCCCGCCACCGGCACCGCCTCCGCCCGCAAAATCGCCGCCGACAAGAGCATCCTCGCCGTCGTCGGCACCCTGAACAGCGGCGTCGCCATCCCGTCCAGCGCCGCGCTGCAACCCAGCCACGTCGCCATGGTGTCCCCCGCCAACACCGCCAACCAGGTCACCGACCGCGGCCTCAGCAACATGAACCGCATCGTCGCCCGTGACGACGCGCAGGGCCCCGCCGGCGCCAACTTCATCATGAGCAACCTCAAAGCCAAGAAGGTCTACATCATCAACGATAAGACCGCCTACGGCGAAGGGCTCGCGAAGGAAGTCGAGAAGGCCCTCAAGGCCAAGAACGTCCAGGTCGTCGCGTACGAAGGTACCGAAGAGAAGAACGACTTCAGCAGCATCATCGCCAAGATCCAGCTGCAGAAGCCCGACGCGGTGTACTTCGGCGGCATCTACAACCAGGCCGGCGTGTTCATCAAGCAGCTGCGCGACAAGGGCCTCGACACGCCCGTGATCGGCGGCGACGGCTTCGACAGCGCCGAACTCGCCACCATCGCCGGTGCGGGCGCCAACAACATCTACTTCACGACGGTCGCGGCGCCCATCGACGCGCTTCCCGCCGCCAAGATCTTCGCGGGCAACTACCAGAAGGCCTTCAAGAAACCCGCTCAGGGCTTCGGTGCCTTCGGCTACGACGCCGGCAAGGTCGTCGTGCAGGGCGTGCTCGCCGCCATCAAGAACAACGGCAACAAGCTCCCGACCCGCGTGCAGGTCGAGAACGCCATCCGCAAGGGCGCCTTCAGCGGTCTGCTCTCCGGCAGCGTCACGTTCAACAGCGTCGGCGACCGCAAGGCCGCGAAGATGTACGTCATGAACGTGCAGGGCGGCAAGTACAAGCTCGCCACCACCGTCAACGTCAGCGCGCCCCGAAATTAAGGCACTTCGGGAACCGCACCAATGGAGGTACGGGGCCGGGCACACCGCTCGGCCCCCTTTTTTTAAGTCCCTCACTCGTAAGGAGTTCTCGTCTTGGATCTTTCGACTCTCGCGCCGTTCCTCGTGAACGTGGTGGTCGGTGGCCTGGTACTCGGGTTCGTGTACGCCATCATCGCGCTCGGGTACACCATGGTGTACGGCGTCCTGCAGCTGATCAACTTCGCGCACAGCGAGGTGTTCGTGACCGGCGCCATCGTCGGCTATGAAGTCTTCCGGGTGCTGGAACCCAGCCCCATGAACGGCTACCTCAAGCTCATCATCGCGCTCATCGCCGCCATGATCGTCTCCGGCGGCCTGAACGTCCTGATCGAGCGCCTCGCGTACCGCCCGCTGCGCAACGCGCCCAAGCTGGTGCCGCTCATCACGGCCATCGGCGTCTCGCTGATCCTGCAGGACCTCCTGAAGATCATCGAGGGCCTGCAGGGCCGCTTCGACCTGACGTACACCCTCCCGCAGGGCTTCAGCAACAAGTTCTGCGCGACCGGCAGCAGCTGCGCGGCGTTCGGCGACACCCTGCGCCGCATCGGCGTGGACCTGCAGGTCAAGGACATCATCCTGGTGGTCGTGGCGCTGCTGTCCCTGGCGGTCCTGAACTACCTCGTGAACCACACGCGCCTGGGCCGCGCCATCCGCGCTGTCGCGCAGGACCGCGTCACGGCAGGCCTGATGGGCATCGACAGCAACCGCATGATCAGCGCGACCTTCCTGATCGGCGGCGCGCTCGGCGGCGTCAGCGGCGTGCTGTTCGGCATGAAGTTCGGCACCGTCAACGCGTACAGCGGCTTCGACCCGGGCATCATCGCGTTCACCGCCGCGGTGCTGGGCGGCATCGGCTCCATTCCCGGCGCCGTGCTCGGCGGGTTGCTGCTCGGCGTGATCCAGAACCTGATCGGCGTGACGAACGTGCTCGGCAGCATCACCGGCATCGCGAACCTCGCCGCGATTGACGCCTCGTACCAGCGCATCGGTGCGTTCATCGTGCTGGTGCTGATCCTGATCTTCAAACCGACCGGCCTGCTCGGCAAGTCCAACACGGAGAAAGTATGACCGCCGCCCCCACCCAAGCCCGCCGCAGGCAGGACATGACCCTGCCGCTGCTGCTGCTGGCCGCCGTGACCAGCCTCGTCCTCATCATCTCCCAGCACGGCGACGTGCTCGCCCGCCTGGGCGGCCTGGGCACCTTCCTCGGCAACCCGCTCGTGCGCGCCGTGGTGCTGTCCCTGTTCCTCGCGAACCTGCTGTTCGCGTACCGCTGGCGCACGCAACCCTGGGCGAAGGTGCTGGTCGGCGCGGCGTGCCTGCTGCTGGTGCTGCCCTGGGCGGGCCGTGACAACACCAGCCTGTTCGACACCGCCATCCAGATCGGCATCTTCGCGGCGCTCGCGCTCGGCCTGAACATCGTGGTCGGCCTCGCCGGCCTGCTGGACCTCGGGTACGTCGCGTTCTTCGCGGTCGGCGCGTACATGTGGGGCATCTTCGGCAGCGGTCAGATCGCCACCATCCTCAAGTACTACGGTGAGCACGCCGGCGCGACCAACGCGGGCACGCTCGTGATCGGGCTGCTGCTCACGGTCATCACGGCGGCCAGCATGCTGTTCATCCGCCGCGCCGGGAAGGGCCGCGCGCCCAGCCGCGCCTCGTCCATCAGCTTCGGGCTCGCGTCGTTCGGGCTGGTTGCCGGGCTGACCCTCACGGGCCGCGCGCTGCTGGTCCTGAACGCCGCCAAGGCACAGGGCCTCGCCACCGGCCTCGATGCGGGCTTCTTCTGGCTGTTCCTGGCGCTGAGCATCTTCGCGGCGGCCGTCATGGGCGTGCTCATCGGCCTGCCGGTGCTGCGCCTCAAGGGTGACTACCTGGCGATCATCACGCTCGGCCTCGGTGAGGTCATCCGCGTGCTCGCCAACAACCTCACGCTGTACACGAACGGCTCGCAGGGCACGCCGCCCATCAAGAGCGCGTCCGTGCCGTGGCTGGACGCCCTGGCGGGCCGCCTCGGGTTCTCGCCGGATCAGTACCCGCTGTTCTTCCTGTACTTCCTGGTGCTGATCATCATCAGTCTGATCATCCTCGTGAACATCCGCTTGGACCGCTCCCGCATCGGCCGCGCGTGGATCGCCATCCGCGACGACGAGGTGGCCGCGCAGGCGATGGGCATCCCGCTGATGCGCACGAAACTGATCGCGTTCGCCACGGGCGCGAGCTTCGCAGGGATCATGGGCATGATCTTCGCGGCGAAACAGGCGGCGACCATCACACCCGAGTCGTTCGTGCTCAACCAGTCCATCGGCGTGCTCAGCATGGTCATTCTGGGCGGCATGGGCAGCATCCCCGGCGTGATCCTGGGTGCCGCTGTGGTGACGCTGCTGAACCTCAGCATCCTGCCGAGCCTCGGGGAAGCCACCGCCAACATGAACATCCCGCAGCAGGTGAACCCCGCCCAGCTGCAACGCCTCGTGTTCGGCGTCATTCTAGTGGTCGCCATGCTGTTCCGCCCGGAAGGACTGCTGCCCAACCAGCGTCAGGCGATGCAGCTGCACGAAGGCGAAGACGACAACGCGCCCGCCGTGGACAGCATCGAAGCGGACAGCGGGCAGGACGCGCACGCGGAAATGGCGTCGCCGGGCCTCGCGGGCCGCGAGGACGACGAACGCACCGGAGGAGTGAAGTAAATGCTGGAAGTCCGTGACCTCACCAAAACCTTCGGGGGGCTGCTGGCCGTCAACAGCGTGAACCTCACCGTGCCGGACCGCACCATCGTGAGTGTGATCGGCCCGAACGGCGCCGGCAAAACCACCTTCTTCAATATGATCACTGGCATCTACCAGCCGGACAAAGGCAGCATCCAGCTGGCCGGTCGGGAACTGGTGGGGCTGCGGCCCGACCAGGTGACCGAAGCCGGGATTGCGCGGACGTTCCAGAACATCCGCCTGTTCTCCACCATGACCGTCGAGGAGAACCTGATGATCGGCCGGCACCCGCGCCTCAAGGCGAGTTACGTGGACGCGCTGTTCCGCACGCGCCGCTTCCATGAGGATGAGCGCGAGGCGCGCGAGGCCGCGCGGGCCATCCTAGACTTCGTGGGACTGGGCCGGTACCTCAAGGAGATGGCCGTGAACCTCCCGTACGGCGATCAGCGCACCCTGGAGATCGCGCGCGCGCTCGCCACCACCCCGAAGCTGGTGCTGCTCGACGAGCCGGCGGCCGGCATGAACCCGCGCGAGACGGAGACGCTCAAGGCCCTGATTCGCCGCATCCGTGACGACCTGGGCGTGACGGTCGTGCTGATCGAGCACGACATGCGACTCGTGATGACCCTGTCCGAACACATCACCGTGCTGGACTACGGCACGAAAATCGCCGAGGGTCTCCCCCACCAGATCCGCAACGACCCGCGCGTGATGGAAGCGTACCTGGGCCGCGGCGCCGCCGCGGGCGACTACGGCAAGGAAGGCGGCGAGGTCCGTGCTTGAACTGAAGAATGTCCAGACGTACTACGGCCACATTCACGCCCTGAAGGGCATCAGCATGGTGGTGCCCGAAGGTGAGATCGTCGCGCTGATCGGCGGGAACGGCGCCGGCAAGACGACGACGCTGCGCACGGTGAGCGGCATGATCAAGGCCCGCAGCGGCGAGGTGCTGCTGCGCGGCCGGAACATCAATGGGCTGTCGCCGAACGCGATCATGCAGATGGGCATGAGCCACGTGCCTGAGGGACGCCGCATCTTCCCGCAGCTGTCGGTGCTGGAGAACCTGGAGATCGGCGCGTACACCATCACGGACCGCAAGGTGGTGGCGGAGCGCATCGAGGAGGGGTTCGCGTTGTTCCCGCGTCTGGCGGAGCGTCAGAAGCAGATGGGCGGGACGCTCAGCGGCGGGGAGCAGCAGATGCTCGCCATTGCGCGCGCGCTGATGGTCGACCCGAAGCTGCTGCTGCTGGACGAGCCGAGCATGGGCCTGAGCCCGAAGTTCGTGGAAGTGATCTTCGACATCATCGAGAAGCTGAACCGCGAGCGGAGCACGACGATCCTGCTGGTGGAGCAGAACGCCAGCATGGCGCTCGCGGTGGCGAAGCACGCGTACGTGCTGCAGACCGGCGAGCTTCGCCTGTCGGGGTTCGCGGCGGACATCGCGCGCGACGAGAGCGTCCGCAAGGCGTACCTGGGCGAGGAGTAAGGCCGTCGGGCGGCGCCGATGTCGGCGCTGCCCTGCAGTGCGCCTCCCCCGCGTCGGCGGGATGGAGGGCGGGGGACGCGTCTGGCGCGTCCCCCGCTCGTGTTTTCTCGGCTGGGACGAGCTTGACAGGGCGTCCGGGGCCCCATAGGCTAAGGCCCAAGCACAACCCGCGCTCCCCCTCGTGTGTCCTGCTACACGTCGCGCATCAACATACATGTCAGACCAGCAAACGTGGCCGAAACACGTATAGCCATGCATGACCACGTACTTTGATACACTTTGGGCGCACAACCCCAGGAGGCTCCATGAAGAAAGTGATCCTTACCGCCCTGCTGTCCGCCGGCCTGCTCGGCAGCGCCCAGGCCGCCACCCTCGTGTACGGCGCCGGCGGCGAACCCGTCAGCCTCGAAAGCGGCAACATCACCGACGGCAACAGTATCTACGTGCAGCGCCAGATCTACGACACCCTCGTGGACTTCAAGGACGGCACCACCACCCCCGTCCCCGGCCTCGCGCTGTCCTGGACCAGCAACGCCAACGCCACCAGCTGGACCTTCAAGCTCCGCAAAAACGTCAAGTTCCACGACGGCACCCCGTTCAACGCCGACGCCGTCGTCTTCAACGTCAACCGCTGGTGGGACAAGAAAGACCCCACCAACAACGGCCGCACCTTCGAAATCTGGGGCCAGCTGATGGGCGGCTACAAAGGCGACGCCAGCAGCGTCCTCAAGAGCGTCACCAAAGTCGACGACGCCACCGTGCGCTTCGACCTGAACAAGCCCTCCACGGTGTTCCCCAGCCTGATCGGCGCCGGGTACTTCGGCATCGCCAGCCCCACCGCCGTCAAGAACGGCGGCGCGAAGTACGGCACCCCCGCCGTCAAGCCCATCGGCACCGGCCCGTTCACGTTCACTAGCTGGAACAGCGGCGACCGCATCACCCTCGCGCCCTACAAAGCGTACTGGGGCAGCAAGGCCAAAGTGGACGGCATCGTCTTCCGTTTCATCAAGGACCCCAGCGCCCGCCTGAACGAACTCAAGGCCGGCACCATCGACCTGACCAGTGACCTGACGCCGGACAGCCTAAACTCCGTCAAGGCCGACCGTAACCTCACGCCCGTCCTGAAGCCCAGCTTCAACGTCGGCTTCCTGAGCCTCAACGTCAAGAACAAGTACCTCGCCAACGAGAAGGTCCGCCAGGCGATCAGCATGGCCATCAACAAAAAGGCCATCGTGAACGCCTTCTGGAACGGCCTCGGCATCAGCAGCGCCAGCTTCCTGCCCCCGGTGCTCAACTGGGCGAACAGCAAGGACGTCCCCGCGGACTACACCTACAACCCCGCGCAGGCCAAGAAGCTCCTCGCCGAAGCCGGCTACGCCAACGGCTTCAGCCTGGACCTCTGGTACATGCCGGTCAGCCGCCCGTACTTCCCCACGCCCAAACCCATCGCGGAAGCCATGGCGGCGGACCTCGCCGGCATCGGCATCAAGGTCAACCTCAAGACCGAAGACTGGGGCAAGTACCTCGAGGACCGCAACAAGGAACCCGGCTTCGACATGTACATGATCGGCTGGACCGGCGACTACGGTGACCCCGACAACTTCTACGCCGCGTACTACGGCCCCACCGCCAGCGACGACAGCAACTGGCGCCCCGCCGCGCTCGACAAGCTCCTCGAGCAGGGCCGCGCCGCCGTCGGCCAGGCCGCCAAAGCCAAGATCTACGCGCAGATCCACGAAATCACCTACAAAGGCAACGTCCGCATCCCCGTCGTGCACAGCCAGCCGCTCGCGGCCGCCCGCACGTACGTGAAAGGCTGGATCCCCAGCCCGCTCGGCAGCGAAGCCTTCAACACCATCACCCTGACCGGCAAGAAATAACCCAGGGCCGCCGGCCCCAGGTCGGCCAGCGAACCGGGCGGGCGGGGCACCATGCCCCGCCCGCCCCGCGCTGCGCCCCACCCCCCGCGCGAACAACAGGAGAGTTCGTTTTGACCGGATACATTTTGCGACGCGTCCTGCGCACCCTCGCCGTCGTCATCGGCATCAGCGTGGTCGTGTTCGCGTTCGTGCGCTCCATCCCCGGCGACCCCGCCACCGTCCTGCTCGGCGAACGCGCCACCCCCCAGGCCGCCGCCGCCCTGCGTGAACAGCTCGGCCTGAACAAGCCCTGGTTCCTGAACTTCAGCGGTGGCAACCCCCTCGACGCGCAGTACCCCAAGTACGTCGGGCAGTTGCTCAGCGGCGACCTCGGCAGCGGCATCAAGAGCAACATCGCCGTGCGCGAGGAACTCAAGCAGCGCTTCCCCGCCACCGTGGAACTGTCCATCGCCGCGATCCTGTTCGCGCTGCTCATCGGCATGCCGCTCGGCATTCTCGCGGCGCTGCGCCGCAACAGCGCCTGGGACAACACCGCCACCGTCGTCAGCCTGCTCGGCGTGAGCATGCCCGTGTTCTGGCTCGGGCTGCTCCTCAGCTACTTCTTCGCCGCGAAACTCGGCTGGTTGCCGCCCAGCGCGCGCCTGTCGGTCGGCCTGGACTTCCAGCCCGTCACGGGCCTGTACATCATTGACGGCCTGCTCCGCGGCCGCCCGGACATCAGCTGGGACGCGCTGCGGCACCTGCTGCTCCCCGCCATTGCGCTCGGCACGATCCCCATGGCGATCATCGCGCGCATCACCCGCAGCAGCCTCCTCGACGTACTCGGCCAGGACTACGTCCGCACCGCCAAAGCCAAAGGGCTTGCGCCGCGCCGCGTCACCATCAAGCACGCGCTCCGCAACGCCCTGCTGCCCGTCGTGACCGTCATCGGCCTGCAGATCGGCGCGCTGCTTGGCGGCGCCGTACTCACCGAAACGATCTTCTCGTGGCCCGGCCTCGGCAGTTACGTGTTCGACGGCATCAACAACCGCGACTACCCCGTCATCCAGGGCGGCGTGATCTTCGCGGCGCTGATCGTGTCCGTCGTGAACCTGCTCGTCGACCTCAGCTACGCGGCGCTCGACCCGCGCATTCAATACCACTAAGGAGCGCCCGTGACGACCACCACCCCCACCCAGGCGACCCCCCGCAAACGCTCACAGAGCGTCTTCTGGCGCCGCTTCCGCCGCAGCACGCCCGGCAAGGTCGGCGCGGTCATCGTGATCGTGTTCGTGCTGCTCGCGCTGCTCGCCCCCGTCATCAAGCCCTACAACCCCACGGGCGACGTCGACTACCTGTTCCGCCTGAAGGCGCCCAGCATCATGGCGCTGTGGAACAAGGACGTCGCCACGACGTACACCGACGCCACCACCGGCAAGGTGGACATCTGGCGGCACCCGTTCGGCACCGACAACCTCGGCCGTGACATCGCCACGCGCGTCCTGCACGGCACGCAGATCAGCCTGAAAGTCGGCGTGCTGTCCACCGTGCTCGCCATGCTGCTCGGCACGCTCCTCGGCGTGCTCAGCGGGTACTACGGCGGGTGGATCGATACGCTCACCGGGTACGTCGGTGACGTGATGCTCGCGTTCCCGAGCATCCTGCTCGCCATCGGCTTCGCGAGCATTTTCAGCGGGGACCAGTCGCCGCTGTTCATTCAGGCCATCGACCGCTTGTTCGCGCTGAACAGCCCGCAGCTGGTGACCGCCATGCTGGCCGTGTCGCTCGTGCAGGTGCCGGTGTACATGCGCCTCGCGCGCGCCGTCGTGCTCAGCGTCCGCGAACGCGAGTTCGTGCAGGCCGCCGGCGCGCTCGGTGCCACGCAGAGCCGCACTATCTTCCGCCACGTCCTCCCGAACAGCCTGTCGCCGCTGATCGTGCAGGGCGCCCTGAGCGTCGCCACGGCCACCATCGAGGTGGCGGCGCTGGGCTTCATCGGCCTGGGCGCGCAGCCGCCCCTGCCGGAGTGGGGCACCATGCTGGCCGACAGCAAGGAGTACTACACCACCGCCGCGTGGACGATGATCTTCCCGGGTCTGGCGATCCTGCTGACCGTGCTGGGCTTCAACCTGCTCGGCGACGGTCTGCGCGACGTCCTCGACCCCCGCAGCACCAACTGAGGGTTAGACACGAGAGGGGAAGAGGCGTGCGCCTTTTCCCCTCTCGCCTTTCCGGATGCTCCGCCAGTGAGAGGGGCGGGCCGTGGCCCGCCCCTCTCGTCATAGGCCGCCTCAGTCGACGCGGATGACTTCGCGGTCCGGCGCGCCGTTCTGGTGCGCCGTCCGCAGCGCCGCGAGCGCCTGCCCACGGTGCGACACGGCGCGTTTCTGCGCCAGGTCCAGTTCCGCCATGGTCTTGCCCAGGCCGTCCACCTCGAACAGAGGGTCGTACCCGAACCCGCCATCGCCGCGCGGGCCTTCCAGGATGCGGCCCGCCACCTCGCCGCGGTACGTTTCCAGGTGCCCGTCCGGGTACGCGAGAACGATGGCGCTCACGAACTTCGCGCGGCGGTCCTTGTGGCCGCGCAGACGCTCGAGCAGGTAGAGGTTGCGTTCCAGGTCGCTGGAGCGGTTCCCGAAACGCGCGCTGTAGATGCCGGGCTCGCCGTTCAGCGACTCGACTTCCAGGCCGCTGTCGTCGGCGAGGGCCGGCAGGCCGGTCTGCACGGCAACCGCGCAGGCCTTGAGGGCGGCATTTTCCTCGTACGTGGCGGCGTCCTCGGGGGGGAGCATGAGGCCGTCCAGGGGCTGAAGGGTCCAGCCGAGCCCGGCGAGCGCCTCGGTAAATTCACGGACTTTGCCGGGGTTGGTGGTGGCCACCACCACGCGGTCGAGTTGATTCGTCACGCCTCCCATGATACGGGCAGGCCCGGGGGGTGGGAATGTGACGAGCGCCGCCCCCGCCGCTCAGGACCGCGCGAGGTCCTCATGAACGCGCGCCAGGAGCGTGCGCGTGCCGTCCAGCCCCGCGCGGAGCAGCTGCTCGTACACGCCCGGCGCGATGGGCGCGCCCTCCGCGCCACCCTGCGCCTCGATCAGCAGGCCCGACGAGGTCGCCACGACGTTCAGGTCCGCTTCGGCCTGCACGTCCTCAAGGTAGTCGAGGTCCACGCGCACCTCGCCGCCTACCAGGCCCACGCTGCACGCCCCCACCTCGTGCAGCAGCGGCCACTCGCTGAGCTTGCCCGTGCGGATCAGGCGATCCGCGTAGTCCCACAGGGCGGCGTACCCGGCGAGCACGGACGCGACGCGCGTGCCGCCGTCCGCCTGCAGCACGTCGCAGTCCACGACGAGCGTGCGGTCCCGGAAGTGCCGCAGGTCCACGGTCGCGCGGAACGCCCGGCCAAGCAGACGCTGAATCTCATGGCGGCGGCCGTTGCTGAGGTTGCGGTCGCGGGGCGTGCGGTCCTGCGTGGCGCGGGGCATCATGCTGTATTCGGCCATCAGCCAGCCGGTCTTCTTGCCGCGCATGTGCGGCGGCACCTTCGGGTCGACAGTGACGGTCGCGAGGACCTGGGTGCGGCCGAGGTGCAGCAGGGCGCTGCCTTCGGCGTGCATATTCACGCCGCGGGTGACGTGCAGCGGTCGGGGTTCAGTGGTAGGGCGCGCGCGGGTCATTCAGTCGGTCAGCTTAACGCAAGCGTGGCGTGCGCGCGCGTCACGCCGAGCGGCGCGCCGTGCAGCCGCTCGATGATCCCGGCGCTCGCGGCGGGGTCGCCGGTCGTGAAGGCCCGCACGGTCCCGGGGGTGCCCGTGGGGGCGCGCAGCAGGCCGCGCTCCGCGAGGACCGCGCGGGTGCGGCGCGCGACGCCCGCGCCGGAGTCGAACAGCGCGAGGTCCGGGCCGTACAGGTGCCGCAGGGCCGACGTGAGGAACGGGTAGTGCGTGCACCCCAGCACGAGCGCGTCCGCGCCCGCCCCCACCACCGGGTCGAGGGTTTCGCGGAGCGCCGCGAGCGTTTCGGGCGCGTCGGCGAGGCCCGACTCGACGAGCGGCACGAGGCGCAGGTCCGCGCAGGGCACGACGCGCACGCCGCGCGGCGTGGCATGCTGCGCGACGACGTCCTGCAGCAGGGCGCCGCGCAGGGTGGCGGGCGTGGCGAGCACGCCGATCACGCCGCTGCGCGTGGCGGCCACGGCAGGCTTCACGGCGGGCACGAGGCCCACGACGGGCCGCGCGTCGCCCGCCCACGCGCGCAGCGGCGCTAGGCTGAACGCGGACGCCGTGTTGCACGCCACCACCACGCTCTTGGCGCCATGATCGAACAGCCAGCGGGCCGCGCGGCCTGTGAGGTCGCGGATGTCGTCGTCGGCGCGCGGGCCGTACGGGACGTGCGCGGTGTCCGCGAGGTACAGGTAGTCCTCGTTCGGCAGCTCGCGGCGCAGCGCCGCGAGGACGCTCAGGCCGCCGACCCCAGAATCGAACACGCCGATGGGCGCGTGCGGGTGAGGGTCGGCGGCGGTCATGGGTGCAGTGTACCGCTGCGCGTCCGGGCGCCGTCCGTGGCGCGCGTCACGCGCGGGCGTCAGAGAGGGCTGCCGCCCACGCGGATGACCTGCCCTTCCCCGAACGCCTCAATGGGCCACTCGGGCTGCAGGGTGATCGCCTGCGGCGGGCAGGACTGCGCGCACGCATTGCAGGACGTGCACGCCGCCAGGTCCAGCGTGAGCGTCACCTCGCCGGTCGGCTGGAAGTCGCGGGTGATGGCGTTCGTGGGGCAGACGTTCGCGCATACTGGGCAGTCGATGCAGGTGTCGTCCACCACCGGGGCGGGCCAGTGCACGGGCGTGCCCGGCGCGGGCGTGGGCTTGAGGGCGCGGGCGCGCCACACCCAGTCCTGCGGGACGCGCTCCTCCGGGACGCTCCAGTCCACGAACGGCAGCGGCTGATCCGGGATGCTCTGCGCGACCACGGTGCGCGCCCCGCGGAACAGCGTGCCGAACATGCCGCGGCGGGAGACGCGCTCCCCGCTCGTCTCGCCGGCCTGCGCGGGCCGCAACGTGACCTGCGCGGCGCGGCCAGTCGAGGCGCGCAGCTGCTGCGCCGCGTCAATGACCGCCTGGGTGCTTTCGGGCACGGTGGGGCCGCCCAGGTCGCAAGTCGCGCAGTCGCCGTGCACGAGCGTAAGCGGCTTGTCCCACGCGCCCGCCGCGACGATGGCGCTGGGCGTGATGCGCGCCAGGCACGGCAGCGTCCGGCCGGGCTCGCCGGCTTTGCTGCACACGAGTTTCGCGTCGCCGTCCTGATCACGGATGCCGGTCAGGACGCCCGTGACATCGAATTCCAGGGCGCCGCTGGGGCAGGCCTGCACGCACAGGCCGCAGCCGGTGCAGTTCGCCTCGTTGATCTCGACCGTGTGCGTGAGGATCACCGCGTCGTGCGGGCAGGCGCGGGCGCAGGCGTCGCATCCGCCGACGTTCTGCCGCACGGTGAGGCAGCGTTGCGCGGTGAATCTCGGGACGGGGTTCCCGAGATCACCGAGCACTTTCAGGAGGCCATCGAGCATACCTGGAGTCTATGCGGGCGGCGCCGAATCAGATGTTCCGCAGGCTCAATCCGGGTGGGTGGGCGCGCGCACCAGCCAGGCCTGGCGTGTCGTAGTGAGCAGCAAGGTGGTGACGGAGGGCCACTGCACACTCGACGCGCCCTGAAACCAGGAACTCCAGAGGACCTGCTGCTGAACGCCGCCGGGCCCAGCCCAGCTGACGACGGTGCATTCGCTGCGCCACCACCGGCAGCGACCGAAGCCCGAGGAGGCCAGCGCGGTCCCCTCCGGATTCCAGGTGAGCGCGCGGCTCAGGCCCGCGTACGGCCGGGTCCGCCAGGTTTCCCGTCCCGTGCGGCTGTTCCATACCATGATCCAGCCGTCGGAGTACCCGGCGGCCACTTCCGCGCCGTCTGGTCGCACCGCAACCTTGACGGGGACCGCCGAACTGTCCGGGCGGGTGAGGGTACGCCCCGGGGTGCGGCGGTGCAGGTCGAACAGCTGAACGCGGACGGTCCCCTGAGTGTTCAGCAGGGCCGCGAGGGTGCGGCCGTCACGGTCGGCGCTGGTTGACAGGGGGCAGGGCATGGGGGTCCGCCACTGTGCCCGCAGGGTCGGCCAGGTGCGGAGCGTCAACCACGTGGCGCGCGTGTTCGGGTCGCGTTCGGTGTGCAGCAGCCCCTGGGGCACGAACGTGAGCAGGCACGGTGCGGGGTGGTGGGTGTTGAGTTGCGCTGTCCGGCGTCCTGTGGCCGCGTCGAACACGTCGATTCGGCCGTCGCTGAGGGCCAGCACGGCCCGGTTGTCCGGGGCCCAGGTGAGCTGGTCCACGTCACGGATGAAGGTGCTGGGCAGCGTGGCCTGTCAGCGGCGCCGCTTGGTGGCGCTGTCCCACACGATCAGACGTCCGTCGAACTGCTGGTCGTGCGTGTGGGCGGTGACGCCGCCCGCGGCGATGAGCCGGCCGTCGGGTGAGCGCCGCGCGATCGACAGGCCCTCGTAGGGTTGCGGCCAGACCGCCGCGAAGCCGGCGTTGAGCCCCAGCGCCCCACCAGGGCGGGCGGCACCGTCAGCGTGGGCCAGAGCACCACGAGGGGCAGGGCGATGCACAGGAGGGACCGGACCCCCAGTGCACCGGGCGGGCCAGAAGCGCAGGCGCATCCTTATCAGCCTAGGGGGAGTTGCTGGCGTACGGGGCCGAAGTTGCGGCGCGCGGGGCGGTCAGTCGGCGCTGAGGGGAAGGCCCGTGGCGTGCGGGGTGACGTGGGCGCGCAGCGCGCTGATGAGCGCGCTGATGTGCGGGAGGTTCGCGCGGCCGGGGCGGACGGCGATGCTGAGGGTACGCGTGAGCGGCGTGGGGAGCGGCAGCGCGATCAGGCCGGCGCGCAGGGGCGTGACGGCGAGGCGCGGCTGCAGGGCGATGCCGAGGCCGTGCTCGACCATGGCGAGGATCACGTCGTCTTCGGCCACCTCGATGACGTGCGGGTCGGTGACGCCGTGCGCGTGCAGGTGGGGTCGGAGGGTGCGGTTGCAGGTGTTCCCGGCGGGTGAAAGGAGCAGGGGGTGCGCGGCGATTTCCGTCCAGGTGGTGGGGGTGCGTCCGCGCCGCGCGGGGAATACGGCGAGGTAGTCGTCGCGGATCAGCGGGTAGGTGAGGAGGGGCGCGTCGTCGGGAACGGTGATGAGGCCGACGTCGGCCTGGCCGTCGCGGATGAGGCGGAGGCCGCCTTCGCCGTCGGTTTCGCCGTCGGTGATGCGGACGTCGAGGTGGGGGTGGGTGCGGCGGAGGCTGGCGAGGACGGGTGCGAGGAGGTGCATGCCGGCGGAGCGGTAGGACGCGATGGTGAGGGTGCCTTTGAGGGCAGCGTCGTCGTGCAGGGCGAGGTGCAGGTCGTCGACGGCGAGGACGGCGCTGCGGGCGTGGTCGAGGGCGCGGGTGCCGGCGTCGGTGAGCGTGACGCCGGTGCGGGTGCGGCGCAGCAGGGGTCGTCCGAGGGTGCGTTCGAGGGTGGCGATGGCTTCGCTGAGGGTGCTCTGGGACAGGCCGAGTTCGGCGGCGGCGGTGCTGAACGTACCGTGGTCCGCGACGGCGACGAACAGGCGGAGTTGCGCGAGGGTCGGGCGGGCGGCGTTCATGCTTCAGTGTACGGCCCGCTCACGCCACGCATCGGGTTTCCCGATACATGAAAATCGCGCGCCTGACGCTTCCGATGGTCAGCGCGCCGCTGGACGCGCACCCTGGAAGCAGGAGGTTCTCATGACGCAGTGGGCAGGGGTTGACGGTGAAGTGCTGGGCGCGCTGTTTTTCGAGGTGTTGACGCCCGAGCCGGGCGCGGACGCACCGACGCTGCCGGGATGGCAGGTGCGGTTGTGGCCGCAGGCGCGCCTGGGTGACGCGACGGTGGAGGCCATTCCCGAGGCGGACGGCGCGCGCGCCACGGCACTCCTGACGGGTCTGCGCGCGGCGGGGTTCACGCCGCTGGGCCGCCCGGTCCTGCACCCGCATTGACCGGGGTTCAGGTCTGGTCGAGCAGGCCGTAGATGTCGAGGAAGCGCCGCGCGCGGGCGTCCAGGGTGGGCAGGGGCGCGACCTCGCCGCACACCCAGTCCGGCTGGTAGTTGCGGCACACGGCGGGACGGCTGGTGTACACGGCGCACAGGCAATCGGCGCGCAGGTGCGCGCAGGGCACGCCGAGCGGTTTGGCGAGCGCATGGATATCCGGGGCGGTGCAGCACGCGCCGCACGCCGTGCAGTCGCGGTGCCACGCGCTGCGGGGCGCATACTCGGGCGGAGCGTCGAAGGCGGTCACGTGAGGTTCAGGGCGTAGCAGACGCTCTGGGGGCTGTCCACGTAGTAGCCGTAGTTGGGGATGCGCGTGAACCCGGCGCGTTCGTACAGCCTGATGGCTTCGGGCTGTTTCACGCCGGTTTCGAGGACGATGCGGGTGAAGCCGTGCGTGCGCGCGTGCTGGGTCAGGGCGTCCACGATGCGGTGCCCGAGGCGCTGGCCGCGCGCATCGGGCGCGGTGTACATGCGTTTGAGTTCCGCTTCGGTTTCGCTGAGGGGCTTGAGGCCGCCGCACGCGAGGAGCTGCGCGCCGTCCTGAATGGCGAACAGCGCGGCGCGCGGGGTGGCAAGCGTCAGGGGGTCGAACGGTTCGGTGCTGTTGGGCGCGTAACGGCGCTCCAGTTCGGCCTGCTGGGCGTCCATGAGCGCCAGGACGCGCGGGTCGGTGGGGTGGAGTTCGACCAGCTGCATGCGGGCAGTGTAGTGGGGCTGGGTGGGGGGCGCGGCGCAGTGGGTTACACAGGGTGGGGGGCGTCGAGCAGGACGCGTCCGTTGCCCTGCCGGGCCTCGACGCGTTCGTGGGCGCGGGCGGCGTCATGCAGGGGGTACCGGGCGTCGATGGGGACGTGCACGCGGCCCGAGCGGAGAAGCTCGAAGGCCGCGTGCACGCTGGCGCGCAGCGATTCCGGGTGGGCCTTGCGGAGGTGGCCGCTGCTGTAGCCGATGACGGCGCGGTTCGTGCGGTGCAGCAGGTCCGTGCGGAGGGTGGCGGGGCGCCCGCCGGCCTGCCCGAACGTGACGAGCCGCCCGAGCGGCGCGAGGCACGTGAGGCCGCGCTCCAGCGTGTCGCCGGAGACGGTGTCGAGGATGACGTCCGCGCCGACGCCGCCGGTGAGGTGCAGGGTGCGTTCGGCGAAGTCCTCGCGGGTGTGCACGATGGGGTCGGCGCCAAGGGCGCGGATGAAAGCGGCGCGGGCGTCGTGGCTGACGACGCCGATGACCCGGGCGGCGCCGAGGGCGCGGGCGAACTGCACGGCGAGGCTGCCGACGGCGCCAGCGGCGGCGTGCACGAGGACCGTCTCTCCGGCGTGCAGGTGGGCGGCGCGGGTGAGGGCGTTGTAGGCGGTGACGAGGGGCGTGAGCGCGGAGGCCGCCTCGTCCGGGAGGTCGTTGGGGAGCGGGTACGTGAGGACGGCGGGGGCGAGGACGTGCGTGCCGTACGCGCCGCCGAGCGGGAACGCGGCGACCCGCTGGCCGGGGTGCAGGTCCTGGACGCCCTCGCCGACCGCGTCGATCACGCCGACGGCGTCCAGGCCGGGGGTGAAGGGGGGGGTGGCGCCCGCGTCGTACCCGCCGCGCCGCGCGAGGACGTCGGCGTAGTTCACTCCGGTGAGGGTGGTGCGGAGGCGCACCTGTCCCGGGCCAGGCGTAGGGGTAGGTACGGGTTGCCATTGCAGGACGTCCGGGCCGCCGTGCGTGTGGACGAGGATGGCGTGGGCCATGGCGGTATTGTGGGCGGTTCGCACCCATCCAGGGCGGTACTCCCTCAGAAACAACAAGGGAGGCCGCAGTGCTGCGGCCTCCCCTACTCCACGCCGCTCAGGGCAGCGGGAAGCGGCTCGCGAAGGCGTGCACTTCCGCCTGTACGTCCTGCCCCTGCAGGGCCCGGTCGATCAGGTCCGCGACGGTGCGCATGTCCGCCTCCACCATGCCGCGCGTCGTGACAGCGGGCGTGCCGAGGCGGATGCCGCCGCCGTGCAGGATCTTCTCGGTGTCGTACGGCAGGGTGCTCTTGCTGATCGTGATGTGTGCAGCGTCCAGAAGCTTCGTGGCCTTCGTGCCGTTCAGCCCCTGCGGGCGCAGGTCCAGCACCAGCAGGTGGTTGTCCGTACCGCCCGACACGACGCGGTACCCTTTCGCCTGGAATTCCGCCGCGAGCGCCTGCGCGTTCTTGATGACCTGCGCGCTGTACTCCTTGAACTCCGGCTGCAGCGCCTCCCAGAACGCCACGGCCTTCCCGGCGATCACGTGCTCCAGCGGGCCACCCTGGTGCCCGGGGAAGATCGCGCGGTCCAGCTTCGCGGCAATGTCGAGGTCGTTGCTGAGCAGCAGCCCGGAGCGCGGCCCGCGCAGCGTCTTGTGCGTGGTGCTCGCCACGACGTGCGCGTGCGGCAGCGGGCTGGGGTGCAGGCCCGCCGCGACAAGGCCCGCGATGTGCGCGATGTCCGCAAACAGCAGCGCGCCCACTTCGTCCGCAATGGCGCGGAACGCGGCGAAATCAATGGTGCGGCTGTACGCGCTCGCGCCCGCGATGATCATCTTCGGCTGGTGCTCATGCGCGAGCTTGCGGACGAGGTCCATGTCGAGGCGTTCCGTGTCGCGGTCCACCTGGTACCCGACGATCTTGTAGCGCAGGCCGCTGAAGTTCACGGGGCTGCCGTGCGTCAGGTGCCCGCCGTGGCTGAGGTCCATGCCGAGGACCGTGTCGCCCGGTTCGAGCAGCGCGCCGTACACGGCGAGGTTCGCGCTGGAACCGCTGTGCGGCTGCACGTTCGCCCACGCCGCGCCGAACAGCTGCTTGGCGCGGTCAATGGCGAGCAGCTCCACCTGGTCCACGACCTCGCACCCGCCGTACCAGCGTTTGCCGGGGTACCCTTCGGCGTACTTGTTGGTGAGGACGCTGCCGACGGCCTCGCGCACGGCCGCGGAGGTGAAGTTCTCGCTGGCGATGAGTTCCAGCCCGGTCAGCTGACGCTGGCGTTCCTGCTGGATCAGGTCGAAGATCTGGGGGTCGCGGGCGGTGGTGGCGCTCGTCATGCGGTGAGCGTACCACGCAGTCATGAGCTCGCCCGGTGCGTGTGTAGATGCCGGACGGCGCGCCTGTGAGAAGCCTGACAGGGACCGTTCGGTACCCTGCAGGCATGCCCGTCCGCCCTGCACGGCCGCGTCTCGATCCGCACGTGGAGTTCCAACGCCACGCGCTGCTGTCGATCATCGCCATTGCGTTCGTGACGTCCGTGGTGACGCTCGGCGTGGCCCTGACGCTCGGCTGGAACGTCGGGGACCGGCTGGGCCTGACGATTCTCACCCTCAAGAACGCCGCGCTGCTGGCGTGGCTGCTGTGGCGGCGTGAGCAGGGGCACGCCGTGGCGGTCGGCATCGTGTACTTCGTGACGCTCGCCGCGACCGGCCTCTGGAAGTTCCACGACGCCCTGCTGGTGCAGCAGGCCGCGAACGGCCTGGGGCACTACTCGTACTGGCTGCCGCTGGCGTACCTGGTGCCGTTCCTGGTGTTCCGTCCGGCGTGGGCGCTCGGCTCGACGTTGACGGTGTTCGCCGCGCTGCTCGGCATGGGCGTGGCGTTCTGGGTGTCGCCGGTCATTCCGGAAGCGACCAAGACGGCGCACGTGGCGCTACTCGTGCAGATGTACCTGACGCACGTGACGTTCCTGAGCTTCCTGGCGCTGCACGACGTGCTGCTCCGACGGTACGTGCGCACGGTGCAGCAGGCGCGCAGCGAAGCGCTCCTCGCGAACCTGGACGCCCTCACGGGCCTGCCGAACCGCCGCCAGCTGCTCACGTGGCTGGGCGAGCACGTACCGGTCCAGACGGACGCGCCCTTGAGCGTGATCCTGTTCGACCTGGACCACTTCAAGCGCGTGAACGACACGTTCGGGCACGACGTCGGTGACGACGTGCTGCGCGCGACCGCCGCCGTCATGGGCGGGGCGCTGCGGCGCGAAACGCCGTTCGGCCGCTGGGGCGGCGAGGAGTTCCTGGTGGTGCTGCCCGGCGCGGACGTCGCGCACGCGCAGGCCGTCGCGGAGCGCGTGCGTTCCGCCCTGGCAAGCGGGCCGATGACGCGCGCCGGGCGGGTCACCGCGAGTTTCGGGGTGACGCAGGCCCAGCCCGGCGAAAGTGTGGAAGGCGTCCTGAAGCGCGCCGACGACGCGCTCTACGCCGCGAAGCACGCGGGCCGCGATCAGGTGCTGGCCGCCTGAGCAGAATTCTGTCAGAACAATGGCCGCACCCTCACCTGTTCGCTCAGGCCATGCGGTAAATTGCGCAAATTCCCGTTCAACGCGTAAGAAGCCCGTGACTCGGCAAGGTTTACGCTGCAGCTACAGCCACCGCGCGTCATCCGGCGTCCGCCGCGCTGCACCAGAGGAAGATTCATGACGTACCCGCATCCGCACCCTTCGTCTGCTGCGCTGCCCGGTTCTCTCTGGCAGGCGCTGGTCGAGCACACCCCCACCCTGACGATGCTGCTCTCGCCGGGCGGAGCGGTCCGCTACGTCAGCCCCAGCGTCACGGACCTGCTTGGCCACGCCGCAGCCACGCTGCTCACCGAGTTCACGCCGCACCTGCACGCCAGCGACCTGCCGCACCTGCGCGCGTGCCTGCAGCGCGCCCACACGGACACGCACGCCGTGCGCCTCTCCCCGTTCCGCGTGCGCCACGCGCTCGGCCACTGGGTGTGGCTCGAAGGCAGCCTGTCGAACCTCACGGCGCACCCGGACGTGGGCGCGCTCGTCGTGCAGGTGCAGCCCACGCAGGACCGCGTGCAGGCGCTCGAACGCGTCGAGGTGCTGCTCGGCATCACCGCGGCGCTGTCCGGCTGCGTCACGCCCGGCGAGGCCATCCACGCGGTCCTGCATCAGGGCCTGCGGGCCCTCGGCGCGGATGCCGGCGGGGTCCTGCTCCTCAGCGAGGCCGGTCAGCACCTCGAACTCGCCGGGCAACTCCACTACCCGGACGACATCGTCCGCATGCTGCAGTGCGTCCCGCTGGACGCCCCCCTGCTCGTCGCGGAAGTTGCCCGTGACGGCCGCGCGCGCTACTACACCGAACGCCAGTACGCCGCGCGGTACCCGCACCTGCAAGGCACCCGCCCGGACGGCGCGCGCAGCGCCGCGGCCCTGCCGCTGGTGGTGCAGGGCCGCGTCATTGGCGCCGTCGGCCTGACCTTCCACCAGGACCGCACCTTCTCGTCCGACGACCAGACGTTCATGGAGACGCTCGCCCACCAGTGCGCGCAGGCCATCGACCGCACGCGCCTCGCGCAGCTGATGGAGCAGCGCACGCGGCGCGAACGCACGCTGACGCAGTACAGCACCGACGTGGTCACGATCCTCGGCCTGGACGGCACGCTGCTGTACTGCAGCCCGTCCGTGGCGCGCGTCATCGGCCTGAACGCGCCGTCACTCAATGAAGTGCTCGCCCGCGTGCACCCCGAGGACCACGCCGCCGTGCTCGCCACGTACCACGCGGCCGCCGAGCAACCCGGCGCGACCCTGCAGGTCACGTACCGCTTCCGGCACGGCGAGGGCCACTGGGTGTGGCTGGAAGCGCACCTCGTGAACCAGGGGCAGGACCCCACGGTCGGCGGCATCGTGATCACCACGCACGATGTGACCGCACGCGAACAGTCAACGGAACTGCTCGCGCGCAGCGAGGCAGCGTTCCAGCAGCTGTTCACGGCCAACCCCCTCCCGATGTGGGTGTTCGACCGTCAGACCCTGCGGTTCCTCGCGGTCAACGACGCGGCCATCTGGCATTACGGCTACCCGCGAGAGGCGTTCCTGAACATGCGCCTGACGGACATCCGCGCACCCGAAGAGCACGACGACCTGCAGCGGCGCGTGGAGGAACTGGAGCTCACGAGCGGCCTCAGGATGTACGCCCAGCACCGACTGCGCACCGGCGCGCGCATCGACGTGCAGGCCTGCTACCACCAGCTCGACTTCGGCGGGGTACCCGCCGCGTTCGGCGTGATCGAGGACGTCACGGCGCAGCGGGCGGCGCAGCGCGCGCTGGAGGACAGCGAGCAGCGCTACCGCCTGCTGTCCGAGAACGCCCCCAGCCTGATCCGGCGCTTCCGGCGGGACGGCGCGTGCGTGTACGCGAGCAGCGCCGCCCGCACCCTGCTCGGCCACGAACCGAGCGACCTGATCGGCCTGGACGTGTGCCACACCGTGCACCCGGACGACCTGCCGGGCGTGATGGAAGCCGCGGCGCGCGCCTTCGAGGACCCGTCGCGGTTCGAGCCGCAGACGTACCGCATGCGCCGGCAGGACGGCACGCACGTGTGGGTCGAAACGACCATGCGCGCCATCATCGACCCGAACACGAACGAACTGCTGGAGTACCAGGCGTCCACGGTCGACATCAGTGCCCGCCAGGCCGCCGAAGCGGAAGTGCAGGAGCAGCTGCGCCGCTACCGCGACCTGCTCAGCCTGACGGGCGCGCTGGAACAGCCGCGCGCGCCGGAATGCGTGGCGCAGGAAGCGCTGGAACGCTGCCTGGCCCTCACGGAATACACGCACGGGTACGTCGTGGAACTGAAAGGTGAGGAGATCGTCACGACCGCCACGCGCGGCGGGGATGCCGCGGCCATGCAGCGCGCCGTCCAGCGGATCGCCGCGCGTCAGCACCTGACGGTGATCCGCGAGGCCCTCCGCGCGCAGCAGCCGTTCTTCGCGGAGCAGCACGCGCCCACGCAGGCGGACGTGCACGCCGGGCACTTCCCGAACTTCTGCCTGCTGCCCCTCACCGGCATGGAGAACATGCAGGCCGCCCTCGTGTTCGTGCGCGCCGGGCAGGACACGGGCGTGCGCGAGGAAACCCGCAGCCTGCTGACGATCGTCGCGGACCGCGTGCGGCACGCGTTCGAGCGCAGCATGCACCTGCAGGACCTTCAGGTGTCCCGGCACGAGACGCTGCGCGCGCTCGGCCTCGCGCTGGAGTACCGCGACTACGAAACCAAGGGGCACACCGACCGCGTGCTCCGCTGGACGGAACGCCTCGGCACGGCCCTCGGCGTGCGCGACGACGACCTGGACGCGCTGCGCTGGGGGGCGCTGCTGCACGACACCGGCAAGGTCGCCATGCCGGACGGCATCCTGCTCAAGCCCGGCCGGCTCACGCCCGAGGAGTTCGAGGTCATCAAACGCCACCCCGTCATCGGCTTCGAGATGCTCGAACACATCCCCAGCCTGCCCGCCACCACCCTGGACGTCGTCCTGTACCACCAGGAACGCTGGAACGGCAGCGGCTACCCGACCGCGCGTGCCGGGCATGACATCCCCCTCGCCGCGCGGATCTTCGCGGTCGTGGACGTGTACGACGCCCTCACCAGCGAACGCCCGTACAAGCACGCCTGGACGCACGAGGCCGCCACCGAACAGCTCCGCGCGGACGCCGGCGTGCTCCTCGACCCGCAAATCGTCGAGGCGTTCCTCGCCCTGTTTGACCCCGTGAGCACCGCATGACCGCCCAGAATGACCTTCCCGCCCTGGAACGCGCCGTCCGCGAGGTCGAGTGGCTGTGCGCCCTGGAGGACGTACGCGCCCTGAGCGCCGCGCAGGACACCCTGCACCTCGCGCAGACCCTGCACGCCCCCGCGCACGAGGTCCGCGTGCGCCTCGCGGTCGCGTGGACGCTGCTCGACCAGGACCCGCACGCCGCCGGCGAGGACGTGGAGCGCGCCGCCGCGCTCGCCGCGCCCCTGAACGACGCGGCGCTCACCGCGCACGTGGAATGCATGGCCGCGCGCGTCGCCCTCAGCCAGGGCGACGCGCCCACCGTCCTCGGCACCGCCCGCCGCGCCCTCGCCGCCGCCGAAGCCGCCGAGCACGCCGAGCACTGCGCGCACGCGCACAGCCTGATCGGCGTGGCCCTGCTCATGATGGGCGATTACGCGCACGCGCTGCTGCACCACCAGGAGGTCCTCAAGCACCTCGGGCGCGTGACGTCGCCGTCCCTGCGGGCCTGCCTGCTGTGCGACATCGGCGCGAACTTCAACGACTTCGGCACGCCCGAGGACGCCCGCGCGTTCCTGGAGCAGGCGCTCGCCGTCGCCGACGAGCACCAGCTGCGCTTCTCGCGCGTCATGACGCGCGAGAACCTCGGGCGGACCCTGATGCAGCTCGGGCAGTGCGACAATGGCGCGCGCCTGCTGCACGAGGGCCTCGACGCGGCCCTGCACGAAGGCATTCCCCGCTGGGAAGCGTACTTCCGCTCCACCATCGGCGAAGTCGACCTGGAACGCGGCCGCGTGGACGCCGCGTACGCGCAGCTCACGCGCGCGGCCCACGTCGCCGACGACGTGAGCGACGCGTACCTCACCACCACGGTGTACAGCGTCCTGGGCCGCGTGCTGCGCGCGCTGGGCCGCCTCGACGAGGCGCGCACGCACCTGGAACGGGCCCTCGCGGACGCCACGCAGGCCGAACTGCTCGGCCCCGCGAAAAACGCACACCGCGCCCTCAGCGACGTCCTCGCCGAGCAGGGCGCGTACCGCGAGGCGCTCACGCACTTCCAGCAGTACCACGACCTCGCCATGAAGGTGCAGGTCGAGGAGGTCCGCCGTCACACGCAGCTGCTGCAGGTGCAGCGTGAACTGGAACTGGAACGCAGCAGCGTTCAGGCGCAGCGCCGCCTGAACGAGGAACTGCAGCGCGCGAACGCGCAGGTGCAGGAACACGCCACGGAACTGGCCCGCCTCGCGCGGGAGGACGCCCTGACCGGTGTGGCGAACCGTCGGCACTTCATGGACCACCTGACCCTCCAGGCGCGGCACGCGCCGACCTTCGCGGCGATCGTCCTCGACGCGGACCACTTCAAGAGCATCAACGACCAGTTCGGGCACCCGACCGGCGACGAGGTCCTGCGCGTGATCGGCCGGGTCCTGCAGCAGCACGTCCGCGCCGGCGACGTCGTCGCGCGCCTCGGCGGTGAGGAATTCGGCGTGCTGCTGCTCGACGCGGACCGTGCGCGCGCCCTGGACGTCGCCGAACGCATCCGCGCCGCGCTCGCCACGCACCCGTGGGCGGACGTTGCGCCCGGCGCGCACGTGACCGTGAGTGCCGGCGTCGCGCACGCCACCGAGGTGGACTCGCCCGACGCGCTCATCGCCCTCGCGGACCGCCGCTTGTACCAGGCGAAACAGGGTGGCCGCGACCGCGTCGTGTGACCCCCACGCGGTATACTCGCCGTTGGTAACGCGCGCGTCCGCACCCAGCGTGGCGTGGACGCGCGGCAGGGAGAGACACGCCATGCAGGAACTGCTTGAGAAGCTGGCGGCACTCCGGGAGTATCTTTGACATTCCCGGCAAAACACGCCGCCTGAACGAACTCGACAAGGAACTCGAAGACCCGAACCTCTGGAACGACCAGGAGCGCGCGCGGCGCGTGACGCAGGAAGCCACCACCCTGCGCCGCGTCACCGAAGGGTACGCCAGCCTGTCCAGTGACGCACAGGGCCTCTCAGAAATGCTGGACATCGCCAGCGACGACGAAAAAGAGATGCTCGAGGAGGAACAGGCGAGCATTCAGCAGCGCGTGGACGACCTGTACCGTGAAACGCTGTTCACCATGAAGCACAGCGAGGCGCCCGCCATCATCCGCATCAAGAGCGGCGCGGGCGGCACCGAGTCGCAGGACTGGGCGGGCATGCTGATGCGCATGTACATCCGCTGGGCGGAACGGCGCGGCTTCAAAACCGAAATCCTCGACCAGCAGGACGGCGAACAGGCCGGCATCACCAGCGCGGAATTCATCGTGCGCGGCGACCGCGCGTACGGCATGATGGCCCCCGAGCACGGCGTGCACCGCCTCGTGCGCGTCAGCCCGTTCGACAGCAACAACCGCCGTCACACGTCGTTCGCGTCCGTCGACATCGTGCCGGAAGTGCCGGAAGAGCAGATCGACATTCACGTACCCGACAGTGACGTGCGCGTGGACGTGTACCGCTCGCAGGGCGCGGGCGGTCAGGGCGTCAACACGACCGACTCCGCCGTTCGCGTGACCCACCTGCCGACGGGCCTGATGGTCGCCATCCAGGTGACCCGCAGCCAGATCAAGAACCGCGAAATGGCCTTCCAGATCCTCAAGCAGCGCCTCTACGACATTGAAGTCAAGAAGCGCGAAGCGGAGGAAATGAAGGCACGCGGCGAGCAGAAGGCCATCGAGTGGGGCAGCCAGATCCGCTCGTACGTGCTCGACAAGCAGTACGTGAAGGACCACCGCACGGGCGTGATGCGCCACGACACCGGCAACGTCCTCGACGGCGACATCGAGGAGTACATGTGGGCTGGCCTGGAGTGGCTGGCGGGGAAACGCGCCGCCGAGAACAACGACGACGAATAACCCCCTCAGCAGAGGCGGCCACCCGGGGACTTCGCGGGTGGCCGCCTCTGCTCTACGCCAGCACGCGTTCGTGGAGCCCCTGAGTTCCGGCGTTCAGTCCCGCCCATCAACCCGCCGGGGGGTGAAGCCCTGGATCCGGCCTCACCCCCGCAGGCCGGAGCGCCACCCGGACGCTCCGACCTGCCGCGTCTCCGGTGGTGGGGCTTGCCGGGCTGCCCGCCCGGGCGCTGCGAGTGGCACGTCACCCTGGCGGCACTCCCGAACAGGGCGTCCACCACGTCGGGCCTCGTGAGGCCCGACGTGGTGGACGGGCGCGGCTCACCCTTGCCTCTCCGTGCCTGCCCCTACCACAGCGCGCACGGCCCAACAGGCCTTCATGGACGCGGCAACTTCCCCCGCGCAATCTTCGTACTGTGGAAGGGATCCTGATGAACAAGACGATTCGCCTCACCCTGCTGACCTCCATCCCGGCGATGCTGGCGGCATGCGCCTCGGACGTCGTCCCGTACGGCAACTACACGCGGACGTTCTACCCCTCGTACGCCAGCTGTCTCGCGGCGTACGCGATGATCCCGAACCTCCTGTACCCCTGCGTGGCGTCCGGAACGGGGTATTACGGACCGTACGTGAGCACGGGCGGCGCCTCGTGGCTGTACATCGGGTACACCAGCAGCGGCGGCCTGTACCGGCGGGGCATCTCGTACAACCCCACGAACCGCACGTACGCGACGTTCACGCCGCAGACGCGCAAGGTGACGCGCGGCGGATTCGGGTCGAGCAGCCGCTCCGGCGGGCGCTCGTTCGGCGGCTGACGTGCAGCGCCTGACGCTGCCGGAACGGCCGGACTGGCCCGCCCGACTCGAACGCGTCGGCATGGACTGGTACGCGGCCACCCCCGAGCACCCCGTGCCGTACTGGGCGGAAGACGCGTGCTACGCCTTCACGCCTGCGGAAATCACCCGAATTCAGGCGGACGCCGCGCGGCTCGCGCGGGCGGTGCTGGACGCCACCGACCACGCCATCGAACGCGGCCTGCTGGGCGCACTCGGCCTGCCGGAATTCCTGCACGGCGCTGTGCGGGACAGCTGGGAGCGAGACGACCCGACCGTGTACATGCGCCTCGACCTCGCCCTCGACGCGGACGGCCAGGTGCACCTGCTGGAAGTGAACGGGCAGACGCCCACGAGCCTCGTGGAAGCGGCCGTGTGCCAGTGGCACTGGCTTGAGGACCGCCAGGCGCGCGGTGAGCTGCCGGGCGCCACACAGTGGAACACCGTGCATGAGGCGCTGCTGGAGCAGTGGGGGCACCTGCGCAGCGCGCGGGGGGTGCAGCACGTGCACTTCGCGGCGGCGCACGGCGCGCACGAGGATTTCGCCACGGTGCAGTACCTGCGGGACCTCGCCACGCAGGCGGACCTCTCCACCTCGTACCTCGACGTGGAAGACGTAGGCGCGTCCCCTGACCGCGCGTTCCTGCTGGACCGCCAGGAACGCGACATGACGCACCTGATGTGGCTGTGGCCATTCGAATTCGCGTGGGAAGAAGCGTTCGCGCCGCACCTCGCCCGCACCCACACACGCTTCGTGGAACCGCTCTGGAAGGCCGTCACGAGCAGCAAGGGTCTCCTGGCGGTCCTCAGCGACCTGTACGCGGGCACGCGCGGCATTCTCCACGCCTCCCTGCACGTCGGTGACGTGGACGGCCCTGTCGTGCGCAAACCGCTGTTCTCCCGCGAGGGCCAGAACGTGACCATCACCGGCATGCACGCGCAGGAAACGCACGGCGCGTACGCAGACCTGCGCGTCATCGAGCAGGCGTACGTGGAGCTCCCCACATTCACCGCCCAGGACGGGCCACGCTACCCCATCCTGGGGGTCTGGGTTGCCGGGGATGAGGTGTGCGGCCTCGGCGTCCGCGAAGGCCGCTCGCGCGTGACCGACAACCGCGCCTCATTCGTGCCACACGTGGTCCACCCATGACGTCACCCCGCTGGGCGCGCGCGCAGCGTCTCGTCTACGACTTCCTCGACCCCGACCCCAGCCCTCCACCTGCCGAGCGCCTCTTCAACGCCCTTCTGGCCGCGTTGATCCTGCTGAACATCACCGCGGTCATCGTCGGCACGGTCCCGGGGGTGCTGACCCATTACGAAGGCGTCGTTCGCGCGCTGGAGGTGACGTCCGCGGTGGTGTTCACACTGGAGTACGTCGGGCGCCTGTGGGTCGCGCCACTCAAGCCCGCGCTGGGCGGTGGCTGGGGCGCGCGACTCCGGACTCCGGTGGGCGCTCAGCCCCCTCGGGATGCTGGACGCGCTGATCATCGCCTCCCTGATCATGCCGGGGCTCGTGGACCTCACGACGCTCAAGGCCCTGCGGCTCCTGAAGCTCCTGAGCCTCCTCAAACTCGGCCGGTGCTCTGCCGCGCTCGGCATGATCGGCCGGGTCGTACGCGCCCGCCGAGATGAACGCACTATGATGGCCGTCATCGTCGTCGTGCTGGTCCTCCTGAGCGCCACGGCGCTGTACGACGCGAAGGCGGCGCGAGTCGAATAACTCTATGACTGACTCTCCGACCCCCCTCGCCTACATCCGCAGCAATTCCTTCACAACCAGCGCCACCGTCGACCTGAATGCGCAACGTCAGTTATTGACCTCCCATGCCCAAGCGGTTGGCCTGCCGACACCACAGTTCTTCGACGACCACACCCGCCCCGGCACCCCAGATGTACGCCCAGGGCTCGAAGCTCTTCTATCTTCCCTCCAACCCAAACAGTTGGTCATCACACCCAGCCTCGCCACTATTGGACAGCGGGATGCGGCGCACACACTTGCGCTACTGGACCGCATTACCGCCATCCTGGCCCACTTACTCACACTCCAAGAACACATCGATACACGCGACCCAAGCACGATGGATCTCCGAGCAATCCTGCAGGCGCTTGATCACATCCAGCGTGAATACAGCAGCACCCGCAACCTCGCAGAACGCGTGCAAGCAATTAAGCAAGGCGCCTTCCCGCTCGGCGAGCAGAACCTTCCATACGTATACACCAAAGACGCTGAAGGACAGATCATCCTCGATGCGAAAGCGCGAGACGCGGCCCGTCAAATCTTCCTGCTCAAACCCGGACGCGGGGTCAAACAACTCAGTGAGGAACTCGCGCGCCAGGGCATCTCCACACCCACCGGCGGGACCTCTTGGGCGCCCAACGTGCTGCGCAACATCCTGATTAACACTGCCTACAAAAGCAAATTGGTTTACGGTCAGAAGACATACCCAGATGAACCTGACCGTCCCAGCGCTGGTCAGCGAGGACGAATGGGCGGTAGCGCAACTCGACGCCTGGCAGAAGACTTCCGTCAGCTCACCAGACAAATACCCCCTCACGGGGCACCTCAAGTGCGCGTGCGGTGCGTCGCTGATTGGCGCAATCGGCCGCATGCAACCCGGAGGGGTACGGTATCAGTACTACGCGTGCCTGCCTGAGATTCGGAAGACGCCTACGTGTCCCAGCAACGGCAAGAAGTCACGCTTCTGGCGCGCGGATGCGATAGAGCCGCAAGCGCGAGACTTGCTGGCAAAGGTCTTACGTGACCTCAACGCGCCTGAGCATCGCCTGCTGCTGCGCCCACGCCTCTCAGACCCCCGCCAGGCGGAACGTGCTGCACTACAGGAACAGCATGATGCCTTGCTGGATATGCGGCAGCGGGGGCGGATTGATGAGAATGCCTTTGAACTACGGCGACAGGTGCTTATTGATCGCCTCGCAGAAGTGACGGGACCGGAGGAGCTGCCGGTTCAGACGGCGGCCACAGCAGCGCGTAGTGTGCCAGACGCCAGCAACGTTACCCCGTCTGACCTTTTGGATGATTGGGGTGTGACGTTTGGCCTGGATATGAACGGCAGAGTTTACGTGATGGCTTTACGACCCCGATAAGCAGAGGAGGCGATCAGCCCTGATCGCCTCCTCTGCCTTGTTGATTCAGTTAGGGCATGTTGCTGCTGCCAGCACCTGTATTTGAGAACGCTGTGGCGCCCGGCGCATTCGGAATGAACGACTGTGGGGTGATCGTGAATACCTTGCTGCCACGACGATCCCAGACGTCGATCGTATACGCCGAAACGATGTCTGCGGCGCTACTACGCTCTTTGATGAAGACATCCGGGAGTAGGCAGGCAGGATTTATACCGTCTGTACTACGGTTCAATTTATCTGCGCCACCGCCAATAAGGAGAAACGTCCGGTTATCCACCTGTGCAATGCCTTGGGCGGTCTGAATGCTCTTCGCGCAGGCTTGCGCTCCTGCATCGTACGAACGTTTTTGTGCGCCAATCAAAGCGGGCACCAAAAGGCTGGCAAGCACCCCGATGATTGCGATGACAATCAGAAGTTCCAGCAATGTAAACCCAGAAGTCTTGTTTTTGATCATGGAAACCACCTTACAATGTCTAAGATCTTTCGCTTATTTGGATTCTAGAGGAGACAACATGCTCTGAAGAAACAGCATACGCGATACCAAGAATTGCCCAAGCGATAGGAGCTAGTCGCAGACTCTCAGGCCAGGTCAGCAGATAAACCATATACGCAAGAAGTGCCGAAGCAGCCCAGGGCGATTTCTTCCAAGAGCGCAAAATTCCCAGTAAAAACAGCAAAACAAAGGATATTGCAGTCGGAATACCAAAATTTAGAGCGTACTCCAAATATTCATTATGAACAGCATTGATATTCTGAAATACTCTTTCGCTCTTCCCATTGCTGGTAAAACGCCATTGCAAAGCCCCACCTTGTTCAAACGGCAACCTCTCGACAACCTTACCTTGAGTTTTAATATTCATTTCTTGTAAGATCTCAACATCACGACGCTGCGCCATGATGTCGATGAGGTGGCCTGGACCCCAACCAAAAACAGGTTTTTGTTGAATTCCGTAGATTGCTGACCACCAAAGTACAGAGCGACCACTACTGTTGCTCAAGCCATCCGAATAAACTCGCGCGTTTTTAGATCCAAATGGCAGAACCGGCAATAGCAAGCCGACTACCACAACAAAAAACGGAATTATTAACAGTCTACGCTTTTGTATTATGAGGGTAAAAATACCCACAAGAGCTGCCAGCATAGCGCCCCTTGTAGATGTAACTGTCATTCCCGCTCCGCACAACAAGACTGACAGCAGCAAGCCTCTTTTCTTATCAGAAAAGTGTAGACATATCGGAAGCAGCAGACTCAGGAGACCAGCAAGATAGCCTTTGTTGCCAAGTGTAGAACCTGCAACCGTTGGCATGATACCGGACGTAGTGTCTAACCCTATCACTCCAAGCAGATCATAGTACTGCGCTATCGAATACAGACACAACGGCACACATGTCCAAGAGAGTGCGATTCCAATTCTATTTGAAAAAGATCTGAAGTCACTCTTCGCAAGTGTAAATGCTGCTACCAAAATTGCAGAATAAGATATATAAATAGGTAAACCTTGATATCTATCTGGTGCGCCATTAATCATCGATTTTATGTCGCCGACCACCAGGAATGATAAAAATATTGTTATTAACCATATATACAAAAAGGGAAACTGATTAAATTGAGGAATATTCTTATGGAATATCCAAATAGAAATAGGCAAAAGTAAACAATATATCCAAACCAATTTAGTATAGCTATATACCTCGTTAGCGTTTAAGGATATAACTGGATTTATAAGCAACGGAAATATAGCTAAGCAAAAAACAAACAGAGAGACTTGTAGTACTGGCCTATCCATGCATTTGACTCCAAAAAAAGAGAACGACCGCGAAAGTCGTTCTCTTTTTAAAGCTGGAAGCGTAGATCAGCTCGGAGCGCCGCCCGCACTGCTCAGGGCTTCAGGGGTAATCGTGAAGGTCTTGCTTCCACGGGTGTCGCCTACCGTGATGGTGTACGTCGTGCCACTCGCAGCGCCCGTGGTCACAATGCGCATCTGATCAATGCTGCAGGAGCTGCTAAGACCAGCATCAGCAAGCGCCGGTGCGCCAGCAGCGGCGATAGTACCCGCTGTGAGCGCAGGAGCGGCCGCACTCGTCTTGTTGATAGTGAAGTACGCCTGCTTGTCAATTTGGAAAGTTGCTTCAGCTGTCTGGATGCTCTTGGCACAGCTCTGAGCGCCGGTGTCGTAGGCACGCTTCTGAGCGCCGAGGAGGTTCGGAATCAGGACCGCAGCCAGAATACCGATGATGGCAATGACGATCAGAAGTTCGATCAGGGTAAAACCTTGGGTACGTTTGCTGTTGTTCATGAAGCTTCTCCTTCTGAGGGTTTCAATAAGTTGAGTGGCGTCCCCGCCACTCAACTTTTACGCCATTAACCTATTAGGAGAGGGGCGCGCCGCCGCTGGCGGGGAGAGCAACCGGGGTCAGACCCGAGGGCGTGATCTTGTAGCCCTTGCTGCCACGGACATCCCAGACCGTGATGTCATACGTCGTACCAGTGGGTGCAGCGTTCTGAAGCACACGGGTGTTGGTATCGCTGCACACCGTGGCCACGCCTTCGGTCGCCTTGACAATAGCGTTGGTGCCCGTTTGGATCGGGGAGTAAGTCTGATTGTCAATTTGAGCCTGAGCCTGGACGGTCTGGATGCTCTTGGCGCAGCTCTGAGCACCGGTGTCGTAGGCACGCTTCTGAGCGCCGAGGAGGTTCGGGATCAGGACCGCAGCCAGAATACCGATGATGGCAATGACGATCAGAAGTTCGATCAGGGTGAAGCCTTCGGTGCGTTTGCTGTTGTTCATGGTGTCTCCTGGATGCCGTTCCGGATAAAGGATGTATGGAAACCGGTTCGGCGAGGTTAGGGCTAGAAGCAGCGGGGATGGTGTTGTTCTCGTCTGCTGCTTGGTTGAATCCTACGCAAATAGGACTTACAGCCGTCTTACAGAATGAGGGCACTTTAAGAGATATGTAGAGGAAAACCTCACAAAACTACCTTTATGCAAAAAAACTCACATTTTCAAGGTGTCCCATACCTAAAATCAGCAACCTTCTACAATAGATACCCATGGGCGTTACTACCGCCGTCATCACTCAGTGTCGCGAATAGGTCAAGCTGGCATGACTGCCCACATCTACCTCCGCGTCAGCACCACCGCCCAGGTCGAACGCTACGGCCTGGGCGCCCAGCGCACCGCCGCTGAGGACTAATGCCGCTACCAGAAACTCCGCGACCTCCAGTACTACGGAGACGCTGGAATCAGCGGGCGCCGCGACGACCGGCCCGGCCTGCACGCTCTCCTCGCAGACCTGCAACGCGGGGACACCGTGATCGTCCACAGCCTCAGCCGCCTAGGGCGTGGGGGCCGTGCAGCTGCTCGGCATCACTAAGCGCATCAGCAACGCCGGCGCGCACCTGGTCAGTCTTACCGAGAACATCGACACAGACACCCCCGCCGGGCGCCTCATGCTCACCATCCTCGCCGCGCTCGCGGGACTGGAGCTCGAAACCACCCGCGAACGCACTGCCGGTGGCCGCCTGCAGGCCGCGCAGCAGGGCATCATGCCCGTCGCTGGGCGTGGCCTTCCCATGGGCTATCGCCGCGGCCAGGACGGGCGCGTGCTCCTTGATGACCCCATGGCGGACGCCGTGCGCGCGGTATTCAGCGCCGCGCAGAACGCCACGCCGTACGCCGTGGTCGCCGCGCGCCTCGACGCGCAGGGCATCCCCACGCAACGCGGCGGCGGGTGGACCGCCTCGCAGGTGCGCTTCATCATCACCACTGAGGCGTATTACCAGGGCGTCCTCCAGTTCGGGCGGCACCGCCACGCCGACGACCCCACACGGTGAGTGCCCGTTCCCGTGCCGGTCATCGTCGATGAGGCCACATGGGTGAGCGCGCAACGCACCAACGTGCAGACGCACGCGCGCCGTGACGCGAGCCGCTACCCCCTCAAGGGGCACTTCCTCTGCGCGTGCGGCGCCCCTATGAACGGCTACCAGAAACCCAAGCCGGGCCGCAACTTCCTGTACTATCGCTGCACGTTCGGCCTGCACCTCCGCCTCCCCTGCCCCGCATTCGGACGCCGCGCGCCGGCCGTCCGCGCGGACCTCATGGAGCAGCGGGCCCGTGAGGCGCTGAGCTCCTGGTTCGACGCGCCGAACCTCGCGCAGCTGTTGAATGCACACTCAAGTGCGCAGCCCGACCCGTACGCTGAACAGCGTGAGGACCTGGACGCGAAGATGGCGAAGCTGGTCGACCTGCACCTCGACAGCCTCATTGACCGGCCCACGTTCGAGCGCCGGCGCAACGCCCTGCTGATCGAGCGCGCGAATCTGGAACCCGCCCCGCTACCCGCGCCAGTCCTGCCACCGGATCTGTCCGGCCTGCAGGCGCAACTCGCGGGGGCCAGCGCGGCAGAACTGACGGAACTCCTCGAACTGCTGCAGGTGCGGTTCCAGTTGAATGAGGACCTGAGCGTGAACCTCGTCTCACTCGCTATTCCCCTGAGCTGAGCACGTGTGTGCGTGAGTGACGCACACTGTGTACGGTCGGCTACGGTGACGTCTACTCTAGAGCGTGTTTGCAAAGTGCTTAAAAGGCGAGCTCGCCTCTGTAAAGATGGCGAGCTCGTGGGGCGTAAGGGATTCGAACCCTTGTGGACTCTCCCTTGCGGGCGCCAGAGGACGTCCTTGCGGCGGCTCCTCACATTCGGCCACTCTGTCAAGCGCCCCAATGTCAGCATGACAGACTTTGCGAACACGCTCTAGTACACCCTTTGGGAAGGTCCTCGCAGGATTCATCATGGTGCTGAGCGTAGGTATCGTGGCTCTCCCCGCGGGCCTGATCGCCAGCGGCTTCGCAGAGGAGCTGAGGCGGTCCCGGCAGCGGCACACCTGCCCACATTGCGGACGGGAACTCCCGGACACTTGAGGTGCTCGGCATGCAGTCCACAGACAAGTTCCCAGTGGGTGCTGGTGGTGGCGGCGCTGCGTCTAAACGAAACCAGAAGGTCGCGTGAAGGGCCCGCCTCAGTAAGCTTGGAGCACGCCGCATGACGAGCTCCCACCCGCTGCCCCCACCTCCGCACACCCCACCGGCCCCCGGGCGGATCGCCGCCGTCATGGACGCCTACCTGCCCGGCCGACTCGCCGGCGGCCCCGTCACCACCCTGGCGAACATGACCGCCGCCCTGAGCGGCGAGCTGGACTTCCTCGTCATCACCCGCAACAAGGACATCGACGGGCAGGTCTACGCCGACCTCACCCCCAACACCCTGATCCAGACGCCCCACTCCCACAACCTCTACCTGGACGACGCGCACTTCACCGCCGCCCACATCGTGCAGCGCGCGCTGGACCTGGGCGCGCAGTACCTGTACCTGAACAGCTTCTTCTCGCCTACGGTGATCCGCCTGCTGCTGTACCTGCGCCGCACGCGCCCCCCCCTGAAGGTGGTGCTCGCCCCACGCGGCGAGTTCTCCCCGGGCGCCCTGCAGCTCAAACGCGCCAAGAAGCAGCTGTACCTGACGTTCTTCCGCCGCCTGCGCCTCGATCGAGTCGTGGACGTCTTCCAGGCGTCCGCCTTCCTGGAGGAGTGCGACATCCGCCGACAGCTCGGGCCCGTCCACGTTCAGATCGCCCCGAATATTCCGGACGCGGTGGGCGACACCCCCGCGCCCCGCTTCACGCGGGGCGCCGTGCCGCGCCTGGTGTTCCTGTCGCGCATCACGCCGAAGAAGAACCTGCTGTACGCGCTGAAGCTGCTGGCGCAGTGGCCCACCCCGTTGGCGCTCGACGTGTACGGCCCGCTGGAGGACCGCGCGTACTGGGAAGCCTGCCGCGCAGCGATGCGGCACCTGCCCGAGCACGTGCAGGTCACCTACCGGGACGTGGTCGACCACGCCGAGGCCCACACGGTGTTCGGGCAGTACGACGGGTTCCTGTTTCCGACGCAGGGGGAGAACTTCGGGCACGTGATTCTGGAGGCGCTGGGCGCCGGCTGCCCGGTGGTGCTGAGTGACCAGACGCCGTGGCAGGACCTGGACGCCGAGGGGGTGGGCTGGGTGTGCGACCTGCACCACCCTGAACAGTTCCTGCGCGCCCTCGAGGCCCTGCTGGCCACCCCGGACGACGCCCTGCAGGCCCGCCGGGACCGCTGCGTGGCGTACGCGCGCCGCACCGCCCATGATCCCCTCGTCCGCGCCAGCAACCTCCACCTCTTCCCGCACGCCCTGCGTCCTTCCCACGAGTAACGGAGGATGCACAATGGCGGAGGGACCCAGTCCCTCCGCCATTGTGCGTAGGGTAGAGCTCATCCGAACGGGCGTTATGCTGTCCCGGCCATGACGTCCCGTTCCCCTGCACCTCGCGTGCCGCCCGCCTTGCGTCAGCGTGCCACTGAGGTGCTCGCCCGTCTGCAGGACCTCTACCCGGATGCCCGTACGGAGCTGGCGTTCCGGAATCCTTTTGAGTTGCTGGTCGCCACGGTTCTGAGTGCGCAGGCGACGGACAAGAGCGTGAACGCGGCGACCCCGGCCCTGTTTGCCGCGTACCCGGATGCGTTCGCGCTCGCCGCAGCACGCGTGGAGGATGTGGAGGGGTTCATCCGTACGATTGGCCTGTACCGCAACAAGGCGCGGAATCTGGTGGCGCTCGCGGGGCTGCTGGTGGAGCGCCATGGTGGAGACGTCCCGAATGATTTTGATGCAGTGGTGGCACTGCCGGGTGCGGGCCGCAAGACGGCGAACGTCGTGTTGAGTAATGCGTTCGGGTTTCCGGCGATTGCGGTGGATACGCACGTGGGTCGCCTGGCGCGGCGTCTGGGGTTCACGGCGGAGACGAATCCTGACAAGGTGGAGGTGCAGTTGCAGCGCCTGTTCCCGCGGGAGCAGTGGGTGTTTCTGCATCACGCGCTGATTCTGCATGGGCGGCGGGTGTGTCTGGCGCGGCGTCCGGTGTGCAGTGCCTGCGCGCTCGCGGCGGTGTGCCCGCAGGTGGGTGTGGAGGTGAGTACGTGACCGCCGGTATGTCGTGGCGGTTCACGCGACCGGTGTGGTTGTTTCTGGCGGGGTCATTTTCGTTCGGGCTGGCGCAGGCGTTCAATGCGTTGTTCCTGAATTTTTACCTGCGGGCGTTGGGGTTGGGCGCGGAGTGGCAGGGGTTCGTCAATGCTCTGCCGGCGTTGACGTTGGTGGTGGCGGGCATCCCGGCGGCATCGCTGGCGCGGCGCATTTCGAATGCGCGGACGTTGCAGATCGGGGCGGCGCTGGGGGTGGTGGGGACGGCGTTGCTGGCGTGCGCGAATGGTGCGGGCCTCGCGGTGGCAGGGGGACTTGTGCAGGGTGTCGGCGCGGCGTTTCTGGTGGTGTCGAGCGCGCCGTTCATGGCGAACCACAGTGATGAGGCGTCGCGCGTGACGATGTTCAGTGCGCAGAGTGCGCTGATGACCGGGGCGGGGTTTCTGGGGAACCTGCTGGGGGGGCGCGTGCCGACGTGGGCGGCGAGCGTGCTGGGTGGCGGCGCGCATGACCTGCGGGCGCTGCGGGTGGCGATTATTGCGTCGGCGGTGATGCAGTTGCTGGGGTTGCTGCCGTTGTTGCGGTTGCGTCCGAGTGGGCGGCCACGGAAGGCGCTGCAGGGGCGGACGCTGGCGGTGCGGGACCGCGCGCAGATGTTCCGCCTGGTGTTCCCGAACGTGCTGGTGGGGTTGGGGGCGGGCGCGACGATTCCGTTCCTGAATGTGTTCATTGAGGGGAAATTCCAGGTGAGTTACGCGAGCCTGGGGACGCTGTTCGCGTGGACGAGTCTGGCGACGGCAGTGACGGCGTTGGTGCAGCCGTGGCTGGTGCGGCGCCTGGGGCAGATTCGCGCGGTGCTGGTCGTGCAGGCGAGCAGCCTGCCGTTCCTGGCGTTGCTGGGGTTCGCGCCGGAGTTGTGGATGGTGTCGGTGGCGCTGTTCACGCGGGGCGCGCTGATGAACGCGGCGGGGCCGGTGTACAGCGCGTATGCGATGGACACGTTGCATGAGGGGGACCGGAATGCGTACAGCGCCGTGAACACGATTGCGTGGGATTTGGGGTGGGCGCTGAGCAGCCTCGCGTCGGGGGTGGTGCGCGCGCATCTGCCGTTTGGGTCGGCGTTCACGGTGCTGTTCACGGTGACGCTGCTGATGTATGCGGGGTCGGTGCTGGCGATTTACGTGGGGTTGTACCGTCGGGCGCGCGCCGTTCGGTCTGCGTGATCGGGGTACACTGGGCACGATGACTCAGAGCGGCCCCCTCGAACGCCTGTACCGTGTGCAGCAGTTGGACCTTGAACTCGACCGGTTGCAGGGTGAAGAAGCCGGCATTCCTGATGCGCTGCGGGATGCGCGCGCAGAGCAGGAACGCATCAACAACGCCCTCGAAGATGCCGAGATCGAACTGGAGCGCGTGGAGCGGCAGGTGCGTCAGACGGAACTGGATCTCGGTACGACCCGGGAGCAGGTTGAGCGTAACCGCGCGGAGCAGGAGAAGAACGCCTTCAACGCGAAGGTGCAGTCGCAGTACGAGAACCTGATTCAGCAGTTGTCGGAGCGCGTCACGGATTACGAGGAGACGCTCGCGCCGCTGTACGAGCGGCGCGAAACGCTCACGGGCACCGCAGCGGGCCTGCGCGGCGAGCACCGCGCGCTGCGTCCGCACCTGGGCGGTCTGGAGGAGCAGGACGAGGCGCGCGTGGGTGCGTTGCGCGCCGAGGCGGACAAGATCCGCGCGGAACGCGACGCGATCGCGGCGGAGATTGACCGCCGCCTCGTGAAGGAGTATGACCTGATCCGCAAGGCGAAGAAGGGCCTGGGTATCGTGCCGTTCACGGGCGGGCGCTGCCAGGGCTGCAACGTGAACCTGCCGGTGAACGTGCAGCAGCGTGCGGCGCAGGGGAAACTCCCGGCGGTGAAGTGCCCGTCGTGCGGGCGGTTCCTGATCAAACTGAGTGCCTGACCCGTGCGGGACCCGGCGGACGTGTGGCGCGCCTGGGCGGAGGTCTGGCCGGCGCGCCGCGCGGAACGCACGGGCGCGCCGGATGACGCGATCCTCTCGTTTGCGCGCACCCACCTTCCGGTGGGTGCGCGCGTGCTGGATGCCGGGTGCGGCGACGGGACGTACGCGGCAGCCCTGCACGCCCGGGGACTGGACGTGCAGGGCGTGGACTTGAGTGAGGCGCTGCTCGTTCAGGCGCGTGCGCGGTTCCCGGAAGTGCCGTTCGTCCGCGCGGCCCTGGAGGCGCTTCCCTTCCCCGACGGGGCATTCGGGGGGGCGTTGTGCCTGACGGCGCTGGAATGGGTCGCGGGCCCGCTGGCCGCGCTGCGGGAACTGGCGCGCGTGACGCGTGGCCCTGTGGTGTTGGGGGTGCTGGGCGCGGGGAACCGCACGCGCGCGCTGCACCTTGCGCGGCTGTACGCGGAGGCGTCACCGATGAACGGGCTCACGCCGTTCGAGGTGGCGTGGCTGCTGGAGCGTGAGGGGTGGACGGTGACCGCGGAAGCGGGCGTGACCCGCGAGGGACCGTGCCCGCCGGGCCGCGCAAGTATGGCCGAGGCGATGGTGTACCTCTGGGCGGCGTGGCCGCCGGGTCACCCTGCCACCCCATGAGCAGGAGGGCGCGCGTGCAGCGCGCCCTCCTGCTCTCCGGTTCAGTCGACCTGGACGCCGGCGGCGCGGAGTTCTTCGCGCTGCTGATCGAAGCCGGGGCGGCCCATCAGCGCGTACGTGAGGACCTTGCCGAGTTCCACGCCGGGCTGGTCGAAGGCGTTGATGCCGAGCAGCTCGCCCACCACGGCCGTCTGCAGCATCAGGAACTGCAGGAGGTGCCCGAGTTGCTCAGCGTCGATGCGTTCCAGGCTGAGGGTGTAGTTCATCTGCCCGGCCTGCGCGAGCGCGTGCGCCGTCGCGACGAGTTCCGCGTTCATCAGGCGGCCGTACGGAGCGTCCGCGAGGTAGTTCATTTCCGGCTCGTTCGGCTCCGCGTTCGGGATGCGCGCGTCACGGTCGGGCGCGTCCACGCGGACGAACACCACGAGTTTGTCGCTCGGGCCCTCGCGGTACAGCTGCACCTGCGAGTGCTGGTCGGTCGTGCCGACGGCCTTCACCGGCGTCGTGCCGGTGTGCCCGCCGCCCGGCTTGTGCTTCCCGAGGCTCTCCGCCCACAGCTGCGCGAACCAGTCGCTGAGGTAGCGCAGGCGCGTGCTGTACGGCATGAACACCAGGATGTTGCGGCCCGCCTCGCCCGCCAGCCAGTTCACCAGGGCCGTCTGCAGGATCGCGTTGTCGTGCGCACCCGCGCGGAACGCTTCGTTCGCGCGGCGCGCGCCCCGCAGCAGCGCCTCGACGTCCACGCCGCCGAGCGCGGCGGGGAGCAGGCCCACGGCGGACAGCACGCTGAAGCGCCCGCCGACGTTCGGCGGCACCGGCAACGTCGCGTACCCTTCGCGCTGCGCGAGGGGCCGCAGGATGCCCTTCTGCGGATCGGTCGTGGCGATGATCTGCCGCGCGTACCCCTCACCGACGTGCTGCTGCAGCCACGCCTTGCACGTCAGGTACGCGGCCATCGTTTCGGTGGTGGTTCCACTCTTGGAAATGACGTTCACGAGCGTGCGGGCGGGGTCCAGTACCTCCAGCAGCCCCGTGATGACGTCCCCGTCGACGTTGTCAATGAAGTGCACGCGCAGGGCGGGCCGCTCGCGCATCAGGTTGTGGTAGGGGTGCTGCAGGGCCGTGAGGACCGTCAGGCCACCCAGGCTGCTCCCGCCGATCCCGAGCACCACCAGATCGTCGAACTCCCCCGCGTACTGCGCGGCGAGCGCCTGCACTTCGCCCAGCACCTCGCCGTCCGGCAGGTCGATCCAGCCGAGGTACGGGTCCTGCCCGCTCGCGTGGCGCTGCAGGATCGCGTCGCGGGCCGCCTCAAGGCGGGACGCGTGCTGTTCGAGGGCGTTCGGCCAGTCCAGACCGGCGGTGCCGACGCCGTCGCTTGTGACGTTCTTCAGGTTCACCATGCGCCGAGTGTACGTCACACACGAACTCCCTGGGGGCAACATGAGAGGTCCATACACTGCCGCTGAACAGCTTCTGGCTGACCTCACGTGTACCATTCGGCTCAGGAGGTCTCTCATGAAAAAAACCCTGATGCTTCTGGCGCTCGCTGTGACCAGCGCCGCGGGCGCACAAGCCCTCACGTTCAACCTCGCCGGGAACTTCGGCAGCACCGTTGGCGTGAACGTCGGCGTGACCGCCCGCAACCTCGCGAACCTCAGTGGCTACAGCATCGACGGTCGCCTGTCTGCCGACCTGCTCGGCAGCGCCCGCCTGAACGCGGACGCCCTCGTGAACTTTGACGCCGGTCAGCTCGGCGTGTACGTCGGCCCCGGCGTTTCACTTGGCTTCTTCGGGAACAGCGTCACCGTGAACCCTGCTCTCACTGCGGGTGTGAACGTCCCCCTGGACGGCCAGTTCGGGCTGTTCGGTGAAGCGACCTACCGGTTCCTGAACAACGGTGGATTTGCCGGTCGCGTTGGCGTCACGTACAACTTCTGACCACACGCAACGGTGCGGGCGAGGCACAACCTCGCCCGCACCGTTGCATGCTGTTCAGCAGTTTCAAGGTCCAAAAATCCAGGCTTTATCATGAGAAGTCTGACGCAGTCTTTTGAACCCCGCTTCTGAGGAGGCGTTGAAGTGCGGGCGGAACGCTCTTCCCAGCGAAACCTGATTGAGCACTCCTCATGAAATAAAGACGTTCGTGGGGTTTCTGAGGAGCCTTCCTCATCTTTGGTCGCCATCTTGGTGAGGTATGAAGAAGACCCTGATGACCCTCGTTCTTGCTGGCGCCGCCACGGCCGCCGCGCAAACCTCCAACTTCCAGCTTGGCCTGACCGGCGGTTTTTCCGGCGGCCTCGGCGGCGAAGTCAGCGTCCACGCGCCCAACCTCTTCAACGGGCTGGGGCTGCGTGCCACCACCGCTTACACCGGCGTTGATGCCTTCAACGACCAATCAACGGCCTTCGCCGCCATTGGTTACCCCACCTTCGCCGCTTACAAGACGGGCACCAACAGCACGGAAAGCGGCAGCAACACCACGGTCGGCGTGGACGTAACCTATGGCCTGGGCACCCTGGCGCAGAACACCACGGCCACGCTGTACGCCGGCCCGCGCTACAACATGTTCCGCGGCACGATCACCACCCCTGGCGCCACGACCACCACGTCGGATTACACCACCAACCAGTTCGGTCTGGGCGCGGGCGTCCTGCTGGACTACGGCATTGACCGCAACCTCAGCCTGCTTGGCGACCTGGGCTTCGACCAGTTCTTTGCGGCGCCCATCACCAGCAACGGCGTGACCACGCAGCCCGGCACCGACGCCTACCGCGCCGACGACAACCTGGTGAACCAGCCCGGCAGCGTCTTCAAGTTCAAGGTCGGGATCGGTTACCGCTTCTAACCTCTATGAAAGGCGGCCTCTGCTCTGTGCAGGGGCCTTTTCTTATTCCGTCATGTCCTGCAGGTGCGCGAGGGCCGCGACGACGCGGGGGAAGCCGAGGTACGGGATACACAGCAGGAGCGTCTCGCGGATGTCCTGGTCGGTGGCACCTGCGCGGCGGGCGCCGCGCAGGTGCGTGCGGAGTTCGGGGGGGCTGCCGAGGGAGGTGAGCAGCGCGCAGGCGATGAGTTCCTTGGTTTTCAGGTCGAGGCCGGGGCGGTCGTAGATGGTGTCGTACGCGAAGTCGCGGATGTACGTGGCGAGGTCCGGGTCGAGGCGCGCGAGGCGTTCGAGGATGCGGTCGTGCTGGTCGCCGAAGATGGTGTGGCGGGCGTTGGGAGTATCGGTCATGAGGTTCAGGGTACGCTGGTCTGCGCATGCCGCGAGCGGTGGGAGGCTTTACCCTGACGCATGTCGATTCCTGCGGTGTTGAGTGGTGATCGGGTGGTGTTGTCGAAGTTGCGGCGGGAGGACGTGCCGGTGTTCGCGCCGCATTTCCAGAATCTGGAGTTGACGTCGTACCTGCGGGGCGCGGGGGTGGCGTTCAGCCTGGAGGATGAACTGGCGTGGTTCGAGAGTGTGAGCCGCGTGCAGGAGCGCTCGGTGACGCTGGGGGTGTATGAGCGCGGGACGGGGCGCGTGGTGGGTGTCGTGGATCTGCGGGACGTGGATCACCGGCAGGGCACGGCGGAGTTGGGGGTGTGCGTGTTCGATCCGGCGGATTGGGGGTCGGGGTTCGGGTCGGAGGCGACGCGGTTGATGGTGGAGTACGGGGTGTTTCACCTGGGGCTGCAGAACGTGATGTTGCGGGTGTATGCGTTCAATACGCGCGCGATTCGCAGTTACGAGAAGGTGGGATTCCGGACGTTTGGCCGGCGTTCGGGGGCGGTGCGGCTGGGCGCGGAGCGGTTCGATCTGGTGTTCATGGAGGTGACGGCGGACCGGGTGGATACGTCGGCGTTGCGGGCGCAGTTGCGGCTGCTGCCGCCGGTGGAGTAGGGGCGGCGTGAGGCCGCGCTGGGCGGGGAGTGGTGCGGCTCCCCGCCCGGCGCGTGCGGCTCCCCGCCCGGCGCAGCTTCGTGTGGCTTCAGTGGCCGTAGGTGTCGGTGAGGGCGGTGAGGGCGGCGAGGTGGCCGCCCATGCCGTGGACGCCGCCGCCGGGGGGGTGCTGGCGCTGCAGAGGTACACGCCGGGCAGGGGGGTGCGGTATGGGGTGGGTGAGAAGACGGGCCGGGCGAGGGTCTGCCAGAGGGTGTTGAGGCCGCCGGCGACGTCGCCGCCGAGGAGGTTGCGGTTGTCGGCCTGCGCTTGGGTGGGGGTGGTGACGGTGCGGGCGAGGATGACGTCGCGGAAGCCGGGCGCGAACCGTTCGATTTGTGCTTCGAGGTTCGGGAGGAGGTGGGGGTCGCTGCCGTTGGGGACGTGGCCGTACACCCAGGCGGTGTGCTGGCCGTGGGGGGCGCGGGTGGGGTCGAAGGGGGTGTGCTGGGCGAGGAGGAGGTAGGGGCGGTGTGGGGCGTGGTGGGGGGCGGCGGCTTCGCTGGTGACGACGTCGGCGAGGGGGCCGGCGACGTGGACGGTGCCGGCGCGGCGAGCGCGGGGGTCGCGCCACGGGATGGGTTCGCTGAGGGCGTAGTCGACTTTGTAGATGCCGGGGCCGAAGCGGTAGCGGCGGAGCCGGACAGCGTAGGGGGCGGGCAGGGTGTCGCCGGCGAGGCGCAGGAGTTCGGGGGGGGTGACGTTGAGGAGTTTGAGGTCCGCGTCGAGTTCGCGGAGGTGGTTGATGGGGGTGCTCAGGTGGATGCGTCCGCCGAGGTGCTGGAGGTACGCGATGAGGACGTCGGTAAGGGTGCCGGCGCCGCCGCGCGGGAAGGGCCAGCCGACGGCGTGGGCGGTGAGGGCGAGCATGAGGCCGTAGGCGCTGCTGCCGGGCGTGCTGAGGGGGAGGTTGGCGTGGGCGCTGAGGCCGGCGAACAGGGCGCGGGCGCGGGGGGTGCGGAAGGCGGCGCGGGCGAGCAGTTCGGCGGGGGGCAGGCCGAGCAGGCCGAAGCGGGCGAGGGCGAAGGGGTGCGGGGGGAGGCGCAGGAGGGGGTGGAGGGTGGCGTCGAACAGGGCGTCGGCGTGGTCGACGAGGGGTTGCAGGAGTCGGCGGTAGGCGGGGCCGTCTGGGCCGAGTTCGTCGGCGGTGGCGTCGACGCTGCGGTGGAGGATGACGGCGTCGTCGTCGAGGGGGTGTGCGACGGGGTGGTCGGGGTGGACCCACTGCAGGCCGTAGCGTTCGAGGGGGAGGGTGCGGAAGAAGGGGCTGGCGAGGGCGAGGGGGTGGATGGCGGAGCCGACGTCGTGGGTGAAGCCGGGGAGGGTGAGGGGGGCGCTGCGGAGGGCGCCGCCGGGGTGGGGGGCGGCTTCGTACACGTCGACGCGCAGGCCGGCGCGGGCGAGCGTGATGGCGGCGGCAAGGCCGTTGGGGCCGGAGCCGACGATGGCGGCGCGGTGGGTCATGCGTGCATTACATCGGGTGGGGGGGTGGGGGTGGTAGTGGGCGTTTCTCCATGCATGGGGTGGGGAAAGGTGCCTGCGTCCCTTGCGGGGGCAAACCTGATCGGTATAGTTGGTTTTGATGGACGCCCTGCTGCAGACCCCGCTGCCCTCCCCCACCGATGAGGTTTCCGTTCGTGCGCACGCCTTGGCGGCGGAGGCCGTACTGGCTCTGAGCCTGGACCGTCCGGCGGTGCGGGTGTCGAGCGTGTCGGTGCGCGGGCAGGGCGGCGTGGTGTACGCGAGCCGCGTGCTGCCGGAAGCGGCGCGCCTGAACCGCGCGTTGCTGGAGGAGGACGCGTTGGTGCGCGTGGCGGGCGCGGCGGCGCGCGAACTGCAGGGGCTCACGCCCGGGTCGCTGGCAGACGCGGAAGACTGGCTGCGCCGCACGCTGAACGCCGATGAGGCGCAGGAGGTGTCCGCGTACGCGCGCGTGCTGCTGGCGCGTGCGCGCGGTGTGCTGCGCGCGCAGTGGACGGAAGTGTCGGTGGTGGCGCTGGGGTTGCAGGCGCATGGGACGCTGGACGCGCAGGAGGTCCGGCACCGCGTGCAGTGCGCGCGGGGCATTCGGGGCGCGTTGCTGAATTAACCCGGGTGGTTCTCATGCGGGGGTGTGCGCGTCGGGGCGCGCGCTTAAGGAAGCCTGCGGGCGGCCTTCACCTTGCAGCGGCCCTCACGCTTGGGGCGTGGAGGGTCGTGGAGCATGGCGGCAAGGAGGTCCATCATGACGCAGCAAGACACCAGCATCGTTGGCGTGTGCGAGGCCCAGGACTGCCGTTTCAACCAGGAGCGCCGTTGCCACGCGGGGCAGATCGAGGTGAGCTTCTCAGGGACGCAGGCAGCGTGCATGACGTACAGCCCGTCCGGTGACGCGCAGGGCACCGGCGAGCAGCCGCAGCAACGTCAGTAACTCACGAGGAGGGGGCAGCCTGGGTCAGGCTGCCCCCTCCTCGTCGCGCAGGGCCATGATGACGCTGCGCAGGGTGCGCGCGGCGTGCTGCGCGTCGGCGTGGGTGAGTGAGCCGTACCCGAGCAGGAGCGCCTGGTGCTCGCTCGGCTCGGCGTAGTAACCGCGCAGGGTCTGCACGTGCACGCCGCGCGTGGCGAGGGCAGCAGCCACCCGGTCCGCCCGCAGGGGCGGGGCGAGGTCCAGGCAGGCGTGCAGGCCGGCGTCGAGGCCGCGCAGGGTCGCGTGCGGTTTGAGGGGCAGGAGGGCGTCGCTGAGGGTCTGGCGGACCTGCGCGTAGGTGCGGGCGGTGCGGCGCACGTGACGGTCGAGGTGCCCGCCGGCGATGAAGTGCGCGAGCGCCGCCTGCGTGATGGCGTCACCGCCCGCGTCGGTGACCTGCCGGGCGCGGGTGAGGCGCGCGGCGAGGGGCGGCGCGGCATGGATGAAGGCGGTGCGGACGGCGGGCGTGAGGACCTTGCTGAGCGTGCCGACGTACAGGACGCGGCCGGTGTTGTCGAGGCTGGCGAGCGGGGGGAGCGGGGGCGCGTCGTACCGATATTCGCCGTCGTAGTCGTCTTCGATGATGAGGGCGTCGTGCGCGCGGGCCCAGGCGAGCAGGGCGAGGCGGCGCGGGAGGGCGAGGCGCACGCCGAGCGGGTACTGGTGGCTGGGCGTCACGAAGACCAGGCGGGGCGCGTCGGGACCGACGGGGAGGGTGTCGACGCGCAGGCCGTCGTCATCGACGGCGATGGGCAGGATGCGCGCGCCCGCTTCGGCGAGGGCGGTGCGTGCGAGGCGGTACCCGGGGTCCTCGAAGGCGACGGTCGCGCTCGGCGGCAGGAGGGCGCGCGCGATGAGCGTGATGGCCTGCGCGCTGCCGTTCGTGAGGATCAGGTCGTCCGGGTGGGCGCTGAGGGCGCGGGCGCGGCCAATGAACGTGGCGAGGGCGGCGCGCAGCGCGGGGTCGCCGCGCGGGTCGCCGTAGTCGTCGGGTGGGGCGGCGCGGGTGGCGTGCGTCCAGGCGGCGCGCCATGCGTGGGTGTCGAGCGTGCGGGTGGTGGGCTGCCCAAGGCGCAGGTGCACCCCGCCGGGCGTGGCGGGCGGGTCCACCGGGGCGGGGATGAGTGGCGGGAGCCAGGTGGGCGGCGCGGCGCGCACGGGGGTGGGCGCGCCGGGGGGGAGGTCCCGGGCGACGCGGGTGCCGCTGCCATGCTGCGCTTCGAGGTAGCCCTCGGTGAGGAGGTGCGCGTAGGCGTCGAGGGGGACGCCGCGGGAGACGCCGAGGTCGCGGGCGAGGGCGCGGGAGCTGGGGAGGGGCGTGCCGGGGGGGAGGCGGCCGTCGCGGATGGCGGCGCGCAGGTACGCGGCGATCTGCTGCGGGAGCGACTCGGGCGCCTCCCGGTCGAGGGGGATGGTGAACGGGAGGGCCGCGCGCGCGGCAAGTGGCCTGCGCGCTTTGGCTTCGAGTGGTGCTGGTGTCCGGGCCACTTCCTCCGTAGCGTACCAGCATGCGCACCACGGTCACGCGCGAGCGGCCGCTCACCCAGGCCCTCACACGCTCGACGGCGGACGCCCCTTCAGGAGGAACACCCATGACGTACTACGACCCGAACGTGCGGGACGCCAGCTTGAGCCGCCGCCCGCAGAACCGCCGCGACGCCGCCTGGATCCGCGCGCTGCTGGAGCGCGTTCCGGTGTGCCGCGTCGCGACGCGCTGGGAGGACTGGCCGTTCGTGCACCCCACGTCGTTCGTGTACCGCGCGGCCACGCACGACGTCATCTACCACTCGAACATCGCCGGGCGGCTCCGCGCGAACACCGACCGGCACGAACGCGTGTGCCTGGAGGCGTCCGAAGTGGGCGCGCTGCTGCCCAGCAACGACCCCCTGGAGCTGAGCATGCAGTACCGCAGCGTCATGGTGTTCGGCACGGCCCGCGTGCTGGACGACGCGGACGAGGCGCGCGCCGCGCTGGACGCCCTGACGGCGAAGTACTTCCCGGACCTGCGCCCCGGTCAGGAGCTCATGCCGATCAGTGAGGCGGCGTTGGCGCGCACGACCGTGTACGCCCTGAGTGTGGAGCGCTGGAGCGGCAAGGAGAACTGGTCGGCGCAGGCCGTCCAGACATCCGACTGGCCGGCGTTGCCGCCGTCACCGACGCCGCATGACGACGGGTTTAGACTGAAGGGCACGCCGGGCGCGCCCCGCGAGACCAAGGAGGAAACGGCATGACCGTGACGCAAGACAACTGGCTGGAACTCGAAAACACCCTCGACAGCGGCGTGTACAACAAGCACAACGTCGTGATGAGCCGCGCGGAAGGCGCGACCGTCTGGGACACCGAAGGGCGCGCCTACATCGACTGCGTCGCCGGGTACGGCGTCGCGAACGTCGGCCACAGCAACCCCGACGTGGTGAAGGCCGTGCAGGAGCAGGCCGCGCAGCTGATGGTGATGCCGCAGACCGTCCCGAACGACAAACGCGCGCAGTTCCTGCGTGATCTCGTGGACGTCCTGCCGGGCGACCTGAACCGCGTCTTCCTGTGCAACAGCGGCACCGAGGCCATGGAGGCCGCGAAGAAGTTCGCCATCACCGCGACGGGCCGCAGCAAGTTCGTGAGCATGAAGCGCGGCTTCTCGGGCCGCACCCTGGGCGCGTTGGCGTTCACGTGGGAACCGAAGTACCGCGAGCCGTTCGGCGCCGCCGTCGACAACGAGCACGTGACGTTCGTGACGTACGGCAATATCGAGGAGCTGCGCGCTGCCATCACGGAGGAGACGGCCGCCGTGATCATGGAGCCGGTGCAGGGCGAGGGCGGCGTGCGCCCGGCTGACCCGGAGTTCATCCGCGCGGCGCGTGAATTCACGCGCGAGAAGGGCGCCCTGCTGATCCTCGACGAGATTCAGACGGGCTTCTGCCGCACCGGGAAGATGTTCGCGTCGGAGCACAGCGGCGTCGTGCCGGACGGCATGACCCTCGCGAAGGGCATGGCGGGCGGCGTGCCCATCGGCGCGTTCGCGATGAGCGAGGACGTCGCGAACAAGATGCCCAAGGGTGGGCACGGCACGACGTTCGGCGGGAACCCGCTCAGCATGGCGGCGGGCATCGCGGCCATCGGGTTCATGCGGCGCGAGCGCCTGTGGGAGCAGGCGGCGGAGAAGGGCGCGTACTTCATGGAGAAGCTGCGCGCGATCCAGTCGCCGAAGATCCGCGAGGTGCGCGGCCTGGGCCTGATGATCGGCGTGGAACTCAAGGAGAAGAGCGCGCCGTACATCACGGCGCTGGAGCATGACGAGGGCGTGCTGACGCTGCAGGCGACGCCGCTGGTCGTGCGGTTCCTGCCGCCGCTCACGATCAGCAAGGCGCAGATCGACGAGGTCGTCGCGGCGTTCGAGCGGGTGCTCACGAACGTGAACCCGCGCGAGGAACGCCTCGCGCAGCTCAAGGAAGACAAGCAGAGCGAGTAACGCCTGAGGGGCAGGGGGCGCGGGGTTCCGCGCCCCCTGCCTTTGGTCCGGGCGGGGCTGTGCGCGCCGTTTTGCCGGCTGGGGTAGCATCGCGCATGACCATTCGCGTGATCTTCTGGGATATCGGCGGGGTGCTGCTCACGAACGGCTGGGACCGGGAGCAGCGCGCGCGCGTCGTCGAGCAGTTCGGGCTGGACGCCGAGACGTTCGACGCGCGGCACCGCCTGATCGCGCCGGAACTGGAAGCGGGCCGCGTGACGCTCGACGACTACCTCGCGCAGACGGTGTTCGGCGGCGGCGCGGCGCCGTGCAGCGCGGACGCGTTCCGCGCGGCGATGTTCGCGCAGAGCCAGCCGCACGCGGACACGCTCACGCTCGCGCGGGCCCTGGCGGGCGCGGGGGCGCGGATGTACGCCCTGAACAACGAGTCGCGGGAGCTGAACGCGCACCGCATCGGGACGTTCGCGCTGGACGCGTTCCTGCTGGGGTTCTTCAGCAGCTGCTACCTGGGCCTCACGAAGCCGGGCCTGTCGATCTTCCGGGTGGCGCTGGACCTGGCGCACGTCCGCGCGGACGAAGCGGTCATGATCGATGACCGCGCGCAGAACATCGAGGCGGCGCGCACGGTGGGCCTGCACGGCATCGTGCACACGGGCGCGGACGCGACGCTGGCGGCGCTGCGGACGCTGGGAGTTCCGGCGGCACTGGCGCTACCCTGAGCGCATGCCGAGCGAAGTGAGCGTGCAGATTTTCGGGTTGAAGAAGAGCGCGGCGACGCGCGCCGCCGAGCGATTCTTCAAGGAGCGCAAGGTGAAGATCCATTACGTGGACCTCGCCGCGAAACCGATCAGCAAGGGGGAACTGGCGAGGTTCACGCAGAAGTTCGGCTTGACGGCGCTGCTGGACACGGAAGGCAAGGCGTACGAGCGCCTGAACCTCGCGTACCTGCGCCTCAGCGAGGACGGGTACGTGCAGCGGGTCATGGACCACCCAGAGCTGCTGCGCCTGCCGCTGGTGCGCGGCGGGAAGGTGCTGGCGTTCGGGGAGGACCCGGCGGCGTGGGCGCGCATGCTGGAAGGCTGAGCGGCTCTCCCCTGCCGGCGCGCTGGCGCACGGCGGCATGAGGGGGGACTGAGCGCACGCCTCAGGTGCTTCATGGGGCGCGTCAGGCTCGGGTCACTGCGCGGGGGCAGGATGACCCCATGAACAAGTTCCTGCTTCCCCTGACCCTGCTGCTCGGCACTGCGAGCGCGGCGCCGCAGATCAGCGCGCAGAGCATCATCGTGAACCCCGTGAAGCCCAGCCTGGGCGTGAAGGTCTGGACGGACCGCGACGCGACTGGCGCGCAGACGCCCATCTACCGCGTCGGTGAGCGCATCCGCCTGTTCGTGACGCCCAGCCAGGACGCGTACGTGTACCTGTTCAACGTGAACCCGGACGGCCGCGTCGACCAGATCCTCCCGAACAAGTTCGCGAGCGGCGACGCGTTCGTGAAGGCGAACACCGTCAAGGCGTTCCCGGGCACGAATGACCGCTTCACGTTCGATATTGCCGGGCCGAACGGCGTGAACAAGGTGCTGGCGCTCGCCAGCAAGACGCCGCTGAACCTGTCGCAGCTGAGCAGCTTCAAGAGCAGCCAGGACAGCTTCGCGACCGTGAACGTGACCGGGCAGGAGAAGTTCGCGCAGGCGCTCAGCATCGTCGTGAATCCCGTTCCGCAGAACAACTGGGTGACGGACACCGCGGCGTACAACGTGGCGGGCGCCACGCAGGCGACCCAGCCGGCCCCGCCCGCCGCGCAGCCGTTGGCGACGCAACCCGCGCAGAACGCGCCGGCGGAGCGCCAGAAGGTGCTGGTGCAGTCCATCACGACGCAGCCGGCGCAGAACGCACCCGCGTGGACGCAGTCCGGCGACTGGAAGTACAGCTTCACGAACCGTCAGCAGACGCTGCGGAGCGTGTACGACCACTACAACCGCGAACTGCAGGGCCAGGGGTACAAGATGGTCAGCATGAACGCGAAAGGCAACCAGATCACCGCGCAGTACCGTCGTGACGGGGGCACCGCGACCCTGACCGTGAAGGGCATGGGGAACAGCGGGAAGTTCGAAGTGCGCGTCCAGCGCCGCTCGTAACCCTCCACCATGAAAGAGAAGGCCACCCGGATGGGTGGCCTTCTCTTTTGTGCAGCTGGACTGTCAACTCAGCCTTTGACGGAGCCGGCGAGCAGGCCGCGCACGAAGTACCGCCCGAGCAGGATGTACACGAGCAGCGTCGGGAGCGCCGCGAGGATCGCGCCGGCCATGGGGAGGTTCCAGCTGACCGCCTGACCGCCCGCAAGCTGAGACAGCGCGTACGTGACGGGCTGGCTGCTGGGGCTGGTGAGCGTCGCGGCGAACAGGAACTCGTTCCAGACCTGCGTGAATTGCCAGATGATCACGACGACGAAGCCGGGGATGCTGATCGGGAAGATCACCTTGCTGTAGATGCTCCAGAAGCCCGCGCCGTCGATGGTGGCGGCCTCGATGAGCGCGTCGGGCACGTCCGCGTAGAAGTTGCGGAAGATCAGCGTCGTGATGGGCAGGCCGTACACGACGTGCGCGAGCACGAGCGCCCAGATGCTGCCGTACAGGCCGATGCTCTTCACGAACTCGAACAGCGGAATCAGGACGCTCTGGTACGGGATGAACATGCCGAACAGCATCAGCGCGAACAGGGTGTTGGCGCCGCGGAACTTCCATTTGCTGAGGGCGTACCCGTTGAGGCTGCCGATGACGGCGCTGAGCAGCGTCGCGGTGACGGCCAGGAACAGGCTGTTGCCGAGGTTCCCGCCGATTTTCGCCCACGCTTCCGAGAAGCTCGCCCAGTTGATGATGCGGGGGAACTGCCAGGTGGTGGCGAGGTCAATGGATTCCGGCGTTTTGAGGGCCGTGATGATGAGCAGGTAGATGGGCGTGAGGAAGAACAGCGCCGCGATGATCAGCCCGAGGTACATCAGGGGGCGCCCGATGTTCATGCGGGGGCGGTTGCTGCTCTTGGCCGTGACGCCTTTGGGGGCGGGAGTGGTCGTCATGCGCGTTTCTCCCCTCGGAACTGGCTGGCGAGGTACGGGACGATGATGATGGCCACGAGGATCAGCAGGACCACGCCGATGGCGGCACCGACGGCGAACTGGTTCGCGCGGAACGACGTGATGTACATCAGCAGCGCGGGCACGGAGGTGGGCGCGTTGTCCGGGCCGGTCATGGCGTACACGAGGTCGAAGATCTTCAGGCTGATGTGCCCGAGGACGATCATGGCGCTGAGTGTGATGGGGGCGAGCAGCGGGAACACGACGTGGCGGTACGTGCCCCATTCGTTCGCGCCGTCCACGCGGGCCGCTTCGCGCAGCTCGTCGGGGATGCCGCGCAGGCCGGCGAGGTACAGCGCCATGGTGTAGCCGCTCATCTGCCAAATGGCGGCGATGAGGATGCCGATGAAGGCGATGTTGAAGCCGTGCAGTTCAGGGACGGGAATGAACTTGAGGCGCGGGGCGACGAGCAGCGCCCAGGCGAGCAGCAGCGCGGCGCACGCGAAGGCGACGATGGTGCGCGTGCGGTTCGCGTCGCGCAGGGCGCGGACGCCGACGGCGGCGAGGACCACGGCCACGACGATGGCGGTGATGAGCGGGACTTTGTTCCAGTCGAACTGCCAGATGCTGGAGCGGCTGGTGAGCCACTCGTACTTGTCGGGGTCCAGGCCGAACAGTTTGTTCACGCCGCCCTGGGGTTGCAGCATCCAGCGCCAGATGGTGCCTGTCACGATGAACGACAGGCTCATGGGGAACAGGAAGATGGTGCGCCACAGCCCTTCGGCTTTGGGGTTGCGGTCGAGCATCAGCGCGAGGCCGAGGCCCAGGCCGAGGCAGCCGGCGATGAAGAACACCGTGAAGAACAGGGTGTTCACGAGGTCCTGGCGGAAGCGGGCGTTCAGCAGGCTCGTGAAGAGGTCCTGGTAGTTCGCGAGGCCGATGAAGTTGTGCTTGACGGTGGTGTCGAGCGCCAGGGAGTTGTTGCCCCAGTCGGTCAGGCTGGTGTAGCCGGTGCGGATGATAAAGCCGTACACGAACACCGCCAGCAGAATCACGGACGGTGCGAGGACGAGCATGGACCACAAGCGGTCCGTAGACAGGCGTTTCACAGGGGGCGTCCCCTCCTTTCAAGCGAGAGGACGGCGGGGGGCCGCCGTCCCGGTTCGCTCATGACGTGCCTTGCAGGCGTGCGCGGGCGCAGCGCGCCGGCGCGTGGACGCAGCGCGCGGTGGAGGGTTTCTCCACCGCGCGGGTGCGTTACTTGCCGAGGCCGGCTTTGTCCGCGAGTTGCTGCGTGGTGGCCGCGGCGACCTGCGCGTTGCGGCTGGCGACGAACGCGTCGATGACCGTGCCGAAGGTGCTGGTGAAGCTTTCCGGGGCGACGGCGCCGTGCGTGAGGCTGCCGACGATCTTGTTGCTCTTCCAGTCCTTCGCGGCGCTCTGGCTGTAGGTGCTGTACTTGCTCAGGTCGCTGTCGACGCGCGCGGCGATGCTGCCCTTGAGCGGGTTGAAGGTGTCCTGGCCCTGTTTGCTGCCGAGCAGCTTGAGCCAGCTGAGGGCTTCGGCGCGGTCCTTGGCGCCCTTGGGCAGGCCGAAGCTGTCCGCGAGGAAGATGAAGGTGCCGCTGGTGCTGGGGCTGGGCGCCCAGCCGAAGCCGGTGCCGGGCTTGAGTTTCTTGGTGGTGCTGAGGTAGCCGGCGGCCCAGTCACCCATGATGTTGAACGCGGCCTGGCCGTTGACGACGCGGTCGGTGGCCTGCTGCCAGGAGAGGCCGGAGGCGTCCTTGTTCGTGCAGTCGAGGACTTTGCCGAAGGTGTCCCAGACCTTCACGACTTTGGGGTCGGTGAACTTGAGCTTGCCGCTCCAGAGGTTCTGCCAGCCCTGCGCGCCGAGCGTGCCGACGGCGACGCTTTCCCAGAGGTGCTGCTGCGTCCAGTTTTCGCCGAGGGCGAGGGGCGTGACGTTTTTGGTCTTGAGGGTCTTGCAGGTGGTGAGGAACTGGTCCCAGGTCTTGGGCGCGGTGACGCCCCACTTCTTGAGGTTGGCGGGGATGTACCACATGACGTTGCTGCGGTGCACGTTCACGGGGACGCTCCAGATGCCGCCTTTGCTGCTGATGAGCGGGAGGAGGTCTTTGGGGAACTTGGTGGTCCAGCCTTCGCTCTTGAAGAGGCTGCTGAGGTCCTCCATGCGGTTCGCGACGACCCAGGTGCCGATGAGTTCCTGGCCGGCGTGCGCCTGGAAGCTGTCTGGCGGATCGCCGCCGAGCATGCGGGTCTTGAGGACGGCCTTGGCGTTCGTGCCGGCGCCGCCGGCGACGGTGGCGTTCACGACGTCGACGCTCGGGTACTTCTGCTTGTAGAGCTTCACGAGCGCTTCGAGGGCGGGGCCTTCGTCACCGGACCACCAGGAGAAGATCTCCAGTTTTCCGGCGGCGCTGGCGCTGCTGGCCAGCAGCGCCGCGGTGGTGACGAGCAGGGCGGCTTTGATTCGTTTCATGTGGTCCCTCCTGGGATGAGCGTGGGGCGTGTTTGGAGCGCGGTCCGGTCGGTGCCCGTGTGGGCGACGAGCAGTGGGGGCGCGCGGGGTGGAGCGGGGGCGTAGGCGCTGCCGTTCGCGACGGCGTACAGGTGGCGCAGGCCGGTGGGCGTGAAGAGGTGGTCGAGGAGCATGACGCCGGCGCCGAGCACGGTGGTCATGGCGCCGAGCGTGCCGAGGTCGATGTGCACGCGGTCGCGGTTGATGCTCATGGCGCGGTGCTGGACGACGGCGCGCACCGCGTGCAGCAGGGGCTCGCCGGCGCGCGAGAGGGTGCCGCCGAGGACCACTGCGCCGGGGTTGAAGAGGTTGAGCATGGTGGTGACGGCAATGCCGAGGTGCTGCCCGGTTTCCTGCCAGACGCGGCGGGCGAGGGGGTCGCGGTCGGCGGCGCGCATCAGGCCGGTGAGGTCGGTGTCGGCGGGCAGGCTGGTGGTGGCGCCGGCGCGGGCGTATGCGCGGAAGATGTCGAGGATGACGGGGGCGCTGGCGTAGCTTTCCAGACTGCCGGGGTTGCCGCTGCGGCCGGCGGGGCCGTGTTCGTTGATGCTGATGTGGCCGACTTCGCCGGCGCCGCCGCGCGCGCCGCGGTGCAGGCGTCCGCCGAGGATGACGCCGGCGCCGATGCCGGTGGCGGCCTTGACGTATACGAGGTCGGCGGTGCCGGCGCGCTGCCCGAAGCGGTGTTCGGCGAGGGCGCCGAGGTTGGCGTCGTTGTCGACGTACACGGGGGCGGGGTAGGTGCGTTCCAGGTTGCCGGCGACGTTCTCGTCGTCCCAGCCGCGCATGTTGGGGGGGCTGACGACGCGGCCGGTGTGGTGGTCGACGGGGCCGGGGATGCCGACGCCGATCATGGCGACGCGTTCGACGCTGACGCTGGCGTCGGCGAGCACGGCGGCGATGAGTTCGTGAATCGCGGCGTAGGTGCGCTCCGGGCCGGTCTGGATGTCGTGGGGGACTTCGCGGGTGCTGAGGACGCGGCAGCGCAGGTCGAGCAGGGCGGCGCGGACGTGGGTGGCGCCGAGGTCGACGGCGATCAGGAAGGCGGCCTGCGCGTTGAGGGTGAGGACGGTGGCGCGGCGTCCGGCGTGGTGGCGTTCGCGGCGGCCGACTTCGAGGACCAGGTGCGCGGCGTGCAGTTCGTTGATGATGCTGCTGATGGCGCTGCGGGACAGGCCGACGCGGGCGGCGAGGTCGACACGGGCGAGGTCTTCGTGCCAGAGCTGGTCGAGGATCAGCAGGGTGTGGCGGGCGCGGACGGCGGCGGGGTCGAGGACGTCGGTGCGGGCGTGGTGGGGCATGGGTTCACCTCCTTTGCTGCGGGGCCGAATCTTCCGTTTTTTCGGAACTTACGAAGGGAATCTACGCGCTGCTCTGCGTGTACGTCAAGCGAAACGGCACGTTGCGAGGGCGTTGACGGGGGACGAAACCGCCACAGCAATCAATTGCAGCGCCGGACCTGCGCGCTTCCGTTCCTGGGTTGACTTGATTGCAAGGTAGGGTGAGGTGATTTTGTTTGTCAAATGAACAAATTAATCTTTATCTCGTCTGGGAACGCTTCCAGACAGGTCATTCCAGTGCCGAATTGGCCTGCAAAAGTGGCCGAAGCCCGCCCAGACCACGCCGAGCAGTAACCACCAACGCGCATTTCTCCACCCGAAGGTGTAATGCTGGGGGCACGCCCATCACAGCCGCAGGTCCAGTTTGGTCCCCTGCGCGAACGCTTCCGGCTCCACGTGAATGACAATGCTCACGTCCGGCAGCACCTCATGGATACTCGCCTCGATGTCGTCCATCAAGTCATGCGCCGCCTGCAAGGGCAGCGCGCCCGGCAGCACCAGATGAAAATCCACGAACGCCGCCCGACCCGCCCGGCGCGTCCGCAGGTCGTGGTACTCCAGAAATGCCCCCCGGTGCCGCTCGATGGCCGCCCGCAGGCGCTCCACCTCCCCGGCCGGCAGCGTTTCATCCAGCAGGCCCCCCAGCGACCGCCGCACCACCCGCCACGCCACCACCAGAATGCCTAGGGCCACCGCTAGACCCACCAGCGGGTCCAGCCACGACCACCCCGTCAGCATGGCCACCAGCACGCCCGCCAGCACGGCCGCGCTGCTCCACACGTCGCTCAGCACGTGATGCCCGTCGCCCTCCAGCGCCACGCTCCGCTGCGCGCGCCCCACCCTCACCAGATACGTCCCGACCGCGGCATTGATGGCGCTCGCCAGCACCGTCAGCGCCACGGCCGAGCCACTGAACTCCAGGTACTCCGGGTGCAGCAGCCGGCCCACGCTCGCCTCCACAATCAGCGCGCCCGCCACGCCGATCAGGAGCCCCTCCGCGAAGCTGCTGACGTACTCCGCCTTCGCGTGCCCGTACGGGTGCGACGCGTCCGCCGGGCGCGCCGCGAACCGCACGCTCAGGCCCAGCAACAACGCCGCCGCGATGTTCACGGTGCTTTCCAGCGCGTCCGACAGCAACCCGACCGACCCGGTCAGGGCGTACCCGCCGAGCTTCAACGCAAACACCGCCACGCCCGCCAGCAGGCTCAGGCGCGCGGCCCGCGCCGCCGGAGATTCAGAGGTCATCTGCGCAGCCATGATGTTGCGGTCCCGCCGCACACCGAGTGTACCGGGCGCAAGCGCATGTGCGCCCGCCGCCACCCCGGGCGCATGCCACCATGCCCGGCATGGGCCGTCACCACCGCACCGCCACGCTCCTCGCCTGCACCGTCCTCGGCGCCGCACACGCCGTCACCCTGCGCCTGTACCCGGACTTCACGGAGGTGCGCGCCGCCGCCCGCGCCCCGAACGGTGCCATCACCGTGAGCTTCCCGCCGGGCGTCGCCCCGCACGTCATCCCCGGCAGTCTGGACCTCGAGAGCGTGCGCGTGCTGTCCATGACGACCCGCAAAGTCCCGTCGTGGCTGCGCACCCAGGAGGGCCGGACGGTGTGGTGGGCGCGCGCCGGGAAGGACACCCCCGTCACGCTTGTCAGCGCCGAGGACCTCGTGGTCCGCGACGCGCAGGGCCGCTACCGCACCGTGAGCCTGCGCGACCTGTCATTCGGCGGACGCCCGCCCGCCAACCCGCAGGCGCGCGACACGCAGTACACCTTCCGCGTGCAGGGGCAGAACGCCACGCTGAGCTACCTGACGCGCGGCGTGCGCTGGTCCGCGCGGTACACGCTGCGCGCCAGCGGCAAAACAGCCACGCTCACGGGCCTCGCGGACCTCCGCAACGCCACCACGCAAGCGCTGAAGGTGGACGCCGGGGCGGAACTGTTCGCCGGGGCGGTGCAGCTGCGCTCACAGGCGGGAGACCTGCCGTACCCGACGCCCACGACCGCCGGATCCACCTCCGAGGGGTCGACCCCGGCGGTCGTGTCCGTGGGGAGCCTGCGGGGCCTGCAGCGGTACACCCTGCCGCAGGCCTTCACGCTGCCCGCCGAGGCGACCCTCACCCTCCCCTTCCTGAACCCCGCCGTGACCCTGAGCCGCTACAGCGCCCTGAACATCCCGTTCAGTGCCACGAGCAGCGACGGGAACCTGCAGCGCGCGTACCGGATGCGCGCCGACGCCTTCCTGCCCGGCGGCGCCCTCACCGTCCGCGACGAGAACCGCATCGTGGGACAGACGCGCCTCGGCGACACCCCCCCGAACAGGGCCGTGGACCTGAAGCTCGGTGCGGACCCGGACGTCACGTACACCCGCACCGTGAAGGTCATCGCACGTGACCGCGCGAGCAGCACGTACCGCGTGACCCTCACGGCCCGCAACCGCCGCGCCAGCCCCACCCGCCTGGACGTGCGCGAGTACCTGCCTGCCGGCGGGCAGGTGAGCGGTGAGGCGCAGCAGACCGCGTCGGGCCTGCAGGTGCAGGCGCCGGTGCCCGCGCGCGGGAGCGTCACGCGCACGTACACTGTCGAAACCCGCTGACGCGCGAGGGGCCCCGGCGGGCTCCGGAGCCCCTCGCGTCCGGCGTTACGCCTCGTCTTTGGGTTCGCCGCCCGTGCCTTCGGGACGCAGCAGCGGGAACAGCAGCACGTCGCGGATGCTGTCGCTGCCCGTGAGCAGCATGGCAAGGCGGTCAATGCCGATGCCGAGGCCCCCGGCGGGCGGCATGCCGTACTCCAGGGCAAGCAGGAAGTCCTCGTCCTGCGCGTGCGCCTCGTCGTCGCCGGCGTCGCGGCGCTGACTCTGCGCCTCGAACCGCTCGCGCTGGTCGAGCGCGTCGTTCAGTTCACTGAAGGCGTTCGCCAGCTCGAACCCGCTGCAGAACACCTCGAAGCGTTCCGTGACGCCCTCGCGCTCGCGGTGCTTCTTGGCGAGCGGGCTGATGACGACCGGGTGGTCCATCACGAACGTCGGGTTGGTGAGGAGCGGCTCGACGTACTCGCCGAACAGCTTGTCGAGCAGCTTGTAGTCCGGCACCTTGCGCCACTCCGGGTGGCGCTCGTCGCAGTACGCGCGGAGCTTCTCGAAGTCCAGCGGGTCGAAATCCAGGTCCGGCACGTGCTCGCGCAGGCCGCCGAGGTAGTCGACGCGCGCGAACGGCGGCGTGAAGTCCAGCGTGCGCCCGCCGTACTCGAAAGTGTAGCTGCCGTGCACCTCGCGCGCCAGGCCGCTCAGGAGATCCTCGACCAACTTCGCGATGTCGCTGTAATCCACGTACGCCCAGTACAGCTCCAGCATCGTGAACTCCGGGTTGTGCGTCCGGTCGATGCCTTCGTTGCGGTACACGCGGCCGATCTCGTAGACCTTCTCGAACCCGCCGACGAGCAGGCGCTTGAGGTACAGCTCCAGGCTGATGCGCAGCTTGAAGTCGTGACTCAGGGCGTTGTGGTGCGTCATGAACGGGCGCGCCTCCGCGCCGCCCGCCGTGACCTGCAGCGTGGGCCCTTCCACTTCCACGAACCCCTGCTGGTCGAGGGTGTTGCGGATGAAGCGGATCATGCGGCTGCGGGCGAGGAACTTCTCGCGGGCGCCCTCGGTCACCATCAAGTCGAGGTAGCGGCGGCGCGCGCGGAGCTCCTCGTCCTGCAGGCCATGGAATTTGCTGGGCAGCGGGTGGAGGCTCTTCACGAGCGGCTGCCATGCTGTGACGCGCAGCGTGAGCTGCCCGGTGCGCGTCACGAACGGGAAGCCGGTCACGCCGACAATGTCGCCCAGGTCGAGTTTCTTGGTGGCCTCGAAGTCCGCGGTGTCCTGCTTGCTGAAGTGCAGCTGGATCTTGCCGCGTTCGTCCTGCAGGTCCGCGAAGGCGGCCTTGCCCATGTGGCGCATCAGGGTGATGCGGCCCGCGAGGGCGTAGGTTTCCTCCGGCCACTCCTGGCCGGGCTCCACCTGCGGGTGCGCGGCGAGAACGTCGGCTGCGCCGTGCGTTTTCGGGTAGCTGTACGGGTGCGTGTCGAAGCCTGCTTCGTTCAGGGCCGCCTGGTTGTTGAGGCGCGCGATCGTCTGCTCATGCAGCTCGCGGTGCGCGCTGGGGTGCTCGCCGTCGGACATAACGCGCAGTATAAACGCCGCCCCTCTGGCCGGGCGCGCCCGCGCCCGGTCCCTGAACGGCGAACGCGCAGCCTCGGGGCCGCGCGCTCAGTATTCGACGTTCTTGACTTTGTATTTGACCTGTTTGCCGTTCTCGAGGTTCACGACGAAGCTCTCGCCGGTCTTGCGCCCGAGCAGTTGCGTGCCGACCGGACTGTCGTCGCTGATTTTCGGGAGGCTGCCGCCGAGGACGCTCGCTTCGGGAGCGCTGACGATCTGCACGCGCATGTCTTTTTTGGTGGCTTCGTTGTGCAGCACGACGATCGCGCCGAGCGCCACGTGCCCGGCGTCCTCGCTGTGGTCCTCAATGAGGGTGGCGCGCGCGAGGGTGTCCTCAAGGTCGTCGATGCGCGCCTCGATGCTCATCTTTTCGCGCTTGGCGTCTTCCAGCCCGGTGTCCTCGTTGTCGGCGGAGGCTTCCATCTGCTCCTGCAGGATGCGCGTGGCTTCTTCCAGGCGCTCACGCTCGTGATCGAGGGTTCTCTGAAGGCGCTCGAAGCCTTCACGGGTCAGTTTGATGTCTCGTGCCATGCGCCCTCCGCTCACGTGCTCGGGTGGAAATGGAACTGCTGGGGTGGATTGCACCGCAATTCTGCCACAAAGGCCCAGGGGCGGCAACAGAACGTTTTTCCGCGCGCCTGGCGCCGGACCGAGCCGGGGTGACGCGGGGCCCGGCTCAGGTTGCGGGGCGCCGGTTCAGGCGTGTTCGATGGGGAACACGCGGTCCGCGAGCGCACTGAGGCGGGCGGCCCCGGCGCGCTGCTGGCAGGCGGGGGTGTTCGTGCACAGCGTGAGGTACAGGTAACGGCGCGCGGCGACGCCGACGCGGTACACGTTCACCTCGTCGCGGCTGCGGGTGACCTGACACAGGTCGCACATGAACGCGGCCTTCCCGGCGCGTTCCAGCGGTTCGAGTTCGGCGAGCTGGTCGCCCTGCACCAGCGCGAGGCGCCCGTCCGGAACCGGATACAGGCCCAGGGTCGTGCGTTCGGTCGGGCCGTCGCCGTACTCCTCGCGGGCGGTGTCGGGAAACAGTTCGCGCAGCAGGTCGCGCTCGCTGTGGTCTTTCATGCGCCGTATTGTACGGGCGTCGCGGCGTGCGAAATGGGCGCTCCGTGCCGTTCCCGCGCGGTCCGGGGCGGTACAATCTGTGGGTGAGGTCCCGCACTGCGAACCGTGTCGGCATCGTGATCCGACGGGCTGTGATGCCCGCCGGCGACGTAATCCTGACGCTGCTGACACCCCAGGGGAAAGTGAAGGGTATTGCGCGCGGCGGCGCGCGCGGCGCGCTGATGAGCCGCCTGAATCTGTTCCAGCATCTCGCGGTGCAGCTGTACCAGACGCCGAACAATGACCTGGCGACCATCCAGCAGGCGACGCTGGAGGGCGCGCTGCCGCGCCTGTCCGAACCGGAACGCTACCCGCTCGCGCACCTGCTGGCGGAACTCGCGGACGCGCTGTTTCAGGAGGGTGAGCACAGTGAGCAGGCGTTCGAGCTGTTCGCGGCGGCGCTACGCGGCGTGGCGTTCCAGCCGGACCCGGAGTGGGTGGCGCTGGTCATGAGCTACAAGCTGCTGGCCTTCGCGGGGTTCGTAACGCGGGCGGAACGGTGCGCGCGCTGCGGCGCCGCGGACCCGACGGGGCTGGACGCGCTGAGCGGGCACGTGGTGTGCCGCGCATGCTCGAACCTGCCACGCCTGCCGGATGAGCTGCTGGGGTTCCTGCGGAGCGTGGCGCGCACCAGCGTGCGCGGCCTGATGGAGGTGCCGCTGCCGCGCGAGGTACGCCCGGCGGCGTGGCGGGCGCTGGAGCGGTTCGTGACGGCGCAGGTGGGGGACGTGCGGTCGTGGCGGTCCCTGGTGAGCACGCAACTGCCCGCCACCGCCTGAGCCACATCTCCGCCCGCCGTCGTTTTGGGTGTGGCGCCACTTCACCAACGTTCGACGTCAATTGAATGTCGGTTCGCCTACCGGGTGAGAAAACCCGGTAGGCGAACTGGACGGACGCTCAAGCGACCCACAATGGGCGCCCACGCACGCGCTGCCTACAATCACCGCGGAGGGTACCTCAATGAAGCACTACCTCACGCTGGCGCTCGCCTGCGCCACTCTTGCGGGCGCGCAGGCCACCCCGACCGTCCCGCAGCCGTCTCCCCTGCCGCCCGACCAGACTCCACAAACCCTCAACGCCACCATCAACGAACCCAAAGCGCTCGGGTTCACACCTGAGCAGCTCGCGCGCCTGCGCGTCCCCGCCGGGTTCACCGTGAAGGTCTTCGCCAAGGACGTCGGCAACGCCCGCATGATGCAGGTCATGCCGGACGGCACCGTGTACCTCACGCGCCGCAAACAGGGCGACGTCATGATGCTCCGCGACACGGACAAAGACGGGGCCGCCGACGTGCAGCAGATCGTCGCGCAGAACCTGAACTTCATCAACGGCATCACCGCCCGGGACGGCAAACTGTACCTCGCCACCGACAAGCGCGTGTGGGTGGCGGACATCCTGCCCGGCGGGAAGCTCAGCGTGCCGCGCGTGTTCGTGGACGACCTGCCCGATGCGGGCCAGCACCCGAACCGCACGCTCGCATGGGGCCCGGACGGCTTCCTGTACGTCACAGTCGGCAGCACCTGCAACAACTGCATGGAAACCAACCCCGAGAACGCCACCATCCTGCGCGTCGCGCCGGACGGCAAATCCCGCGAAGTGTACGCGCGCGGGCTGCGCAACACCATCGGGTTCGGGTGGCACCCCACCAGCAGGAAGCTCGTGGGCCTCGACCACGGCAGCGACTGGCGCGGCGACGACCAGCCGCCCGAGGAGATCAACGTCATCGAACGCGGCGTGCATTACGGCTGGCCGTACTGCTTCGCGGACCAGCAGCCGGACCTGTACGGCACCGCCGACCCCCCAGGGAACGTCCCCAAGGAGGCGTTCTGCAAGACCACCCGCGGCCCCGCCCTCACGTACACCGCGCACGCCGCGCCCATCGGGATGGTGTTCTACACCGGCAGCATGTTCGGCGCGGAATACCGCAACGACGCGTTCGTGGCGATGCGCGGCTCCTGGAACCGCACGACGCCGAGCGGGTACAACATCGTCCGCATTCACTTCGACGCGAACGGCACGCCTGTGAGCACCGAGGACTTCGTGAGCGGCTGGGCGTACCAACAGGACGGCCGTGACGTGCAATTCGGGCGCGTGGCGGGCGTCGCGCAGTACACGGACGGGTCGCTGCTGATCGCCGAGGACCAGAACGGCGTGATCTACCGGGTGGTGAAGCCATGAACGCGAAACGCAGCAGGATCGCGGTGCTGGGCGCGCTGCTGACCGGCGCGGCCCTGGCCGGCGGCGCGGGCGTCATGGCCCTGAACGCCACGCCGAGCCGCGCGACCGCGAACCTCCTCAACGAGACCGGGGCGGTGGTCGGCACGGCCACGTTCGAGGCCGTCACGGGCGGCACGCGCGTGACCGTGCAGGCATTCGGGCTGACGCCGGGCATGCACGGCATGCACGTTCATGACCGCGGCGCGTGCGTGCCCGGCATCGACCCGGAGAAGAACATCGTCGTGCCGTTCGGCGGGGCGGGCGGGCACCTCGATCCGCACAGCACGCACAACCACGACGACCCGACCGCGCCGAACACCGTCGGGCACACCGGCGACCTGCCCATGCTGCAGGCGGGCACGGACGGCCGCGCGAACGCGGCGTTCACCAGCAGCAAGATCATGCTGGTCGGCGAGGACACCATCCTGGAGCGCAGCCTCGTGGTGCACGCGAACGCCGACGATTACGCCACCGACCCGTCTGGGAAGTCCGGCGCGCGCGTGCTGTGCGGCCGGATTCTCGCGAGCGACGTGAGCGCCCGCACGTACGCCCTGCCGGGCACCGAGACGTACCCGGAGGGCGTCGTGGTGCGCGGGAATGTCGTCCTGAGCGGCAGCGCGCGTGACGGCACCATCTACGCCGTGAATGCCGAGAGTGGCGCCGTGAGCGTGTTCTCGCCGGGCGGCGCGATGGGGCGCCAGTCCGCGCTCGGCCTGAAACTCCACGAGAATCACCTGTACGTGGCGGGCGGAGCGACCGGCATGGTGAGCGTCCTCGACGCGCGCGACGGCACGCCCGTCACGACGCTGAAGTCCCCGCCGAGCCCGCAGGCGTTCATCAACGACCTCGCGGTCACGCGGGACGGCGCCGCGTACGTGACGGACAGCAAACGTCCGGTGATCTTCCGCGTCCGCCCGGACCTGAAGGTCATGGAAGCATGGCTGGACCTGCAACGCACGCCCATCCGGTACGCGCCGGGCGTGAACCTGAACGGCATCGTCGTGACGGCGGACAGCCGGGCGCTGCTGGCCGTGCAGACGAACACCGGACAGTTGTGGCGCATCGACCTGGCGTCCAAGGCGGTGCGCGAAGTGAAGCTCGACGGCGGGCCGCTCGTGGGCGGCGACGGGCTGCTGCTGCGCGGGAACACGCTGTACGTCGCGCAGAACAGGATGAACGCCGTGACGCGCGTGGATCTCGCCGCGGACGGCCTGAGCGGCCGCGTGGTGGGCATGAACGGCGTGACGGGCCTGCGGTACCCGTCGACGCTCGCGGCGCTCGGCGACGACGTGGTCATCGTGAACAGCCAGCTCGACAAGATGAGCGGCGGCGTGCCGGAAACGCCGTTCACGCTGACGCGCACGAAGCTGTTCTGAGCGGTGCAGCGTCAACGCGGCGGCCCTACGGGCCGCCGCGTTCCGGTGTGCCCCTGGCTGGGGCCGAGGCCTGAGCGCTCGGGGTCACTGCACCGGGGCGAGGTTCGGGAGGGCCTGCGTGCAGTCCGGACCGGTACTGAGGATCTTGCACACGAGCTGCCCGGTGGCGTTCACGCTTGCGGCGCCGCTGGGCGCGGGGGCATACACCCGTTCCTTCCAGATCTGCCAGATCATCATGCCGTCGCCACTCCGCCCGCGGGCCTTGACGTAGTTGGCGAGCGTTTCGACGTTGTAGATGGTGCTGGCGTCGTTCAGGCCGTTGTACATCAGGCCGTCCCAGTTGGGGCCGACGTTGACGCTGGCGTCCCGGTTGAGTTTCAGGACGGCGCCGCCAGACCCTTCGGGCGCGACTTCCAGGCCCATGGCGATGGGGCCGGCGTAGATGGCGCGGTACGCTTCGAACGCTTCGCGCGGGTCGAAGTAGGTGCCGGCGTCGTACGACATCAGGTTGATGTGGCTGAGGAGGTTGCCGTGGTTCTTGACGAGGTTGTACATGGTGCCGCCGTACGGGCTGCCCCACTGCACCTTGCCTTCTTCCCAGTTGGTGCCTTTGACGTAGTACGCGCCGGTGGACCACCCGGCGATGCTGATGCCGAGGTTGAGGTTGCGGCTCTTGATGGTGTTGCTGAGGTTCACGATCAGGGCGCTGATGACACTGTCCTGGCTGCACGCGAACTGGTCCGCGCCGAGTTTGTTGCAGCTGCTGCCGCTGGCTTCCCAGTCGATGTCGAGGCCGTCCACGCCGAGGTCCTGCGCGAGGTCGACGAGGGCAGTGGGGTTGAAGCGGTCCCAGCCGTGCTGTTCGTTGCTGTACGTCCAGCCGCCCACGGAGAGGTAGACCTTGGTGCCGCGCGCGCGGAGGTTGCGGATGTTGGTGATGAGCGTCTGGGCCTGCGCGGGCGTGAAGGTGCGCTGGCCGGCGTTGGTGGTGGCGCCTTCCGCGAACTGCAGGCCGGTCTGCGTCTGGTCGAAGGCGAGGCTGCCTTTCTTGTAGGCGAGGGCGGGGTTCACGAACGCGAGGTTCACGTGGGTGTAATAGCTGGGGATGATCTGCGGCGTGAAGTCGTTGATGCTGGCGTTCCAGGTGCTGGCGTACCCGACGTAGATGGCCTTCCCGGTCGGCGTGGGGGTGGCGGTGAGGTTGACGGTGACGGGGGCGGCGGCGGAGGTTCGGGTGTTGCCGGCGGCGTCGTAGGCCTTGGCGGTGTAGCTGTAGCTGCCGTTCTGGGCGCTGCTGCTGAACGCGTCCGTGGCGCTGTAGGGGCTGCTGGTGTCGGTGGCCAGCAGCGTCGTCCCGCGGTAGAACTCCACCTTGCTGACCCCCACGTTGTCTGCGGCGGTGGCCGTGAGGGTCACGTTTCCGGCGCTGGTGAGGGTGCTGGGGGTGGCGCTCAGGCTGACGGTGGGCGCGGTGGTGTCCCCGCCCGGGGTGGGGGTGGTGCCGCCGCTGCAGGGGGCGCCGTTGAGGGTGCAGGTGTTCACGCCGCTGTACGTGCCGCTGCCGCCGTAGTTCACGGTGACGCTGCCGTTCGCGGGGATGGTGCTGCCGCCCCAGGTGTTGGGGGTGATGGTGACGGTGCCGTCGCTGGCAGTGGTGACGCTGCCGCCGGCGCCCCAGACGCTGGTGGTGCTGGCGGCGCCGTTGAATTTGAACTTCAGGGTCCAGGTGGTGAGGGGCGTGCTGGTGGGGTTGCTGAGCGTGATGACGCCGTTGAAGCCGCCGTCCCAGCTGCTGCTGGTGCTGAAGGTCGCTGTCGCGCTCGTTGCCTGCCCGTGCAGGGCGCTGGTGCCCGGCGTGCCGGGGCTCTGGGCGCATGCCACCAGGGTCAGCGCGAGCGTCAGGGCAGTGGCGATGTGTTTGATGGTCATGGTGTCCCTCCCCAGGGCGAGTGGCACGCTCTGCCCGGAAATAAATCCCAGACAGAGCGTTGCATATAGAAATATTTTCCGACGTCTGCATTCTGCTCTCTGGACAAAGGCCAGAGAAGTACGCCGCGTTACGTTCCGATACTCGTCAACTCTCAAAGCCTCTGGAACTCCTAATGCCCAGAATTCTTGACATCAGGACAAGGAGAGTAGACATGCCATTCCGTAACGCCAACGTCCTGAACGCCGCCATCCTCGGCGGCCTCGACACCACCCTCCTCATCCCCGCCGCCCAGCACCCGAACGCCGGCGCACTCACCCAGGCCCTGCCCACCCTTGTTCCCGGCATCGCCCTGCCGGCCCTGATCATCAGCGTCGCGGCGACCCGTCGCCCCCGCACATGACGTACAAAGGTCACCTCCAGAGCCGCCAATGGCCCTACCCACTCGCGCAGGCGCTCCTGGCCATCCTCGCTTGCGCCCTGCTCGTCTTCGGGCCCAAAGGTCACGTGAACGTCCCAGCGACCGCCCTACCGTTCCTCGACGCCGTGCACTTCAACAACGGGACCGTCACAGCGACGAGTACCAGCGCACCCTCATTCTCAAGAGCGTCGTCGTGGCCTTCCTCGTCGTCATGATCGCCCTGATAATCATGGTGTTCGTCACTGCGGCCTCCTCGGCGGAGTACCTTCCGCCGCACCGCTCATCGTGTACGGCGTAGACTACGGCCTGTTCGCTTTCACGCAGGCCGACCTCGCCCAGCACATGCAGGTGTCCCGGCAGACCATCAATGCCCTCGAAACCGGCAAGTACGACCCCAGCCTGCCGCTCCCCTACAAACGCGCGCGGCTGTTCGGCGTGCGCGTCGAGGACGTCTTCCCCGACGAAGCCCCCTGAACGTCCGGCCGGGGAGCGTTCAGGCCCAGACGTTACAGCCGTGAGCGCGCCATCAGGGTGTCCACGATCAACGCGCCCCCCAGCACGGCCGGAATGCCGCCGCCCGGGTGCACGCCGCTGCCCGCCTGCCACACGCGCGCGTGCGGGCGGTACGGCGTGGGATGGAACGGCCCGGCCCGCCACGCAGGAGGCGTGAGGCCATAAATGGCGCCGCCCGGCGTGCCGAGCCGGGCGTAGTCCGCCGGGCTCAGGACAGCGGTAGCCTGCGCGGACGCCAGCAGCCCCGGCTGCCCGAGCGTGCGCTCCACGCGTGCCAGCTGCCCCTGCACCCACGGGTGCGTGAGGTCCATATCGAGGCCCGTGGCGGGCGCGGTCAGCAGGACGCTCAGCTGACGACCGTCCGCGTGGACGAGTGTCATGGTGCCGGCCGGAAGGGCGGGTATCCGGCGGGCGTCGTCGAGCGCGTCAAGGTCGTCCGGCAGCAGGACACTGGTGGGCGGGAGCGGCGCGGGGACCGGCAGCGCGGCGTATATGGCCAGGCCGGACACGCTGCGCTGCCCGCGCGGTTCGGGGCGGCCCAGCAGGCGCGCCGTGACGCCCGGGTCGAGGGTGCTGACGAACAGGTCGTGCCGCACGGTCGCACCGCCGTGCAGTGTGGCCTCTGCCCTGCGCACGTCGAGGCGCTCCACGGGCGTGCCTGAGCGCACCTGCACCCCGGCTTCCGCGCCGAAGCGCAGCAGGGTGTCCAGCAGGGCGCCCATCCCGGCGGCGGGGCGCGCGACGTCGTGCGCGATCAGGGCGGGCAGCAGGGCGTACAGGGCGCTGCCGCTGCGTGGGCCGACGCCGGCGTTCAGGGCGTGCGTGGCGAGCGCCGCGTGCAGGGCGGGTGGGAGGCGCAGGGCGCGCAGGTACGCGTGCGCGCTGACGTGCGGGCCGAGGACGCGGCCCAGGCGGGCGCTCGCGGTGACGAACTGCGGGTCCGTGAGGCGCGGCGGGCGCGTCAGCAGGTCCGTGATGGCGTCGCGGGCGGGCGCAGCGGCGCGCACGTACCGGGCCCAGTGCGGGTACAGCGGGTGCCCGGGGGGGACGGGCAGGGGGACCGGCCCGTGCGGCGTGTGGTGCACGCCCAGCCCGCCCGGCAGGGGCCGCAGGTCGAGCGGGTCCGAGCGGCCGAGCCGCTCGAGGTACGCGCGCCACACGCCCGGGAAGGTGAACAGGCTCGGGCCGGTGTCGAAGATGAGGTCCGCGACGGGCAGGCGCCGGAGTTTCCCGCCGGGGGTGCCCGCTTCGTATACGGTGACGGCGTGGCCGCGCCGGGCGAGGAGCGCCGCGAGCGCGAGGCCCGCGAGGCCGCCGCCGAGCACGCCGATGCTGCGGGCGCCGGGCGTCCTCATGGGAACAGGGCGTGCCCGCGCGCGAGGTGGTACACGAGCTGCACGCCGCTGGCCGCGCCGATCAGCCACGGGCTGATGATGCTGGCCGGGTACAGGCGCCGCGCGGTTGGGACGTCGGGCGTCTGCAGCAGCCGCAGGGCGAGCCCGCCCGCCACCAGCCACACGGCGGCGGCGCTCACGACGCTGAGCGGGAGCAGCAGCGCGCCCGCGAGCACGAACCACGCGCCCGCGTACTGCACGGCGCCGCGCACGCCGAGGCGCGTGGCGACGGTGCGGACGCCGGCGAGGCGGGCCACGTCGAGGTCCTGGATGGCGTCGAAGGCGTGCTTCCCGACCGAGTACGCCATGAGTGCGCCGAGGGCGTTCGCGTTCGGTGTGTGCCCGAGCGCCAGGGCGGGCACGGCGAGCGGCAGGGCGTACGCGACGTTGCTGAGCCCGTCAAGGAACGGGCGGGCCTTGAGGCGCGCGGGCGGTACGCTGTACGCCGCGAAGAGGGCGCCCGCGAGGAGCAGCACGCCCAGCGCGGCGGAGGGCAGCAGCAGCGCGAGCGCCACCAGGAACGGCCCGTTCAGCGCCGTGATCCAGCCGAGCAGCGGGCGCCGTTCCGCCACGAGCAGTTGCGCGCCCTGCACGCCGCCCTTGCGGGGGTTCGCGGCGTCCTCCGCGTGGTCCGCGAGGTCGTTGAGGCCGTAGATCAGCAGGTTGAACGGCAACGTCAGGTACGCGAGCAGCGTGAGCCACCATGCGGAGAACGTCCACAGGGTGCCGGTGAGCCACAGGCCCGTGACGGCCACGCCGAGCGTGTTGACCCACAGGGCGGGCCGGGCGATCAGCAGTAGGCGCGCGGGCGTCAGGGTGCGCCCGGTCGTCATTCGGCGTGCGCGAGGGTGCGGGCGCGCACGGCGAGGTCGTCCAGGCCTCGGTACGGGAGGTGCAGCAGGTCCGCGAGGCGTTCGGTGGGGAGGTTGCCGACGAGGGCGTCCCCGGCGAACGGGCAGCCACCGAGGCCGCCGAGCGCGCCCTCGAACCAGCGGATGCCGGCGTCTAGGGCGGCCTGCGCGAGGGCGGCGGCGCCGTCCGGGCGGGCGTGGAGGTGCACGCCGAGGCCGTCGGCGCCGAAGCGCGCGGTGGCGCGTGCGCTCAGGGCACGCACGAGGTCCGGGGTGGCGCGGCCGACGGTGTCCGCGAGGGCGACGTCCTGAATGCCGAGGTCGCGGACGCGCGCGACGGCGTCGAGGGTGGTGTCGGGCGTCCAGGGGTCTCCGTCGGGGTTGCCGAAGCCCATGCTGAGGTACACGACGAGGCGCTTCCTGGCGTCGCGGGCGCCTGCAGCCAGGTCCGCGAGGAGCGGCCAGGACTCCTCGACGGTGCGGCCGGTGTTGCGCACCTGGAAGGCGTCGCTGACGCTCAGGGGGTAGCCGACGCTGGTGACGCGCGCCTGCGTGGCAGCGCGTTCCAGGCCGCGGGCGTTCGCGATGATGCACAGGTAGTCGCGGCCGGCCGGGTCCGGGAGTTCCGCGAGGACCGCTTCGGTGTCCGCGAGTTGCGGGATGGCGCGGGCACTCACGAACGACCCGAGGTCGAGGTGCGTGAAGCCGGCGTCCAGCAGGGCGTGCAGGTGCTCGATTTTCGCGGCGGTGGGGATGGTGGTGTGCAGGCCCTGCCAGGAGTCGCGGGGGCATTCCACGTACGTGACGGGCGGCGTGGCGGTCATGACGTGAGTATACGGACGGTCCGGCCCGCCCGGGTGGGGCGCTGGGCGTTCAGACGTTGTACACGCGCGGGCAGTTGCGGCAATCCTTACGGTGTCGGACGAACAGGCGTGGCCGAATGAGGCATGATCGCGGCGGCGAGTTTCCCCCCATGCCATAGTGTGGTTCCGCAGGGTCGGCGCGGCCCGGCGCGGTTCGCGGCGATCCACGCCCTGTTCATCAAACATTCCACACGCGCAGGGGGCGTCATGTCCAACGTGTCCAACAACGCCACCGGCCTGTATACCACCAGTGAGGTGGAGGCCCGCACCGGCGTGCCTGCCACGACGCTGCGTCAGTGGGAACGGCGCTACGGCCTGCCGAACCCCACGCGCAGCGCCAGCGGGTACCGCCTGTACAGCGAGCACGACCTGCAACTGATCGAGTTCATGCAGTTGCAGCTCGCGCGAGGCATCACGATCAGCCGCGCCGCGGAACTCGCGCGCGCGCGGCCCGAGGAGCTGCCGGCGCAGCCGGCCACGGTGTCGCTGGCGGCAGAACTGTGCGCGGCACTGATGCGCGCCGACCACACGCGCGCCGGGGAGATCCTGAGCCGCGCGCACGCGCACCTGAGCGTGGAGCGCGTGCTGATGGAGGTAATCACGCCGACGCTCGTGGAGATCGGCATGCTGTGGGAGCGCGGCGAGATCACGGTCGCGCATGAGCATCAGGCGAGCGCGTACCTGCGCGCTCGCCTCACGGCCATGCTGGAGTTCGCGGGGACGGACACGTGGGGGCCGAGCGTGGTGCTGGCGTGTGCGCCGGGTGAGCAGCACGAGCTGGGGTTGCTGATGGTGGCGGTGGTGCTGCGGCGCGCGGGCGTGCGCGTGCACTACATGGGCGCGAACACGCCGCTGGCGGACCTCGCGGTGTACGCGCGGCTGGTGGGCGCGCGGGCGGTGCTGCTGAGCCTGAACGGCACGGTCGCCCTGGATGAGACGCGCGCGCACCTGCGGGACCTGGCGGACCTGCGCATGCCGGTGTTCTACGGCGGGTCGCTGATGAACGCGAGCCCGGAGGTCGCGGAGACGCTGGGTGGCCTGTTCGCCGGGCCGGACGCGGTGCAGGCCGCGCGGCAACTGCTCGCGGCGTTGCGGGAGGCGGGCGCGTGAGCGTGCGGTTCCGCTGCGCCCGCGGCGAGTTCGTGTATCAGCAGGGCGAGCAGGCGGCGCGGCTGTACCGTGCCGAGACGGGCCTGCTGCGGCTCGCGCGCACGACGGGACGCGGGCGGACCGTGACAGTCCGGCACGTGCTGCCCGGCGATTACTTCGGAGAGGACGCGCTGCAGGGTGCCGTGCGTGCACAAGGGGCGGAGGCCCTCACGAACGCCACCATCACCCGTTTCGAGGCGGCGGACCTGGACGGCGACACGCTGCTGGACCTCACGCGGAACCTCGGGGAGCAGCTGCGGCGCGCGATGATGCATGAGGTGCACCTGCAGAGCGGTGACCTGCGGCAGCGCCTCGTGCGGTACCTGCTGGAACTCGCAGACACGCCGCTGGGCGCGGAGGACGCCGAGAATCACCTGTACGTGCGCGCAACGCATGAGCTGCTGGCGGAGGGCAGCGGGAGCACGCGGGAGAGCGTGAGCAAGATCATCACGGACCTGCGGTCCGAAGCGCTGATTGAGAGTGGATACCGGCACGTGACGCTGCTGGACCTGGAGGGCCTGCGGACCATCGCGGCGCCCGCCACGGCGTCCGGCGAGGAGGTGCAGGCATGAGTGCGCAGCGGGTGCTGGTGACGGGCGCGAGCGGGTTCGTGGGCCGCGCGGTCGTGGCGGCGCTGGCGGCACGTGGGCACGCGGTGTTTGCCGGGTCACGCGGTGGGGCGGACGTGGCGGGCGCGCCGGGCGTGCCGCTGGACGTCACGGTGCCGGATGAGGTGACGCGCGCGGTGCTGCGGGTGCAGCCGGACGCGGTGGTGCACCTGGTGGGCATCATCGAGGCGCGCGGGAATCAGACGTTCGAGCGGGTGCACGTGGAAGGCACCCGGAACGTGCTGGCGGCCCTGCCGGACGGCACGCGGTTCCTGCACATGAGCGCGCTGGGCGCGCGGGTGTCATCGGCAAGCGCGTACAGCAGCAGCAAGGCGCGCGCGGAGGGGCTGGTGCGGGCGAGTGGCCTGCCGTTCACGATCTTCCGGCCGAGCCTGATTTTCGGTCCGGGGGATGACTTCTTCGGGCGGGTGCTGCGGGAACTGGTGCTGGCCGCTCCGGTCGTGCCGGTGATTGGCCGTGGGGACTTCCCGTTCCGGCCGGTGAGCGTGCGGGACGTGGCGCTTGCGTTCGTGAACGCGCTGGAGCGCGCGCATACGGCGACGCGAACGTTCGAGCTGACCGGCCCGCAGGAGTACACCTTTGAGGCGCTGTTGCAGCTGGAGTTGCAGGCGCTCGGTCGGCGTAAGCCGTTGGTGCACGTGCCGCTGGGCCTGATGAACCTGGCAGTGCCGCTGATGCAGGTGCTGCCGCGCCCGCCGATCACGCGGGATCAGTACGCCATGCTCACCGAGGGGAACACCGCCCCGAACGAGCCGGCACGCACGGACCTGGCACTGCCGATGGACCGCCTGGAGGACGCCCTGCCGGGCATCGTGCGGCGCTGAGGTCAAAGGCGAGGGCCCCGCAAGACGGATCTTGCGGGGCCCTCGCCTTTGGTGGGGTCGTTCAGGCGACCTGTTTGCTGCTCTGGTCGACGCGCGCTTCGCGGAGGCGGAAGATCACGAGGCTGCCGACGAAGGTGCAGGTGATCAGGCCGTGCGCGTTGAGGAGGCTGAAGGCGGCCATGACTTCCTCGCGGGTCATGCGGAGCTGCTCGGCGGTGTGCAGAGCGCTGTCGGCGCGGCCTTCGAGGTACGCCTTGACTTTCTTGGCGTTGGCGGTGAGGGGCGTGGCGGGCACGTCGGCGAGGCCGGGGTCGGCGAGGCCGTACACGGCGCGGGTGCCGGTGCCGGGGAGGCGGCGCACACGGCCCTGGTCGAGCAGGCTGGCGAGCGCGGCACGCAGGTGCGACAGGGCGAGGCCGGTGGTTTTCGCGAGTTCGGTCTCGACCCACTCGGGCTTGCTGTCAAGCGCGGCAAGCACGAGCTTTTCGTTGGCGCGACGGGTTTCTTGCAGGTCTTCGACGGTGGGGGGGTTAAACATCGCGTTCCTCCGAGATGGGGTCACTGCTTGGCACTGCGACCGTTCACGCCGAAAGGGGGGTGGGCGTGTGACCGCAGGGGTTGGGTGGCTGAGATGCGCGGCGCGGCTGAGTAACGATCACTCACCATGAGCGCAACTTTCCTATTGTTACATGCCGAGGAGGGTTTTTGATGAGAGCGACGTTGACCGGGCACGCAGATCGGGGCCGGCCACACTGCGATCAGCAGCACGCACCGGGTTCTTCCCCTGGTTATCAGTATGCGCCACCCGCATGAATCGCGACCGGGAGCGGTGTGAGAAGCGCGCCCGGTCCGGTAAAGTGCGCGTCAGGTCAACGCGGCTCGGCGCCCACGGCGACTGCCGCAGAACCATGAACGAGGTCCGCGTGCACCCCGAAGTCCTGCGCGATCAGGCGCGCGGTCATCTTGGCGCTCATCATGACGCTCGGCGTGCCCGCGCCCGGCTGCGCGCCGGCGCCCACGAGGTACAGGTTCCGGACGTCCTCGGAGCGGTTGTGCGGACGCATGAACGCGCTCTGCGCCAGCAGCGGCTCTGGCCCGAACGCGTTCCCGAGGTGCGCGCCGAGCGTCCCCTCGAAGTAGTCCGGCGTGATGTGCGACACGTGCGTGAGGCGCGCGCGCAGGTTCGGGATGTGCCCGCGCTCGTCGAGGAACGTCAGAACCCGGTCCACGAGCGCCGGGCCGACCTCCGCCCAGTTCAGGCCGCTGCCGTTGTGCGGCACGGGCACCAGGGTGTACGCCGCGTGGTGCCCGGCCGGCGCGAGGCTGGGGTCGGTGAGGGTCGGGACGTGCAGGTACTGGCTGAAGTCGTCGGCGAGGTGCAGGTTCCGGAAGATGTCCGTGAGCAGGCCCTCGTAGCGCGGGCCCAGGATGATGTTGTGGTGCCGCAGGTCCAGCGGCCGGCCGTCGTCGCGGAACCCGAAGTACACGACCAGCAGGCTCATGCTCTGCCGCGCGAGGCGCACGCGCGCGTCGGAGTTCACGAGGCGCGCGCGCGGCTCCACGAGCTTCATGTAGGTGTTCGCCCAGTCGCCGTTGCTGACCACGACGTCCGCGTGCAGTTCCTCGCCGCCCTGCAGGCGCACGCCGCGCGCCACGCGCGCGCCCAGCGGGGCGCGCACGGGCCGCCCACGGTCGTCGGTCACGAGGATGCGCTCCACGGGGGCGGCGAGGCGCAGCGTGCCGCCGAGTTCACGGTACTTGCGCACGAACGCGTCCACGAGCGCGCCCGTGCCGCCCATGGCGTAGTGAATCCCCCAGGTCTTCTCGACGAAGTGGATCATGGCGTAGATGGCGGGCACGCTCAGGGGGTTCCCGCCGACCAGCAGCGTCTCGAAGCTGAACACCTGCTGCATCTTCGGGTTGCGGAAGTACTTGCGGGTGAAGCTGAACAGCGTCCGCACGGCGTCGAGGCGCAGGAGGTCCGGCACGACGCGCAGCATGCTGGGTAGGTCCCCGAAGTGCGTGTACCCGAGTTCCAGGAAGCCCCGTTCGAAGATGGCGCGGGCGTCCGCGTGGAAGCGTTCGTACGCTTCGAGGTCTTCGGGGGCGAGCGCGCGGATCTGCGCGCGGGTGCTGTCCGGGTCGCCGTCGTAGTCGAAATGCGTGCCGTCGTCGAAGATGATGCGGTAGAAGGGCAGGATCGGCACGAGCCGCACGTAGTCGCGGGTGCGCGGGCCGCCGCTGTCGCCCTCGCGGACGCGTTCGGCGTGGCGCACGTGCTCCGGGAAGTCCGGGTCGTGCAGGCGCCCACCGTCGCGTTCGAGCGCGAAGAGTTCCTCAATGAAGTGCGGCACCGTGATGACGGTGGGGCCCATGTCGAACACGTACCCGTCCGGTGTGCGTTTCTGGTAGGCGCGGCCGCCGGGCTGGTCGAGCGCCTCGACGATGGTGGTGTCGAACCCGAGGCTTTGCAGGCGGATGCCGAGCGCGAGGCCGCCGAAGCCCGCACCAATGATGATGGCCGTTTTACGTCGCACGAAGGTCAGGTCTCCAGTGTGGGGCAGCGCGGGAGCGCCGGGGGAGGTGGGGTGGGCGCATTCAGGCGCGGCACTCCCACCACACCTGGGGGAGCAGCAGCAGTTTGCGGGTGCCGCTCACGTGCGCGCGCGCGTTGAAGTTGTCGTAGTCGTTGCGTTCGAGCGCGTCGAGGATGCCTTCGTAGGCGCGGGCGGCGGCGGCCACCGCGAGGCGTCCGCCCCCGTGCAGGCGCGGGATGCCCGCGCGGCCCTGCGCGTACCACGTGCGCGCCTGCGCGCACAGGTGCCGCATGAGCGCGCGGTACTCGGGCGTGACGGTGCCGCGCGCCAGCATGGTGCGGGTCACGCCGTACTGCTCCAGCAGCGTCTGCGGCAGGTACACGCGTTCGCGCGCCCAGTCCTCGCCGACGTCGCGCAGGATGTTGGTCAGCTGCATGGCCTGCCCGAGACGCAGGGCGTGCTGGAGGGTGGCGTCACCCCCGTCGAAGCCGCTGATGGGCGCGATCATGAAGCCGACGACCCCGGCGACGCGCCGGCAGTACAGTTCGAGGTCCTCAGCCGTGTCGTACGCGTGCCCGGCGAGGTCCATACGCAGGCCCTCGTACAGTTCCTCGAAGGCCGATTCGGGAATGGGGTACGTGCGCGCGGCCCAGGCGAGGGCGTCGCTGACGTGGTCGCCGCTGCCCTCGCCGTTCAGGGCGCGGCGCACGCGCGCCCACCAGGCGTCCAGGTGCGCCGCGCGGTCCCACGCGGGCGACTCGTCGGCGATGTCGTCGCCTTCGCGGCACGCGGCGTACACCGCCCAGACGGCCTGGCGTTGCGCGCGCGGGAAGAACCGCGAGCCGAAATAAAAGGTTTTTGAGTGCGCGCGGGTCTGGTCGCGGCAGCGTTCGATGGCCCGTGCAGGCAGGTGCTCTTCTCGCATTCGCTCCCTCTCGACCGGCAGTGTACGTGGCGTGCCCGCGCCGGAACGTCTTTTTTCTTACAAATCCCGGATGTACAACTCGAACGTCACGTCGCCCACCTGGAAGAGCAGAGCGCGCCGCAACGGCCGGAGGTGCCTTTCGACGCGCGCGGGGTCGGGGAAGGTGAGGCCGCCAGCGCGGGCGAGCGCGCGCTGACCGAAACGGCCGCTGCGCGCGACGTACATCAGCCAGACGCGCCCGCCAGGGCGGACGAGGCGGGCACTTTCGCGCAGCAGCGCGTCCGGGTCGCGCGTCTCGTTTAGGGTCGCGCCGATGGTGACGCCGTCGAGACTGGCGGACGGCAGGCCGGTGCGCTCGGCGTTCAGGAGCGCCCAGTCGATGCGGGCGCCGGGTGCGTGCGCCCGGGCGGCGCGCAGCATGGCGGGGCTGAGGTCCGCAGCGAGGACGCGCGCGCCGGCCTGCGCGAGCAGGGCCGCGTAGAAGCCGGCGCTGGTGCCGGCGTCGAGCCACCACTCGCCGGGGCGGGGGCGCGCGTGATGCAGGAACAGCTGCGCTTCGCGGGGCAGCGGGAAGGGCTGGCCGGTCAGCAGCGTGAGGGAATGCGCGCGCCACGTGGCGTACCCGCGCGCCGTGAGGGTGAGGAAATTGCTGCGCTGCGCGGGCGTGAGCGCGGACGGCACGCTTTCGCTCAGGTTAAGGCTGCTTTTAAGGTGCCGTAAGGCGTGCACGGAATTCATTATGCTGTGGGGCGTTTCAACGGTGTGCGCGACGATGCGCGCGACGTGCTCGCCAAACCAAAGGACGTGGACCATGAGTGAGAACAAGAGCATTGGTGGAGCGCTGGTGGACGTATTCGACGCTGCCGTTTCGCTGGTGAAGACTGAAGTGACGTTGCTGGCGCGGCGGATCGGCCAGATCGCGAAGGCCAAGGGCCTGGGTGTGGTGCTGCTGCTCGGCGCGGTCGCGCCCCTGACGATGGCGCTGATCTTCCTGATCCTGGCGGTGTTCTACGGCCTGATGCGCCTGGGTCTGGGGGCGTGGGCGGCCGCCCTGGTGATCGCCCTCGTGAGCTTCGTGGTGACGGGCGTGCTGGTGATGATGGGCATCAAGAAGCTCACCGCGGATGTGGATGACGGCACCGGCCACGGCCGCAGCGATCATGATCACGACGCGCCTCGTCCTCAGGGTCAGGCGCACGGCCACGCGGCGGCGACGGCTGCGGCGGGCGGCGAGCGTCCGCACGGCGACATCATGAACCCCGAGACGCGCGCGCAGCATGAGCGCGAACGTGAGCAGCAGCAGCGCCGCATGGAGGAAATGCGCGAGCAGCGTGAACGCGAACGTCAGTACGTCGCGGAGCACGGCATTCCGGTGAGCACCAAGCCGACGTTCGAGGAGGACATGAAATGAACGACAACCGCCAGGATGCGCGCGCACGGCTGCGCGACAGTGTGAACACGCTCGCGGCGCAGGCGAACCTGCACGCGCAGATGCAGAAGGAGCCGCTCAAGATGCTGGGGGGCGCCTCGGCGGTGGGGCTGGTGCTGGGCGCGCTGGTGGGCAGCCGCGTGCGCCGCACCCGGAAGGTGTACGTGGACGCCGCGAGCAACAAGCGTGAGCAGAAGGCGTTCATGAAGGCGCAGGCGCGCGTTGCGAAGCAGCAGAAGGGCGGCGGCCTGGGCGGCATGCTGATGGGCCTGGTCGTGACGACTGGCGTGAAGCTGCTGCAGGAGCGGGTGCTGGCCCCGAAGCTGGAGGAGCTGACCAGCAAGCTCGCGGATCAGCAGCAGGCGCGCGCGGGCGGTCAGGTGGACCTGCACAAGGGGCCGGTGGTGCGCACGGCCGAGGCGGATACGCGCCGCATGTGAGTGCGGGCGGGCACGCTCGGGGCCGCCCTTCGGGGCGGCCCGTTTGTTGAGAGGGCGTTCTCAGCGGCGTGGTAAACTGGTGGGGTGACTGCCCCCCGTTCCACCCGCCAGCGCGAAGTGATCGTCCGCGTCATCGAGGACGCGCCCGGCCCCTTGAGCGTGCCGGAGCTGCTGGCCCGCGCGCAGCAGGACCTGCCGGGCCTGGGCGTGGCGACCGTGTACCGCACCCTGAAACTGCTGCAGGAGCAGGGCGTGGTGCATCCTGTGCATCTGGACGGGGAGTCGCGGTTCGAGCGGGCGGGACGCGGGCATCATCACCATTTCGCGTGCCGGACGTGCGCGCGCGTGTTCGACTTGCATCAGTGCCCGGTGGCGCTCCCGAAGGGCACCGTGTACCCGGGCGGCTTCGTGGTGGAGGCGCACGAGGTGACGCTGTACGGCCTGTGCCCGGAGTGCGCGGCGCGCCCGCCCGCCTGAACGGGCAGGGCATGAACGCAGGCGCCCCGACGCATGGTCGGGGCGCCTGCGCGTTGTGGTTCAGGGGTACATGGCGTTGATGACGGCGCGGTCGGTGGCGCTGTAACCGTTGCGCTGGCCCATGCGGTTCACGTCGATCTTGGCGTCGAGGGGTTGAATGGCGAGTTTCCCGTCGAAGTAGGCGGGGTAGTGCATGATCGAGTCGAAATCGTACGCGCCGTAGCCGGCGCTGCCGGAGCGGATTTCGTACTGGCTCTGCCAGTCGGCGGGGATGTTCTCCCAGAGGATGCGCACGGCCTTGTCGCGGTCCGGGCGGGTCTGCTCGTGGAAGAGGCCCATGGTGTGGCCGACCTCGTGCATGATCGTGCCGGTGGTGCAGCGGTCCGCGAGGTTCACGTACTGGCGTCCGCCGACGCGGCCCAGCGAGGAGGAGCAGGTGGTGCCGGAGGCGGGGCGGAACTCGATGTAGTCGGCCTGGCTGGTGCGGGCGACGAGGCGGACGTTGGTGGTGTTCTGGATGTTGGTGATGGCCTGCTTGATGCGGTCGCGCATGGTGGTGGAGAGCGAGGCGTTGAAGGTGTAGGGGATGGTGCGGTTGGGCCAGCGGGTGGCGGTGTTGGTGGTGTAGGTGCCCTGGCTGTGCAGGTCGGCGTCACCGAGGACGATGTCGTCCTGGAAGAGCAGCTGGCCGTCGCGCACTTCGGCTTTGACGAGCTGGTCGCCGGCGCCTTCGACGCGCCAGTTGACGTTCTGGAAGGTCGCGCCGGGGTGGGAGGCGAGGGTGTTTTGGGCGGCCTGGTCGGTGGTGGCCGTCTGGGTGCTGCAGGAGGCGAGGATCAGGGACAGGCCGATGAGGCCGGCGAAACCGGTTTTACGCATAGGAGGACACCAAACCGCCGGGGCGGTTCCTTTCAGGGTTCGTTTGGGTGGCGCCACCGTAACAAGCCTGCCGGGGGGTGCATGCGGATTTTTTCACGCTCGGTCTAGATCAGTGATGAATGTGGACAGACCAGCTGGCCGGGCCGTCAAAAGTGTTCGGATGCCTTGACTTGATAATGCACTCTCAATTAGGCTGAGCAGACCGCGCCCCCGGGCGCCCAAGGAGTCCCATGGCCAGAACCTGCTTCATCACCGGCAAGAAGAACAAGGTCGTCAACCGCGTCACCCGCCGCGGCAAAGCCCGCGCCGCCGGCGGCGTCGGCCGCAAGACCACCGGCATTCACAAACGCACCCAGAAAGCCAACCTCCAGAAAAAAACCGTTCTCGTGCACGGCGAACGCCGCCGCGTGTGGCTCAGCGCCAAGGCCCTGCGCCGTCTGCCCGACGGCGTGGAACTCGCATGAACCGCGCCCTCCCCCTGCTCGCCCTGCTGGCCGGCGCCGCCCACGCCACGCCCCTCCCCGTCACCGCCACGAACAGCATCATCGCGGACTTCGTGCGCAGCGTCGGCGGCGCCCGCGTGAACATCACCACCCTCGTACCAGTCAGTGCCGACGCGCATACGTTCCAGCCCGGCACCCGCGAGGTCCGCGCGCTCGCCAGCAGCACCCTGGCCTTCCAGAACGGCGCGAACCTCGAACCGTGGTTCGCCCGCCTGCGCAGCAGCGCCGCGCCCACCCTCAAGGTCATCACCCTCACCGACGGCCTCAAGCTGCGCGCCGCCACCGAACTCGATGAGCACGACGATCACGACGGTGACCACGCCGACCCGCACGCCTGGTGGGACGTCACGAACGCCGCCGCGTACACCCGCAAGGTCCGCGACGCCCTCATCCAGGCCGACCCGGCTGGGCGCGCCACGTACACGAACAACGCGCAGAAGCACCTCAAAGCCCTTCAGGCCGCCGACGCGTACGCGAAAGCCACCTTCGCGAAACTGCCCGCCGCGAAACGCCAGCTGGTCACGAACCACGACGCGCTCGGGTACTTCGCCGCCCGCTACGGCTTCCGCGTGATCGGGCAGGTCATTCCCGGCCTCGGCACCGAACGCGACCCGAGCGCGCGCGAAACGGCCACCCTGATCACTGCGATCCGTAAGGCCGGCGTCCGCGCGATCTTCACGGAGAACACCGTGAACGCGCGCCTCGCGCAGGCCATCGCCCGCGACACCGGCGCGCGCATTGCCCCCCCGCTGTACACGGACGCGCTCGGCCCGGCTGGCAGCGCCGGCGACACGTTCCTGCGCGCCTTCCGCTCGAACGTGGACACCATCTACCGCGCCCTGAAATAAGGTCCCGTATACCCGGCCTGCGTTGCAGGCCGGGTATACTTCTGCAGTTGAGTTCGCATTCTCAACCGTGTGCCCGCATGACCGATCCTCTTCTTCACACCCACGACCTGACCGTCCAGTACGGGACGCACGTCGCCCTGCACAGCGCGAACATCGCCCTGCACGCGGGCGATTTCGTGGCGGTCATCGGCCCGAACGGCGCCGGCAAAAGCACCCTGCTCAAGTCCCTGGTGGGCCTCACGACGCCCACGAGCGGCCAGGTGCGCTTCGCACCCTCGCTCGGCCCGCGCCCGCAGGACGCGCTCGCGTACGTCCCGCAGCAGCAGACCCTCGACTGGACCTTCCCTGTGACCGCGTGGGACACCGTCATGATGGGCCGCACCGGACGCGTCGGCTGGCTGCGCTGGCCAGGGCACCGCGACCGCGAGATCGTCCGCGACGCCCTGGACCGCGCGGGCGTGCTGGACCTCGCCGGGCGGCACATCGGTGCGCTCAGCGGCGGGCAGCGGCAACGCGTGCTGCTGGCGCGCATGCTTGCGCGCCAGGCGGACCTGCTGCTGCTCGACGAGCCTCTCACCGGCGTGGACGCCGGGACCGGCGAGCGCCTGATGGCCCTGATGCAGGCGGAAGCGCGCGCGGGCCGCGCCGTTCTGATGGTCACGCACGACCTCGACGCCGCCGCCGCGTGGTGCGACCGCCTGATTCTGGTGAACCGCACCGTCATCGCGCAGGGCACGCCCGCGCAGGTGTACACCCCTGAGAACGTGCAGGCCACGTTCACGCACTCCATGCTCGGGCACACGCACGCGAGCGCCTGACCGCCCGAGAGGACCCTCATGCTTCACGCCGCCCTGCACGCTGTCACCGACCCCCTGACCTTCGAGTTCTTCACGCGCGCCCTGATCGGCGTGGTGCTGGTGAGCGTCCTGTGCGCCATGGTCGGCGCGTACGTCGTGCTGCGCGGCCTGTCGTATATCGGCGACGCCATGAGCCACGCCGTGTTTCCCGGCATCGTCGGCGCGTACCTGCTGCACGCAAACCTGCTGATCGGCGCGATCCTCGCGTCGATCCTCACGAGCCTCGGGATCGGGTACGTAACGCAGCGCAGCGGCCTGCGGCAGGACAGCGCCATCGGCATCGTGTTCGTCGGGATGTTCGCGTTGGGCGTCACGCTGCTGTCCCGTGCGGACGGCGGCTCGCGCGACCTCGCGAGTTTCCTCGTGGGGAACCCGCTCGGGGTGAGCGGCGCGGACCTGACGCTCGCGGCGGTCGTGACGGGCGTGGTCGCGCTGGTGCTGCTGGGCGTCCAGAAGGAACTGCTGCTCGTGAGTTTCGACCCGACCGAGGCGCGCGCCATCGGCCTGCCCGTGCGGCGCCTGAACAACCTGCTGCTGATCCTGATCGGCCTGGTCGTGGTGCTGACCATTCAGCTCGTCGGCACCACGCTGTCCGTGAGCATGCTGATCACGTCCAGCGCGAGCGCGCGCCTGCTGACCACCAGCCTGAAACGCATGATGGTGCTCGCGGCTGTGCTGGGCAGTGTGGGCGGCGCTGCGGGGCTGTACGCGAGCTACTACCTGGACCTCGCGCCGGGCGCGACGATCGTGCTGACGAACACGGCGGTGTTCCTGCTGTCGCTGATGTTCCGGCGGCGGGATCAGGCGCCTGCGCCGTAAAGCGGAGGCTCCGGGGCGTGGGGGCTGCTCCGGACCCTGGGTGATCGTCTCCCCTGCCAGGCGTGGGCAGCATCGCGGGGTTCAGGTGGGGGTGGACGGGGCGATGGGGCAGTTCGCACAGCGGTGGCCCTCAAGAACGTGGAAGCAGCAGGTGCCGCGCACGAGAGCCGGGCCGGTGTCGTCGTGGCTGACGGCGGTGCGGGTGCGCGTGGGCCACAGGTCGTCGGTGAGGCGCGCGCTCCACTGCACAGCGCGGTCGTGGTTGCCGGTGGCGTGCCCGAGAAGCAGCAGGGCCTGAACGGTGCGGTCGCAGGCGACGGCGAGCAGGGGGCGTTCGCGCAGGCGGGTGTGGGGCTGCGCGGCGTGGCACGCGGCGATGATGGCGTCCACCGCGTCGGCGAGGGGGTCGGTGCTAAGGCTGAGGTGGGCGTCGGCAAGCGTGACGGTGCTGAACGGGAAAGGGTCCGCGTCGGGCCAGTCGGTGTGCAGGGTGCCGTGCACGCGGACGCCGTGGCGGAAGGCGGCGGCGAGGTGAAGCATGGCGACGGGCCACAGCAGGGCGTTGAGGAGAAGGACGTCGGCGGTGTTGGCGCGGTGGGCGGGGCGGGCGGCGAGGGTGCGGGCCCGCCAGATGTCCCACTGGCGTACGGCCTGAGGGAGGGGTGCACCGGTACGTCCGGGCAGGACGCTGAGGTAGAGGGGCAGCGACCGCAGGTCGTGGAGCAGGGCCGTGGCGGTGAGGGGGGCGGGGTGGGGGTAGGCAAGGGACGCTCCTTAAATCCGACGTTTTCACTCAAGATTATAGGGTGGAGGTGCGACAGCGGTCCTGTTGCTCCGCGCCGCCACCAAGGAGAGAGGGGCCGGGACGCGTGGTCCCGGCCCCTCTCTCCTTGGTGAGGTCAGTAGAACTTCGTGATGCGCTCGAGGCTGTGGCGGTGGTGCGGGAAGCCGTCTTCGGCGCGCTTGCCGATGGGCAGGATGCCGGCGAACTGCACGTGCTCGGGCAGGCCGAGGAGTTCCTTGACCTTCTCAGGCTGGAAGCCGAGCATGGGGACGGTGTCGTAGCCGAGGCCGCGAGCGGCGAGCATCAGGAAGGCGAAAGCGAGGTTCGCCTGGGTCAGGCCCCACTGGCCGCGCTGGGCGACGTCCTGGTTCTGGAAGTTGCCGCGCAGGCCGTCGGCGCGGCTCTTGATCTGCTCGGCGCCCATGCCGGGGTGGACGGTTTCCTCGGCGGTGGCGAGGGTGTCTTCCATGTCGCTGTAGACGACGATGACGGCGGGGGCGTTGGTGACCTGGCCCTGGTTGTAGCTGACGTCCTGCAGTTTGGCCTGCAGTTCGGGGTTCTGGATGACCGCGAAGCGCCAGGTCTGGACGTTGTTGGCGCTGGGCGCGAGGCTGGCGAGGCGCAGGATTTCGCGCAGGTCGTCCTGGTTCATGGGTTCCTGGACGTATTTGCGGATGCTGCGGCGGGTTTCGATGGCTTCCTTGATGCTCAGGGGTTTGATTTCGGTCGCGGTCATGCCAAGAGATTAAACAAGCCGGTTTATTTTGTCAAGCAGTGTGATTCCTGGCGCAATGTGTCAGACGCGCTGATGTACACTTGACACATGAGCCAATCCGACCACACCTTCTGTCCGGTGTATCGGGCCATCGGCGTGCTGCAGGAAAAATGGGTGTTGCACATCGTCCGCGCCCTGCTCGGCGGTGAAAAGGGCTTCAACGAGCTCGCCCGCGCCGTCGGCGGGTGCAACAGTGCCACCCTCGCCCAGCGCCTCGAACAGCTCGAAACGCTCGGCATCATCAGCAAAGCCACCGACACCAGCAGCGCCAACACCAAACTGGCGCGCAGCATCTACAGCCTCACCCCTGCCGGACAGCAACTCCAGGGCGTCATCGACGCCATCAGCGACTGGGGCAGCGCCCACCTGATCGCCGAAGACGCCCCCTGCGTCTGACCCTCACCCCCCCAGCCCGAACGCCTCCGCCACCAACGCGTACGAACGCACGCGCGCCGCGTGGTCATGCACCATCGTGCTGACCATCACCTCGTCCGCCGCGAACTGCCGCGCCAGCGCCGTCAGGCGCGCCCGCACCCGCGCCGGACTGCCGATCACCTGCGTGGCGCGGTACGACGCCAGCGCCACGCGCTCCGCTTCCGAATACGGGTACGCGCGCGCCTCCTCCACACTCGGGTAACGCGCGCGCCGCCCCAGACGCAGATTCAGGAACGCCAGGTCCTGCGACACGGCCAGCTTCTCCGCCTCGGCGTCCGTCTCCGCGCAGACCACCGACACCGTCAGGATCGCGTGCGGCGCGCCCAGCGTCGCCGAAGGCCGGAATCCCTCGCGGTACGCGCTCATCGCCACCGGCGCGGCGTCCGCGCTGAAGTGATACGCGAACGCGAACCCGCGCCCCTGCGCCGCCGCCAGACGCGCGCTGTAATCGCTGGACCCCAGCAGCCAGATCGGCGGGAGCGGCACCTCATCCGGCGCCGCCGTGACGCGCCCGAACGGATGCCCGTCCGGGAACGCGCCCACGCCCGCGAACGCCTCCACCTGCGCCAGCTGCCCCGGCAGATCGTCGGTCCCCTCCGCCGAACGCCGCAGCGCCATGGCCGTCAGCCCGTCCGTCCCCGGGGCCCGCCCGATGCCCAGGTCAATGCGGCCCGGCGCGAGCGCCTCCAGCGTCCGGAAGTTCTCCGCGACCTTCAGCGGCGCGTGGTTCGGCAGCATCACGCCGCCCGACCCGACGCGAATGCGCGTGGTCGCGCGCGCCACGACGCCCACCATCAGTTCCGGCGCGCTGCTCGCCAGGCTGCTCATGTTGTGGTGCTCCGCCAGCCAGTACCGCGTGAACCCCTGCGCGTCCGCGTGGCGCGCGAGGTCCAACGTATTCTCCACCGCCTGCGCGGGTGTCGAGCCAGACGGAATGGGCATCAGGTCCAGGACAGAAAGGGGCAGATTCATGCGCCGCAGCGTACGCCGCCCACCTGCAACAACCGTGACGCAAGACCGCTTTGCTTCGCACTGGACAGAATGCCTGTCTATCCTATATAATTCTCTCTTAGTGCCGCACGAGAGACATCGCGCGGCGGGGGCGCTCCCGACTGCCCGAGCCTGCACACCGTGTGCCGCTCACCTGCACCAGACCACCGCCAGCGACGGCGAAGCACTGGCCGCGAACGAGCTGATGGCCTTGACCGGGGGAGAAGCTACCCGAAAGGACCAAATATGCAGTTCACTGACCTGATCGCGCCCGCACTCGCGGCGCGCCTCGCCGAGCGCGGTATTCTCGAAGCCAGCCCCATCCAGGCCGAAAGCCTGCCCCACACCATGCAGGGCCGCGACCTCATCGGCCGCGCCCGCACCGGCACCGGCAAGACCCTCGCCTTCGCGATTCCCGTCATCGACAAGCTGGAACCCAGCCGCGAACGTGGCCGCCTGCCCCGCGCCCTGATCCTCGCCCCGACCCGCGAACTCGCGAAGCAGGTCGCCGAGGAATTCAAGAAGAGCGCCCCCGAACTCCTCACGCTCACCGTGTACGGCGGCGCCGCGTACGGCCCGCAGGAAAAAGCCCTGTACGGCGGCGTCGACGTGATCGTCGGCACCCCCGGCCGCGTCATCGACCACATCGAGCGCGGCAACCTGAAGCTTGACGCCGTGCAGTTCGCCATCCTCGACGAAGCCGACGAGATGCTCAGCGTGGGCTTCGCGGACGCCATCGAGTCGATCCTCAGCGCCACGCCCGAAACGCGCCAGACGATGCTGTTCAGCGCCACGCTGCCTGCCGGCGTCACGCGCATCGGCAACAAGTACCTCAAGGACCCCCTCGTGGTGGACCTCGTCGGCGAGAGCCGCATGCAGGCCGCGCAGACCGTCCAGCACCTCAAGGTGAAGGTGGGCCGCACCCGCACCCGCGTCCTCGCGGACTTCCTCACCATCTACAACCCCGAGCGCGCCATCGTCTTCACCCGCACCAAACGCGAAGTGGACGAGCTCGCGATGGAACTCATCCACCGCGGCCTCGAAGCCGAAGCGCTGCACGGCGACCTCGCGCAGAGCCAGCGTGAACGCGCCCTCGGCAGCTTCCGCGCCGGACGCGTCCGCGTGCTCGTCGCCACCGACGTCGCCGCGCGCGGCCTTGACATCCCCGAAATCGACCTCGTGGTCCAGTACCACCTCCCCCAGGACCCCGAAAGCTACGTGCACCGCAGTGGCCGTACGGGCCGCGCCGGCCGCACCGGCACCGCCATCGTCATGTACGGCGAACGCGAAGGCCGCGAACTGCGCAACCTGGAGTACCAGACCGGCGTGAAGTTCGAGGAGCGCAGCATCCCCACGCCCAAGGAAGTGCGTGAAGCGAGCGCCCGCGCCGCTGCCGACAACGTCAAGAAGGTCGACGCCGAAATGGCCCAGCCCTTCATGGCCGAAGCGGAACGCCTGTTCAGCGAACTGGGCCTGGACGCCCTCGCCCGCGCCCTCGCCAAAATCAGCGGCGTGACGCAGCCGGCCGTGAACGCCAGCCTGCTCAGCGGCGAAGAAGGCATGACCACCATCATCCTGAACGCCGAGCGCATGAGCGTCGCCCGCGCCGTCGCGCTGATCGCCCGCAGCACCGATATCGACACGCGCCGCCTTGGCAAGATCCGCCTGTGGCGCGGCGGGGCCGTCGCGGACCTCCCGAACGAGGCCGTTGCCCCGCTCCTCGCCAAGAACCCCATCGACGACGAAGTGACCATCGAAGTCGCCCAGGAACTGCCGGAACTCTTCGAGCAGCCGGAACGTGAAGGCCGCAGCGGCGGGCGCGGCAACTACGGCGGCGGCCGCGGCGGACGCTACGACCGCGACGGCGGCCAGGGCGGCGGGTACGGCAACCGTGGCGGCGGACGCTACGGCAACCGCGACAGCGGCCAGGGCGGGTACGGCAACCGCAGCGGCGGACGCTACGAGGACCGCAACAGCGCGCCCCGCGACGATCGCCCCCGCCGTGACGACTTCAGCAACCGCGAATTCGTGCCGGCCGGCCCCAGCCGCCGCCGCGACTAACCCACCGAAGTCCCCAACAAGAAGGCCCCTGCTGCAACGCAGGGGCCTTCTTCCGTTCCGGTTTATCGGGGCAGCGTCCACACCACCACGCCCAGCAGCAGACACAGCGGCGTGAACAGCCACGCGTCCCACCGCGCGAACGGGGTGGCGCGCACGCGCCTGAACAGCCCCACGTACCGGAATTCCCCCAGGGCGCGCAACAGGAACACGCACGCGAGCGCCCTCTCCCCCACGATTAGCAGGACCTCCGGGACGGGCGCACGCAGGACGCCGTGCGCTGCGAGGACCAGCAGGGCCGCAAGACCCAGCGCGCACGCGACCATCAACGTGGCCAGGATGGACGGGCGGAACAGCTGCGCCCCGTTCGGGCTGGTGGGCACCGCCACGGCGACGCCGCGCCGCCCCCCCAGCGCCCAGTACACATGAAGCCCACTCAATGCCAGGAGCACTGCCACCACTGCCGTGACCATCTGACCCTCCTCTTTCCGGCGTTCGCCTGAGGGCAGTGTCCTCGCGGCGCGCGAGGCGCATGTCCCCCACATGAGGGAGGTCACGTGGGCGCTCCCCTCATTCAGGCCCGGGTGCGTGGGCGCCCGGGCCTGATGGGTGGTGAGGGCTGCGTACGGGGTTGCTCGGTTCAGGATCAGCGCGCGGACAATTGACGGTACCGTTGTCGCCGCTGCTCACGCGTGATGTTGAAGCGCTGCAGGTGGAGCGTGCGCTGCTTCAGTCGCGGCGGAGTTCGTGGTGCACTCGGCAGCGCGCTTCGTACGCTTCCTGCGCGCCGACCATGACGACGGGGTCGTTGAAGCGGGCGGGCTGGCCGCCGATGAGGCGTTGCGTGCGTGTGGCGGGCGCGCCGCACACGACGCAGATGGCGGTGAGCTTCTCGACGCTTTCGGCGCGGGCGACGAGGTCGGGCATCAGGCCGAACGGTTCGGCGCGGAAGTCCAGGTCGAGGCCGGCGAGGATGACGCGTACGCCGTGGTCCGCGAGGTCAAGCGCGAGGGGGACGAGGCCGGCGTCGAAGAATTGCGCCTCGTCGAAGCCGACGACGTCGGGGAGGGCGGTGTCGGCGGTGAGCAGGGTGCCCTGTCCGGTGAGGTGCGCGAGGACGTCGTCGGTGTGGCGGACTGCGACGGCTTCGACGGTGCGGCCGTTGTGGCTGGCGACGAAGGTGGCGTGGTAGCGGTCGTCGATGGCGGGTTTGAACACGGCAACGCGCTGGCGGGCGATGACGGCGCGGTTGACGCGGCGGATCAGTTCTTCGCTTTTGCCGCTGAACATCGGGCCGACGATCACTTCGAGGTGACCGCCGTGGTAGGGGGATTTCAGCATGACGCGCCATTGTAGTGCAGGGGGTGGGGTGCGGGCGACCCCCTCATGCGGGAAGGCCGCCACGCAGAGCGTGGCGGCCTTGAAGGTGCAGATCTGGGTTACTTCTTGCGGCTGCGGTAGCTGTCGCCGAAGCGCTTGTTGAACTTGTCCACGCGGCCTTCGGTGTCGACGAAGCGCGCTTCGCCGGTCCAGAAGGGGTGCACGCCGCTCCACACGTCGACGTGGATTTCGGGCTTGGTGCTCATGGTTTCCATGACGACCTTGCCTTGGTAGATGATCTTGCAGGGAACCGCTTTGGGGTGGATGTCCTTCTTCATGTTTCGCCTCCTCCGCCACGTCAGGTGCGTAGCGGGCAACCGCTCCAGTGTAGCACAACGCGCCGGTCAGGGCGTGGCTTCAGGGGCGTCCATCAAGCGCGTGAGGAGGGTGCGCAGCGTGGCGCGCTCCTCGCGCGTGAGGGGGCTGAGCAGCCGCTCCTCGTTGGCGACGTGCGCGTCGAGGACGTCGTCAACGCGGGCGCGGCCGTCGCGGGTGAGGCGGACGCGGGTGGCGCGGCGGTCCGTTTCGTGCGGGACGCGTTCGATCAGGTGCAGCGCTTCCAGGGCGTCGAGGCGCTTGGTGATGGCGGGCGGCGTGATGGCGCACAGGCCGCTGAGTTCGCCCGGGGTGAGGCCGCCGGGCGGGGCGGAGCGGCGCAGCGTGACGAGCAGGTCGAAGCTGGCAGGGGTCAGGTCGTGCGCGGCAAAGAACCGTTCGAGGTGCGTCTGGAGGTAGGCGCTGGCCCGCTGCACCGAGATGACGGTGAGCATGGGGGTGGCGTCAAGGTCGGGGCGCGTGGTGCGCCAGTCGTGTTCGATGCGCGCGAGGAGGTCGTGGGCCATGGACGCTGCTCAGTGTGCCGCATGCTCGGGCGGTGCGGTGCGGGGGGTGGGCGTGGGGCGTTCGCGTTCGCGGGCGAGCAGGACGACGGCGAGGAGCAGGATGGCGCCGGCGAGGAGGTGCGTGGGGCGCGGGGGGTGCGCGGTCACGCCGAACAGGCCGAAGCCGTCGACGAGGAGCGCGCCGGCGATCTGGCCGAGGGTGGTGGCGGCGGTGCTGGCGGTCAGGCCGAGTTGCGCGGCGGTGCGGAGCGTGAGGGTGACGTAGATGGCGCCGATGAGACCGCCGAGGTACGCCCAGGCGGGCGCGGTGGCGTGCAGGTGCGCCGGGAGGAGCAGGGTGGCGAGGCCGGTGACGAGGGCGCCGCCGAGGAAGTTGACGAGGCTGGCGAGCAGCGCGTGGCGGGCGTGACCGGCGAGGCGGACGTTGATGGCGAGGCCGACGCTGAGGCCGAGGCCAGCGCCGAGCGTGCCGAGCAGAGCGATCAGCATGGGGGGTCCTTTCTGAGGGGGCGCATGGGCCGGCGGGTCAGTGGCTGAGGGCGCGCAGGACGACGGCGATGAGGATCAGCGCGACGACGAGGAGCCGCGTGGGGTTCAGGGGGCGGCGTTCCAGGCCGAGCGCGCCGAAGTGGTCCAGCAGGACGCTCATGAGGGTCTGCGCGGCGATGACGAGCGTGACCGCGAGGCCGGCGCCGAGTTCGCGGGTGAGGACGACGCTGCCGAGCACGTAGGCGCTGCCGAGCAGGCCGCCGGTGAGGGTCCAGGCGGGGGCGCTGCGCAGGCGCGTGAGGTGGGCGCGCGCGGCGGGCGTGAGCGCGATCATGACCGCGAGGGTGAGGGTGCCGATGACGTAAGAGGTGAAGGCGGTGAGGGGGGCGCTGCCGTTGGTGCGGGCGAGCGCGGCGTTCACGGCGAATTGCGCGGGGAGCAGCAGTCCGGCGGCGACGGCGAGGGCGAGCCAGGGGGCGGTGTTGACCTTCATATCCTCATAGTTCACCGGTGAACCACTTGCGCGGGGTGAGCGGCGCACAATCCGCCCCTCCGCCGTCTGGCCTACCGGCCCGCCACCTCACCCAGCGTCGGCAGGCGCAGCACCCCGCGCCAGTACGCTTCCACCGTCTGCAGCACCCGCGTGTACTCCGCGTACGTGCCCGGCTTCACCACATACCCGCTCGCGTGCCCCTCATACGACCGCTGCACGTCCTCCGGATGCTCCGACGTCGACAGCACCAGCACCGGAATACTCCGCAGCCGCTCATCCGCCTTCGCGCGCCGCAGAAACGCATGACCGTCCATCACCGGCATGTTCAGGTCCAGCACCACCAGGTCCGGACGAAAGTCCGCGCCGCCGGTCAGGAACGCCCACGCCTCCTGACCGTTTTCGACGTGGTGCACCATGATCTCCTCGGCCACCTCGGACAACATCTCCTGAAACAGCGCGGCGTCAGCCAGCTCGTCCTCCACGAGCAGCAACGTAAACGGGGTGTTCGGCATCCCCCCACGCTACCGCAGCGCGCAAGAGACGCCAACACCGAACTGTCAGCTACACCGAACTTTCCCCCCCAGCCCAGGTGTTACGTTGGCCTCATGCCTCGCCCCCTGGCGTCTCCCGCGCGGTACGCCATCGCGGCCTTCGACGCCCTCACCGCGCACATCGCCATCCTGAACGCCGACGGGGTCATCCTCGCCGTCAACAACGCCTGGCGGCGCTTCGCGCAGGAAAACGGCGGCACCGACGACGTCGGCACCAACTACCTGGAGTTGTGCGACCACGCGCGCGGCGACGACCAGGAGGACGCCCACCGCATCGCGGACGGCATCCGCGACGTTCTCGCCGGCACCCGCAGCGTGTACGAACTGGAGTACCCCTGCCACTCCCCCAACGAGCAGCGGTACTTCCTGGCGCGCGTCACGTGCTTCATGCAAGACGGCGCGCGCTACGCCGTCGTCGCGCACGAGAACATCACGCGCCGCAAACGCGCGGAGCTGGAGGTGCGCGACCTGAACCGCACCCTGGAGGCGCGCGTGCACGAACGCACCCGCGAAGTCGAGCAGGCCAGCGCCGCCCTCGCCGCCAAGAACGCCGAACTGGAACGCAGCGTCCGCGACCTGCGCGAGTTCGCGTACGTCGCCAGCCACGACCTACAGGAGCCGCTGCGGACCCTCGGGGCGTACAGCGACCTGCTGCGCCACCGCTACGCCGACCAGCTCGATGACCGCGCGCGCGGCTATCTGACGCACATCACCGAGCAGGTGTTCCGCGCGCGGCAGCTCGTGCGCGACGTGCTCACGCTGTCGAACGTCAGCGCGCAACCGCCCCTGGGCAGCGTCGACATGCGCGCCATCTGGACCACCGTCAGCGCCACCCTCCCCTGGCCTGAGGACGCCACCGCCACCTGCGGCGCCCTCCCGCCGGTCCGCGCGAACCTGCCGCAGGTGCAGCAGCTGCTCACGAACCTGCTCGGGAACGCCATCAAGTTCCGCGCGGACCGGCCGCTGCGCGTCCTGCTGAGCGCGTGGCAGCAGGACGGCTGGGTGGAGTTCGCGCTGTCCGACAACGGCATCGGCATTCCAGGCGCGCACGCCGAACGGGTATTCGTGATGTTCCAGCGCCTGCACAGCCGGCAGCGCGCCGAAGGGAACGGCATCGGCCTCGCGGTGTGCCGCAAGATCGTGGAGCGGCACGGCGGCCGCATCTGGATGGACACCCGCAGCGCCGAAGGGCTGACCGTGCGCTTCACCCTGCCGGCCATGACGCCCCCACCCGGCCAGTAACCCCGCCGCGAACACCGGGTGTACGCTGGGACATGCCGCTTCCCCCCTGGTAAGGCTCGCCGCATGACCGGCCCGGCACGGGTCTGTCCCCACCTTGAACGACGAACCGCCCGCCCTGCGCGCCTCGTCACCTTCAAGAGAGGACATCATGAACGTGCCTGCTGTTCCCCGGCCTGCCGGGCGCCCCGTAAGGTTCCTGGCGGCGCCCCTCGCTGCCGAATTCGTCGACGAACTGATGGACGGCGTGCTGGGCGCCGCGTGGCCCGCCATCACCCACGACCTGACCCTCACCTACCTGCAGGTGGGCTTGCTGATGGGCGTCCCGTACGTGCTCGGCAGCGTCGTGGACCCCGCGCTGGGCGTCCTGTCCGACGCGGGCGGGCGCCGCGCACTCGTGCTGAGCGGCGGCGTCGCGTTCGCGCTGTCCGTGACGCTCGTGGCGCTCAGCGCGGGCTTCTGGCCGCTGCTGCTGGCGCTTACGGTGTTCTTCCCCGCGTCGGGCGCGTTCGTGACCCTGACCGAAACGGCCCTGATGGACGCCGAACCCACCCGCCGAGAAGCGAACATGGCCCGCTGGGCGCTCGCCGGGTCCGCCGGAAACACCGCCGGGCCGCTGCTGGTGAGCGGCGCGGCCGCGCTCAGCCTCGGCTGGCGGCCCGTGTTCGCGCTGGTGGCGCTCCTCACGCTCGCCGCCCTGGCCCTGGTGTGGCGACGCCGCGCCGCCCTCGGGCCCGCCACGCCCCTGGCCGCGCCCACAGGTGCGGGCGTACGGGGCGCGCTGCGAGGCCTGGCGCCGCTGCTGCACCGCCGGGACGTACGCGCCGCGCTGCTGCACCTGGAGTGCGCGAACCTCCTGCTGGACGTGTTCCGTGGGTTTCTCGCACTGTACATCGTGAGCGCGGACGGCGTGACGCCCGCGCAGGCCGGCGTGGCCGTGGCGGTGCTGACGCTGGTGGGCCTGCTGGGAGACGCGCTGGCCGTGCCCCTGCTGGAGCGCGTGCGCGGCGTGCCGCTCGTCCGCGCGAGCGCCGCCGTGACGCTCGTGGTGTTCCCGGCCTTCCTGCTGGCCCCCACCCTGCCCCTGAAGCTGGGGCTGATCGGCGCGCTCGCCCTGCTGACGTCCGGGTGGTACGCGGTGCTGCAGGCGCGCCTGTACGCCCTCGTGCCGGAGCGCAGCGGCAGCATCCTGACGCTCGGAGCGGTGACGGGCCTGCTGGGCGGCGCCGTCCCGGTCGCGCTGGGCGCCGTGGCGCAGGCGGCGGGTATCGGTGCGGCCCTGTGGCTGCTGCTGCTCGGCCCGCTCACGCTGGTGCTCGGCCTGCCCCGTCAGAAGGACGCGGGTTGACGGGGCCGCGAAATCAGGGGCGGGCGGGCGGCGGGGTGGCGTCCTCGCGGGCGACCGGCGCCTCGCGGGTGTCGCGGGCGCGCGCGACGTCCCGCACGCCGCGCCGACCGAACGCGTGCGCGAGGTCCCGCTCGGACAGGCGCAGCACGGTCGGGCGGCCGTGCGGGCACGCCCACGGCTGCGCGCACCCCGCCAGCTCCGCGAGCAGTGACGGGCCGCGCTCCTCGGTGAGCATGCCGGCCTTCAGGGCGGGCGCGCACGCGAGGCGCGCGAGCACCTCGCGGCGCGGGTCGTGCGTGCCGAGCGCCGCCTCGATCACCTGCTCATGCAGGCGCGGCACGGGCAGGTGCGCGAGCGCGGCCGGCAACGCCCGCAGGCGCGCCAGGCCCGCCCCGAACGCCTCCACGTGCAGCCCGAACGCGCGCAGGTCCGCTTCCGTTCCGGCGAGCCGCGCGGCCTGCTCGGGCGTCAGCTGCAGGAGTTCCGGCTCGGGCAGCTCGAACGCCTCGGCCGCGTCGAACGCGGCGCTCAGGCGCTCGTACAGCACGCGCTCGTGCGCGGCATGCGCGTCCACCACCCACAGGTCTCCGTCGCCCTCCGCGAGCAGGTACAGTCCCGCGAACACGCCCGAGAACGTGAGCGGCGGGAAGGTGCCGTCCGCGGCAGCGGCGCGCGGCGCGGGCGGCTGTGGGAGGCGCAGGTCCGGCAGGGCCCGCGCGAGCGGATGCTGCGCGAGCGCGGCGCGCACCGCCTCGGTCACGCGCCGCGCAACGCCGTCCACGTCCGCGAGCGCCACCACGGCCTTCGCCGGGTGGACGTTCGGGTTCACGTCCTCGGGCGGCACGCGCACGTCCAGTACGCACAGCGGCGCGAGACTGCCGGGCAGCAGCTCCCCATACCCGTGGATGATCGCGCGTTCCAGCTCCGGCGGCGCGAGCACCGGACGGCCGTTCACGCTCACGTGCATGCGGTCCCGGCGGGCGCGCGTCAGCTCCGGGCGGGAGATCACGCCGGTCACGCCGGTCGCGTCCACGCGCACGACGCGGTTCGCGCTGAGGCTCCCGTACACGCTCGCGACCGCGGCGCGAGCGTCGCCGGGTGCGTGCTGCACGCGCACCTCGCCGTCCACCGTGAGGCGCCAGCTGAGGCCCGGATGGTGCAGCACGTACCGGGTGACGAGGCCCGTGATCTCGCGCGCCTCCGTCGCGGCGGACGCCTGCGTGCGGCGCCGCGCGGGCAGGTGCGCGAACAGGTCCGTGACGGCCACGCTCGTGCCCGCCGGGGCGCTCACGCGCCGCACCTGCACGTCGTCCGCGCAGGCGACCAGCTCCGTCGCGCCGACCTGCGCGGCCGGACGGGTCGTGAGCGTCAGCGTGCCCGCCTGACTCATCGCCCACAGCGCCTCCCCGCGGAACCCGAGGGTGGTCACGCGGTCCACGGCCTCCAGCTTGCTCGTCGCGTGCCGCAGCGGCGCGAGCGGCACCTCACCGGCAGGAATGCCCGCACCGTTGTCGCGGACGCGCACGGCGCGCAGGCCGCCGCCCTCCACCTCCACCTCAATGCGCGTCGCGCCCGCGTCGAGGGCGTTGTCGAGCAGTTCGCGCACCACGTCCAGCGGGCGCGACACCACCTCGCCCGCCGCGATCTGGCGGGCCACATCCGGCGGGAGAATTCGGATCGTCATGGTTGACCTCCATGATCGCGCGAACGGGCGCGCGGGACGGTGGACTGGTCAGGAATTGACTGGGGCCTCGTCGCCGCGCGCGCGCCGCTGCCACGCGTGCAGCAGCTTCAGGGCGTCCATCGGCGTGAGCTGCGTCAGGTCGAGCGTCACGAGGTCGCGGCGCAGGCTGTCCGTGTCGCCCGTGGCGTTCAGCGCCGCGAGCAGGCCGCTCGCGCGCGCCGTCACGCTCGCCGGCAGGCCCGCGAGACGCGCGACCTCCACGCCGTAACTCTGCGCCGCCGCGCCCGGAATCACCTGATGGTAGAAGGTCAGCCCGCCCCGCTCCTCCTCTTCGGCGGCGACATGCAGGTTCACGAGGCCGGTGAGTTCGCCGTCCAGGCGCGTGAGCTCGAAGTAGTGCGTGGCGAACAGCGTGAACGCGCCTGTGGCGTGCAGGTGCTCCAGCGCGGCCTGCGCGATGGCCTGCCCGTCGAGGCTGCTGGTGCCGCGCCCGATCTCGTCGAGGACGATCAGACTGCGGGCCGTCGCGGCGTGCAGGATCGTCGCGAGTTCGCTCATCTCGACCATGAAGGTGCTGCGACCGCCCGCGAGGTCGTCGGACGCGCCGATGCGCGTGTGAATGCTGTCGAAGATCGGCAGGCGCGCGCGCTGCGCCGGCACGAAACTGCCGATCTGGTGCAGCAGCGCGCACAGCGCGACTGTGCGCAGGTACGTGCTCTTCCCCGCCATGTTCGGCCCGGTCAGCACCAGCACGCGCCGCGTGGCGTCGAGGTGCGCGTCGTTCGGCACGAACGCGTCCCCGAGCGCGTGCTCCACGACCGGGTGCCGCGCCTGCTCCAGCTCCACCCGGGTGTCTGCGTTCGTTTCGGGCCGCGTCCAGTGCCGCTCCGCCGCGAGGTCCGCGAGGGTCGACACGACGTCCAGTTCCGCGAGCGCACCGGCGGCGTCCGTGAGGGCGTCCACGTGCGCGGCGAGCGCGTCACGCAACTCCGTGAACACCTCCAGCTCCAGGCGAGCTGCGGCCCCCTCGGCCCGCGCGATCTCCCGTTCCCGCTCGCGCAGGTCCGGCCGCGTGAAGCGCGCGCGGTCCTTGAGCGTCGCGATCTGCCGGTAGTCGCCCGGGACGCGCGGCAGGTGCGTCGCCGTCACTTCCAGGTAGTACCCGATGACGTTGTTGAACCCGACCTTCAGCGAGCCGATGCCGGTGCGCGCCCGCTCCTCCGTTTCGAGCGCCGCAATCCACGCCCGGTGCCCGAGCGACTCCGCACGCAGCGCGTCCAGTTCCGCGTGGAACCCGTCGCGGATCAGGCCGCCGTCTGTGGCGCGCAGCGGCGGGTCGTCCGTGAGGGCCGCGCGAATCAGGTTCAGCGCCTCCGGCAGGGCCGTGAGGCGCGCGCGCACGCCGCCCAGCAGGCCGTCCTGCACCGCCAGCAGCTCCGTGGCCTGCGGCAGCAGCTCCAGCGTGCGCGCGAGTGCGGCCACCTCGCGCGGCGTCGCGCGGCGCGCCGCCACGCGCGCCGCGAGGCGCTCCAGGTCGTGCGCGCGGTACAGCAGGGCCCGCACGCCCGCGCGCAGGTCCGGGGTGCGTACGAACGTGTCCACGGCGTTCACGCGCGCCTCGATGCTCGCGGCGTCCAGCAGCGGCGCGCGCAACCACGCGCGCAGGCGACGCCGCCCGCCCGCCGTGCGGGTGCTGCCGAGCGCCTGCAGCAGCGTCATGCCCTGCGGACTGCTCGCTTGGAACACTTCCAGGGCCCGCAGCGTCTGGTCCGCGAGGTGCATCTGCGCGCCCGGCTCGTACCGGGTGACGCGCCGCACCATGTCCAGCCGGCCCTGCTGCGTGCCGCGCGCGTACAGCAGCACGGCCCCGCACGCGCGCACGAGCGCGGGCGTGCTCAGGCTGGCGGGCACGTCACCGAGCGTGTCGCGCAGCGCGCCTACGGCGTCCTGCGCGTCGAAGCTCGCGTGCGACAGCATCACGGGGAACCGCGCCTGGAAGTCCGCGAGCAGCGCCGCGTTCCCTTCGAGTTCCGGCGCGAGCAGCACCTCGCGCGCGCGGTGCCGTCCCAGCTCGTCGTACAGGGCCGTGCGCGTCCCGAAGCTCGCGCAGCGGAACTCGCCGGTGGACAGGTCCAGCAGCGCGAGCGCGTACCCCTCGCCGGTGGCGACCGCCGCGAGGTAATTCTCGTCCTGCCCGATCAGCTTCTCGTCCGTGACAGTGCCGGGCGTGTACAGCTGCGTGACCTTGCGGTCCACGAGGCCAGCGCCGGGTTCTTCCATCTGATCCGCGACCGCCACGCGCACACCGAGGTTCAGCAGGCGTTCGATGTGCGTCTCGGCGGCGCGTACGGGAATGCCGGCCATGGGGGTGCTGAAGTCCTTGCTGGTCTTGTGCGTGAGGGTCAGGCCGAGCAGGCGGGAGGCCCGCTCGGCGTCCTCACCGAACGTTTCGTAGAAGTCCCCGCACTGGAACAGCAGGATGGACCCGGGGAGGTTCTCGGCGACGCTGTCGCGCATGTCCACGTACTGCTGGAGCATGGGCGGCAGCGGCCCGCGTCCCGAGCCTTTCAGGCCGAGGTCGTGGTGAATGCGTTCTGTATCGAAGCGGGCCATGCGGACGCCAGTATTTCACGGGGGGTCCATGCGGACCGTGGCTGAATCCCGGTGTGCGCTGACGCGTACGGGGATGCCCGTGCTGGTGCACTGGGCGTCACGACTTCACAGGTGGTTACGCGCCCTCAGAGGGCGACGAAGCATGCTGCGCTGGACAGCGCCGGGCCCTTCGGCGCCTGGCTTACCAGTCGAGGCGGAGGGCGACGTGCAGACCGATTTCCTCGTCGCCGAAGAGGTGCGCGCTGATGGTGTGGTCGCTGGCTTTGTTCACGAACACGTCCACCGGACCGTCCTTGGTGTTGCCGGAGCGTTGCGGCTGCAGCACGTAGCCTTTGCTCTTGAGCAGGGCCACGAAGTCCTTGTAGGTGTTCATGGCGTTGCCGTGCAGCTTCCAGAGCTCGATGTGCTTGACGTCCGCGGGCGTTTTGTACACCTGCACGTACCCTTTTTCGATGTCGCCGCAGGCTGCCTGGAATCCGGATGGAGTGGCCAGTTCGGCGTTGAGAATCTTTTTGACGTCTTTGGGGCAGGCGAGGGCCATGCTCGACGTGGCGAGCATCAGCAGAACAAAGGGAATTCGCATCATGGTTTACGTCCTTGCGGCGCACAGCAAAAGCGAAGGTCGTGTGCTTTGATGCACGGCCTTCGCTTCTAATCCAGTACGGGTGTTTTAACGCAGCAGGAGAAGCTGCGGACGCTGAACTATAGCAACCGCGCCTGACCAGTACAACCCCACCCGAACTGCATGCGAACAGGCTGTCCTTGCAAGCGTGGCCTCCGAATTCTCATGAGCGGCGGGCTGCGCTGGCAGGCCGCCTGCTGCACTGACGCAGCCATACTGACGCGGCCGTGCCCAGAGTGCGGGCCTGTCGATGCACGCAGGGCAGCCACCCGGGGGGAGGCGCCGGTGCGTTCCGGTACGCTGCGGGCATGATGAGTCACTTCAGGGTGCTGGCGCTGCTGCTTGGCCTGGGGGGCGTCGCGGCGTCGTCCGCGGACCGCGTGTACACCTCGCTGGATCCCAACGTGTGCCGCACGGTCGAGCAAGATACGGAAAGCGAGTTCATCCGGCAGCTCTGCCCGGGGGTCGCCCGCGTGACGCTGGAGGTGTCCGAAGGGGACCTGCGCACGAACGTCCGGGTGAGGACCGCCAATGGCCGCTGGTCGGACCTGCGCCTGATGGAGCTGGTGTCGTCCGGCTTTTCGTCGCTGGGGCCGCGCGCGGAGTGGGTGGTGGGGCGGGGGGTTCCGCTGGCGTTGATCCTGCGGTACAACGCCAGCGAGGTGTCGGAAGCGCCGGAGCGCCTGACGTCGTACCTGGTGGTCAGCAAGGTGACGGGCACGGGCGTGTGCGTGGTGGGGGTCGTGAAGCCGTCCGCGCAGGCGAACGTGCGGGCGCGCGCCCTCGCCGAGCAGGCGGGTGGACGGCCCTGCCTGCGGGCCCCCTGAGCGGCCGCAGCGCTTCAGCCCGGACCTTTGTCTCGGGGGTGGGGGGGTATCCTGCGGGGGTATGCATGTTGCTTCCGCGCTTGGATATGTGCCGCTGTTCATCATCGCGCTGAACATGTGGCGCCGCTCCCGGAATCTCGGGAAGCCCATCCGCCGCGCCCGGACGCTGCTGATCCCCGCGTTCGGCATCATGACGGGCCTGCCGTTCATGTTGCTCCGCCCGGACATGCACGGCCTGCACCCGTTCCTGCCGCAACCGTGGTGGACGATGCTGGTGGCGGTGCTGGTCGGGGCGCTGTTCGCGTTGCCGCTCGCGCACTTCACGCGCTATGAGCGGCGCGCGGACGGCCTGATCTATCAGCAGGCGAGTACGGCGCTGCTGGTGGCGTTCGTGGCGATCGTGGTGGTGCGCGTCGTGGCGCGCGTGGCGCTCAGCTGGATGGACCCGTGGGTGGAGAACGCGCTGTTCTTCATGCTGGTAGTGTCGTACATCTTCGTGTGGCGTCTGGCGAGCTACCTGAAGTTCGTGCGCGTGCAGCGCGGCTGAGGGGACGGCGGAGTACACTCCGGCATGACTGCTCACGCGCTGCCGGATGTGCCGTTCGATTTGACTGACCCGTCGTTCGTGCGGGACCCGTACCCGCAATTGGCGGCGTGGCGGGCGGCGGGTCCGGCATTCGCGTCGGGCCCGCTGACGTTCTTCACGCGGTACGCGGACATGGCGGGGATCCTGCGGGATCGTCGGCGGTTCGGGCGGACGATGCTGCACCGCTTCTCGCGCGATGAGCTGGGGTGGCCGCCGCCGGACCCGCGCCGCGCGCAGTTCGATGCGTTCAACGGGAACCACATGCTGGACAGTGAGGGCGAGAAGCACGTGCGCCTGCGGTCGCTGGTGGCGCGGGCGTTCACGCCGAAACGCGTGGAGGACCTGCGTCCGCGCGTGGAGGCGATCTTGTCGGCGCGTCTGGACGCGCTGCGCGGCGAGGCATTCGATCTGGTCGTGGACGTCGCGGAGCCGCTGCCGGTGACGGTGATCGCGGAGCTGCTGGGCGTGCCGGAGCCGGACCGGCACCGGCTGCGCCCGTGGAGTGCGGCCATCGTGAAGCTCTACGAGGTGTCGCATTCGGACGCGGACCGGGACGCGGCGGAGCGGGCCGTGACCGAGTTCAGTGCGTACCTGCGGGCGCTCGCGGCGGAGCGGCGGGCGCGGCCGCACGACGACCTGATCACGGCGCTCACGCAGGTGAGTGACGGGTCGGACCGCCTGAGCGAGCAGGAGCTGATCGACACGTGCATCCTGTTGCTGAACGCGGGGCACGAAGCGAGCGTGAACGGCCTGAGCAGCATGGTCCTGAACCTCCTGCGGTCCCGCGCGCACTGGGACGCGTTGGTGGCGGCGGCGCGGGCGGGCGCGGGCGATGAGGTGTTCGGCCCGGCGGTGGAGGAACTCCTGCGGTTCGATACGCCGCTGCCGATGTTCGAGCGGTACGTGCTGGAGGACACGGAGGTGGCGGGCGTGCCGCTCGCGCAGGGCCAGCGGGTGGCGCTGCTGTACGCGAGTGGCAACCGGGACGCGGCGGCGTTCGACCGTGCGGACGAGCTGGTGCTGGACCGCGCGCACAACCCGCACCTGACGTTCGGGCTGGGCGCGCACTACTGCCTGGGCGCGCCGCTGGCGCGGCTGGAGCTGCGTCTGGCGTTGCGGGCGTTGTGCGCGCGCCTGCCGGAGTTGCGGCTGGTGGACGCCGAGCCGTCGTACGTGGGGGGGTTCGTGATTCGCGGGCTGGCGGCGTTGCGGGTGCAGTAGGCCTGCCTTCGGCGCCGGGGCGTACGTTGGGTGCCCGCTTCAGCACGCGGCGCGTGTGGTCCTGAGGGTGTGACGCCCAGCCCGCACGAGGGGCCGCGGGCGTCAGCGTTCGGCGCGGATCAGGGCGGGCGTGCCGTGCGCGTCGGTGACGTGCCACTGCGCGGGACGTTCGGGGGTGGTGGCCTTGCCGGCGAGGGTGAGGCCGAGTTCGTCGGCGACGGCCTGCGCGGCTTTTTTGGCGTTGGTGGCGGGCACGCGGCGCCGGATGGCCTGCCCGAGCCCTTCAATGATGACGTTGTAGTAGGTCTTGCTCATGCCTGCACGCTAACGCACGCGCAGGGGTCAGGCGCGCGCGTCAGTGTGGGCGGCATGCCGGGCACGCAGGTGCGGACCGAGCAGAAGGTGCAGGGCGGCCACGAGGAGCGCCATGCCGAGGGCGCTGAACCACAGGGTGGGGGCGCCGCGGTGCGTGAGCAGGAACCCGCCGGCGAGGGGCGCGGCGAATGACGCGAGGCCCCACATGCTGCCGCTGACGCCCTGGTACGTGCCGCGCAGGTGCGGCGGCGCGAGGTCCGCGATGACGTTTTTCATGATGGTGAAGTTGATCAGTTCGCCGAGCGTCCACACGCCGACCGCGAGGGCGTGCAGGGCCACGCTGCCCTGCAGGGCGTGGAGGGCGAAGCCGCCGCCGAGCAGGACGCTGCTGAGCGCGAGGAGGCGGCTGCTGGCGCCCGTGGCGATCAGGCGGTTGATGGGCAGGCCGAGCACGACGATCAGGATGCCGTTGACGGCGATGATGCGGCCGTAGTCGCCGGCGTTGAAGCCCTGCCGGGCGAGCGCGAGGGCGAGAGTGGTGTACCCCTGCAGCCACACGAGCGCGAACAGGAAGGTCGCGGCGGCGTACGCCCACAGCAGGGCGTCTTTGGGAATCAGGGTGAGGCGCGCGCCGGGGGGCTGGGGGTCGCGGGCGGGCTCGCGGAAGTGGCGGATCAACAGCAGGGCGTAGGCGGTCATGGCAGCGGCGTTCAGCGCGAACAGCCAGCCGTACGCGAGGCCGGCGAGCAGGCCGCCGAGGACGGGGGCGATGGCGGCGCCGACGTTGATGGCCCAGTACAGCAGGCCGTACGCGCGGGCGCGGGCGTCGCCGCTGAGCAGGTCAGCGACGGCGGCGCCGCTGGCGGGCCGGTAGGTGTTGCTGATCAGGGCGTACAGCGTGACGAGCGCGAGGATGGCGGCGTAGGGCCGCGCGAACGCGAGGGCGGCGAGGGTGGCGGCGCCGCCGAGCAGCGCGAACACCATGACGGGTTTGCGGCCGATGCGGTCGGTGAGGGTGCCGCCGAGCGACTGCGCGAAGAATCCGCCGACGCCGAGGGCGCTGAGGACGACGCTGGCCTGCTCGACGCTGAAGCCGCGGACGGTGGTGAGGTACAGGCCGAGGAAGGGGATGACGAAGTCCCCGGCGCGGTTGATGAGGGTGCCGCCCCACATCACCCAGAAGCTGGTGGGGTACGCGCCGAGGAGACGCTGCAGGGCGGTGGAGGGGGAGGGCGTCACGGGGGCACGCTAACACTGCGTGCGGCGCCGGGCGTGTTCCCACCCGGGGGACAAGCGCGGCGGGTCTCCCCTGCTCAGTCGGGGTGGGCGGTCGGCGTGGCGGTGACCCAGTCGGGGAGGCCCGACAGGGCGCCCGACTGGCGTTCCGTTTCGGCGTCGTCGTGGCGGCCGAGGGCGTGCAGGGCGAGCACGCGGGCGGGGCTGCGCGGGGCGCTACGCGCGCAGGCTTTCTGGGCGGTGAGGGCGGCTTTGGCGGTGCCGCCCGCGAAACGCTGCGCGTGCGCGAGGACGGCCAGCAGGTACGCGTCGGCGTCCTGGCCGGTGAGCTCCGCGACCTTGAGGCCTTCGGCGAGGTCCCGGAGGGCGTCGTGCGGGGCGTGCGGGAGGTGCAGTTCGCCGAGCAGCGCGGCGGCCTGCACGAGCGCGGCCGTGTCGCCTTCAGCGCGCGCGGCGGTGCGGGCAGCGCGCGCGAGGGCCGGGGCGTCGGAGTGGCGCGCCTGGGCGTGCGCGCGGGCGCGTAGCAGGAGCACGCGGGCAGTGTCGCGCGCGGCACCCAGGGCGTAGAGCGCCTCGGCGTTCCGGCCGAGGCGCAGGTGGGCGGCGGCGAGCGTGAGGGCGTCGTCGGTGCGTTCCGCCCAGGAGACCGCGAGGTGCGGGCGGCCCAGCATCAGCGCGAGAGCGGACGCGGTCGGCAGGTCCGCCGGGTCGGGCGTCCAGGCGTCCAGGGTGCGCAGGGCGTCGCCGTCCTGGCCCGCGCGGTGCTGACTCAGGATGAGCGCGGCGGTCATGGCCGCAGTGTACCCGCTCGGGTCAGGCGGTCAGCGCGAGATCCAGCCCCAGGAAGCGCCACAGGGCGCGGCGGGGCACGCGGATTCCACTGGGGCTCTCGAGGGCCGTGAGGCGTCCGTCTCGAATCCAGCGGCGGACGGTGCGTTCGTGCGTGCCGGTAAACTCGGCGACTTCAGCGACCTTGAGGAGTTTCGGGAGCGTGTGGAACTGTTCGCGCAGGGTCACGGTATGGACCTCCTGAGTGGGAACGGACCTGAGGGGCGGGGGGGCGGACCAAAACACACGAGGCCGCCAGAAGGCGGCCTCGTTGGTGGCGGGCGAAGGGGCCCGTGCCGGCGCGTTTCATCGCGACGCCTCCGTACCGGAGGGGTGGCGTGATGGCGGAGCGGCATGGGCTGTTCACTTGCGTGGAGTCTAGCGCGCGGGCCGTCAGGCATGTGTCAATTTTCCGCTTACGTTGTCTACATCAACGTCGCGTACGGGCGCGCGCAAATGTGCGTGCACGGGTGGGGCCTGCGTGCCACGCTGGGGCATGCATCCTGTTCGCGTGGAGACCCTGGACCTCGCGGCGCTGACGCACACGCTGGAAGGCGGCGCCTGGGCGCAGCCGAGCACGTTCCCGCTCGCGTGGGCGCAGCGCACGCCGTACGGCCTGCACGTGGGCCGCGCGTTCCTGCAGCACCCGACCATCACGTTCATGGAGCGGCACGTCCTGCTGGAGTTCGGGCTGCTCGTGAGCCGTTTCAGCGGACTCCCAGGCATTCCGCACTCGCAGTATTACGTGGACGTGGCGAGCGTCGTGCCTGGGGAGCGCGCGTGGGTCACCCGGGACCTGTACCTGGACTTGATCGTCCGCGCGGAGGGCACGCCGGTGCTGCACGACACGGACGAGTACCTGCAGGCCGTGGAGGCGGGGCACCTGTCGCGGGCGGAGGCGGCGGGAGCGCTCACGGCGTTTCACCGCGCGGTGAACGGCGTGATGCGGTTCGGGGAGCTGGAGCGCTGGCTGGCGGCGGAAGGCGTACAGCTCACGTGGCGTGGCGCGCCCGCGACGGCCTGAGCGCGGCTAGGCACCCGGCGCTGCGCGCGCGATCCCTGCATTAACGTGAGCGGGTGATTCTCGCTCAACTTTCCGGGACGTTCATCAATATCGCGGCGGTGCTGGTGGGCACGGCGGTCGGCCTCGCGCTCGGCGGGCGCCTGCCGGAGCGCACGCAGCGGACGCTGCTGCAGACCCTGAGTCTGGTGACGCTGTTCATCGGGCTGGGCATGGCCGGTGACCTGAACAAAGTCAGCGCGGGCAGCGTGCCGGGCGTGATCGTGGCGCTGCTCGCGCTGGCGCTCGGCGCGGTGATCGGCGAGGCGCTGCAGCTGGAAGATCACCTTTCGACGCTCGGGGACGCCCTCAAGCGCCGCTTCCGGGGCGGGGGGCGGTTCACGGAGGGGTTCGTGGCGGCCAGCCTGCTGTTCTGCATCGGGCCGATGACCATCATCGGCGGGTTGCAGAACGGCCTGACCGGCGACAACAGCACGTACGTCCTGAAGAGCACGCTGGACGGCATCGCGGCACTGGCGCTGGCGGGGGTGTACGGCGTGGGGGTGGGGTTCAGCACGCTGACGATTCTGGTGCTGCAGGGCGGCATCAGCCTCGCGGCGGGCGCGCTGAGCTCGTCGCTGCCGGACCCCGCCACGAACCCGTACGTGCTGGCCCTGACGGGCGCGGGCGGTCTGATGATCGTGGGCATCTCGTGGAACCTGATGCTGGCGGGCCTGAACCTGGAGGACCGGCGCGTGCGCGTGGGGAGCCTGCTGCCGGCGCTGGTGATCGCGCCGCTGCTGCTGTGGGTGTTCGGGCTGCTGGCCCGCTGAAGCCTCACCGCAGCGCGGACCACCCGTTTCGGTGGTCCGCGCTGCGGTGAGGCCGTTCAGCCCTGGCGTTTGGCGACGAGGGCACGCACGGGGTCCGCGTGCGGCCGGCCCGCGAGGACCTGCAGGACGTCCCCGGCCAGCAGGGTGGTGCTGCCGCGCGGGATCATGTACTCGTCGTTGCGGCGCAGCATCACGATCAGGGCCTCGGGCGGCAGGCCGAGGTCCACGATGCGCTGCCCGACGACGTACGAATCGGCCGGCACGGTAATTTCCAGGAAGTCGTTGCGGCCCGCGCCGGTGGGCGTGTACTCCAGCGGCATGTTGACCGTGTCCTCCAGGGGTACGTTGACGCGCAGCCAGCGCGCCACGAACGGCAGGGACGTGCCCTGCACGAGAATCGACACGAGTACCAGAAAGAACGCGACGTTGAAGAGGTCCTGCGCGCCCGGTACGCCCGCGAGCAGCGGGAAGGTGGCGAGCACGACGGGCACGGCGCCGCGCAGGCCCACCCACGCGACCATGGTCTTGTGCGCGATCGGCATGCGCACGCCGAGCAGGCTGACGTACACCGCGAGGGGCCGCGCGGCGAACACCAGCACCAGCGCGAGCAGCAGGGCGGGGACGGCGATGCCCGGGAGTTGCGAGGGGAACACCAGCAGGCCGAGCAGCAGGAACATGCCGACTTCCAGCAGGTACGTGAGGCCCTCGTGGAAGTGCCGCAGGGAGCGCTTGTGAATGAAGCGGGCGTTGCCGAGGACCACGCCGGCGATGTACACGGCGAGGAAGCCGCTGCCGTGCACGGCGGCGGTCGCGCCGTAGATGATGGCGACGAGCGCGACGGTGAGCACGGAGTACAGGCCGTCGAGGGGGAGGTTGATGCGGTTGATGATCGGCACGGCCACGCGCCCGGCCACGTACCCGATGACGCCGCCGAGCACCATTTCCTGCAGGAACTCGGTGAGCAGGGACAGCGGGGGCGTGCCGGGGTGCTGGATCAGTTCGGTCAGGCCGATGACGAGCACGACGGCGGTGGGGTCGTTGATTCCGGACTCGAATTCGAGCAGGGGGCGGATACGGCCTTTGAGGCCGAGCGCGCGTTCCTTCAGGACGGAGAACACGGCGCTGGCGTCGGTGGGGGCGACAATCGCGCCGAGCAGCAGCGCGGGCAGGAGCGGCAGGCCGATCAGGGCGTGCGCGGCGAGGCCGACGAGGGCGGTGGTGATGAGGACGCCGAGGGTGGCGAGCGAGATGCTGGACCACAGGACGGGCTTCGCGGTGCGCCAGTCGGTTTCGAGGCCGCCGGTGAACAGGATGAACGCGAGGGCGACGACGCCGACGAACTGCGTGAGGGCGTAGTTGTCGAAGTGGATGCCGCCGAAGCCGTCGCTGCCGGCGAGCATGCCGATGATCAGGAACAGCAGCAGGCCGGGCAGGCCGAGGCGGCCGCCGACTTTGCTGGCGAGGAGGCTGAGGAACAGCAGGGCGCCGCTGACGAGGATGAGGGTGGCGGAGTTCAAGTGCGGACCTCCTGAGGGGCGTGAGGGGGTTACTCGCCGGGTGGCGCGGTTCTGGCTTTCAGGCCGAATTCGCTTTCCGCGAAGGCGCGCAGCCGTTCGCGCATCTCAGCGGGTTCGGGCCGCTCGAAGCCGGCGGCCTGGACGGCGTCCTGCACGGCGGCGGTGAGCAGGTCGCTGGCGGCGCGGGTGCGGGAGACGTCCATGAGGTCCGCGAGTTGCGTGAGCCAGTAGAAGCTGGTGAGGTCGAGGCGGACGGTCACTTTGCCTTCGGGGTGGTCCTCCAGTACGGGGCGGACGGCGCGTTGTTCGAGCGTGTGGTCAATCAGCGCGCGCAGATGGGAGGCGTGGGGTTTGGTTCGGTTCGGCATATGAATCGCCATCCATTCTCGCGTTATTTGCTGGCAATTTGCCAACAACTCGTCTTGAGGGGTGCTTAAGGCTGCGGGCACGCCCATGTTGCCTGAATAACCCGACCACGCCCGAACCCGCACGGGGTAAGGTGCGAGGCATGACGAGCACCACCGCACGCGAACAGTACGAGGCGTTCAAGGCGCGCGGCCTGCGCCTGAACATGCAGCGCGGCCAGCCCAGCGACGCCGACTTCGACCTCAGCAACGGCCTGCTCACCGCGCTTGGCGAGCACGACTACCTGACGGACAGCGGCAGCGACATCCGCAATTACCCGGGCGGCGTGCACGGCCTACCCGAAGCGCGCGCGCTGTTCGCCGACTACCTCGACGTGAAAGCCGAAAACGTCATCGTCTGGAACAACGCCAGCCTGGAACTGCAGGCGTTCGTGCTCACCACCGCCCTGCTGCACGGCCTGCGCGGCAGCACCGGCCCGTGGGTCACGCAGAAGCCGCAGATGATCGTCACGACGCCGGGGTACGACCGGCACTTCCTGCTCCTCGAAACGCTCGGCTTCGAACTGCTGACCGTCGACATGCAACCCGACGGCCCCGACCTGGACGCCGTCGAGCGCCTCGCCGCCGGCAGTGACCGCGTGAAGGGCATCCTGTTCGTGCCGACGTACAGCAACCCCGGCGGGGAAACCATCAGCGCCGAGAAGGCCGCCCGCCTCGCGGGGCTGAGCGCCGCCGCGCCGGACTTCACGATCTTCGCGGACGACGCGTACCGCGCGCACCACCTCTCCGACGACCGCGACGCGCCCGTGAACTTCATTCAACTGGCGCGCGACGCCGGCCACCCGGACCGCGCCCTCGTGTTTGCCAGCACCAGCAAGGTGACCTTCGCCGGGGCGGGTCTCGGGTTCATGGCGAGCAGCGAGGACCACATCCAGTACCTCAGCACGTACCTGAACGCCATGAGCATCGGCCCGAACAAAGCCGAGCAGTGGCGGCACGTGCGCTTCCTGCGCGCGTACCCAGGCGGCCTGGACGGCCTGATGCGCGACCACGCGCGCCTGATCGCCCCGAAATTCCAGGCGGTGTACGACGTCCTCAGCGAGGACCTCGGCACGGACGGCCGCTACGCCACGTGGACGGCGCCCAGAGGCGGGTACTTCATCAGCCTGGATACGGCGCTGCCCGTCGCGGACCGCGTCGTGAAGCTCGCGCAGGAGGCCGGCGTGAGCCTCACCCCGGCCGGCGCGACGTACCCGGCCGGGCGCGACCCGCACAACCGGAACATCCGCCTCGCGCCCACCCGCCCGGAAGTGGAGGACGTCCGCACCGCGATGCGCGTGGTGGCGGCCTGCATCCGCCTCGCCAGCGAGGAGTACGCCGCGCAGCCGTAAGGCCCCAGGGGCACGGAGATGGGCGCCCATCTCCGTGCCCTTGGGGGAGAGGGTTTCGTTTACCCTGTGGCGCATGACGCGGCTGCTCAGTGTTCTGCTTGGCGCGGCGATAGGTGCGCTGCTCGCCGCCGCGCTGTCCGCGCACGCGTTGACGCCAGAGGTGCTGGGCGCCTTCGGTGCCCAGCGCGCGAAGACCGCCCTCTCGGGGGCGGTGGCGGGCCTGATCCTCTCGCAGGTGTGGCGTGGCCGGCCCCGGGCACGGGGCGCCGGGTGGGTGTGGCAGCCGCTGGCTGCTGGCGTAACCTTCGTCGCGCTGCTCGCGGCGTCCTGGCGCGCCCTGGCCGCCCTAGAGGGGCAGTGGCAGGCCCTGCATCCACCGCAGAGCCGCACCGTGGACGTCCTGATCATCACCAGCCCGGCCTCCCCGGCGGAACTGGCGCCACTCGCCCTGACGGCCCTGGCGGTGTTATGGCTGATCGGCCTCCCGTTCATGTGGCGCAGACGCCGCCCGTGAACATCGCGGACGGCGTGCGCGCAGCGGCTTGTTTATAATCCTCGTCATGATTGACGCCGCTGAAATGGAGCACCTCAAGACGCTGGCGCGCCTTCACCTCAGCGACGACGAGACCGAGGCGATGCGCGGCGACCTCAACCGCATCCTCGGGTACTTCGAGCAGCTTCAGGCGCTCGACACGACTGGCGTCGAGGAGATGCAGCGTCCCGTGGACCTCGTGAACATCCTGCGCGCCGACGAGCCCGGCGAGACGTTCTCGCAGGCGGTCGCGCTCAGTCTCGCGCACGACACGCACGACGGCTTCATCCTCGTGCCCCGCACCGTCGAACAGTAACGCCCCGCGCACCCACTCTCCCGGAAGCAGGACAACCATGCTGGATCTGAAATTCATCCGTGACAACGCCGACACCGTCCGGCACGCCATCCAGGTCAAGGGCGTGCCGCTCGACCTGGACGAGCTCCTGCGCGTGGACCGCGAACTCGTGGAACTGCGCGCGCGCCTGGAAACCCTCCAGGCGGAACGCAACGCCAACGCGAAACTCGTGCCGAAAGCGGGCGCCGACGAACGCGCGGCGCTTATCGCGCGCGGCAAGGACCTCGCCGAGGAGATCCGCGCGCAGGAGCCCGCGCTGCGCGCCCATGAAGACGCCCTCAAGCAGCTGCTGCTGCGCGTCCCGAACATCCCGCACCCGTCCGTGCCGGTCGGCCGGGACGACAGCGAGAACGTCGAGCTGCGCCGCGAAGGCACCCTGCCGACATTCAGCTTCACGCCGCTCGACCACGTGCAGCTCCTCGAGAAACACGGCTGGGCGGACCTGGAACGCGTGGCGCGCGTGTCCGGCAGCCGCAGCTACCTCCTGAAGGGCGACGCCGTGCGCCTGGAGCAGGCGATCATCAACTACGCCCTCGACACGCTCGCCGACGCGGGCTTCACGCTCGTGAGCACCACCGCGCTCGTCCGCCCGGACACGCTCGTCGGCACTGGGCATTTCCCCGGCGGCGAGGACCAGGTGTACAAGATCGAGGGCGCAGACCTGATGCTCGCCGGCACCGCCGAAGTGCCCGTGAACAGCCTCCACGCCGGTGAGGTCCTCGCGGAAGCGGACCTGCCCGTCACGTACGCGGCGATCTCGGCAGCGTTCCGCAGCGAAGCGGGCAGCGCCGGTCGGGATGTGCGCGGCCTGATGCGCGTGCACGAGTTCAAGAAGGTCGAGCAGTACGTCATCACCCGCGCTGACGAAGCCGAAGGCCTCGCGATGTTCGAGCGGCTCCTCGGGAACGCCGAGACGATCCTGCGCGGCCTGGAACTCCCGTACCGCGTGCTGCAGAACTGCACGGGCGACATGGGCGCCGGGAAGGTCCTGATGTACGACCTGGAATGCTGGGTGCCCAGCGAAGAGAAGTACCGCGAGACGCACTCCTGCTCGTACCTCGGCGACTGGCAGGCGCGCCGCACCGGCATCCGCTACCGCGACGAGGCGGGCCGCATGCAGTTCCCGCACACGCTGAACAACACCGGCATCGCGTCGCCGCGCATTCTCGTGCCGTTCCTGGAAGTCCACCAGCAGGCGGACGGCACCGTCCGTGTTCCAGCCGCACTGCGCCCGTACCTGGGTGGCCGCGAGGTCCTCGGCGCGTAAGCACGAGCGCGTGGAAGGGCCAGGAGGGCGAGCAGCCCTCCCGGCCCTTTTTGGGCGGAGGTCACTGCGCGTGGTAGCGTTGCGCGCGTGAACATGGGCGCGGCAGGGTTCGGGCTGGCTTCGGCACTTACGTACGGCGTGGGCGACTTCCTCGGCGGTCTCGCGAGCCGCCACGACTCCCCCACGCGCGTGGTGGCCCTCACGCATCCTGTCGCGATTCTCGCGTTCACGTTGCTCGCCGCCCTCACCGGCGAGGCGCTCCCGCCCGCCCGGGACCTCGCGTGGGGCCTCGCGGCGGGCCTCGTGGGGCTCGTTGCGGTGCTTGCGTTCTACCGCGCGCTCGCGCTCGGCCCGATGGGCACCGTGAGCGTCACCGCCGGCGCGCTCAGCGCCCTCGTGCCCGTCGTCGTCGGCGTGGCGAGCGGCGAGGTCCTCACGCCGCTCGCCGCGGGCGGTGCCCTCCTGATCCTCGCGGGGACTGGCCTGCTGAGCGCCACGCCCGGCACCGGCGGTCGCGGCGGCGTACTGCTCGGCGTCCTCGCCGGTCTCGGCTTCGGGCTGTTCTTCGTCATGCTCGCCCAGGCGAAAGGGGGCGTGTACTGGCCGCTCGCCGCCGCGCGCCTCGCCAGCAGCGCCGTCATCGTGCCGCTCGTGACCCTGCGCGAAGGCCTGCGCCCGCAGCGGCCCGCACTCGTCCTCGCCGCGCTGCCCGGCGACGCCCTCGGGAACTTCTTCTACCTGCTGTCCGCGCAGGCCGGGAAGCTCAGCATCGCGGGTCTGCTGACGAGCCTGTACCCCGCCTTCACGACCCTGCTCGCCGTTGTGGTGCTGCGCGAGCACCTGCGCCCCACGCAGTGGGCGGGCGTCGCGCTCGCGTTCGCCGGGGCGCTGCTCGTCACCCGCTAGAGCGTGTGCTCACGGACATCCGGCTCTTCGGGGAGGAGCCGCCAGGCCGGCGCGCACCACCCCACAAGAGCATCAAGGACGCAGGTTTCCAACACCTCCCGTTCGTCCCCCGAGGGTGTCCACGCCTGCGTTTCCTCGAACAACGCCAAGAATGCCCGGTACAGTTGCGCCTTTGACCAACCTTGCGTATGCAGGTCACGCACCAACAGGCGCAGTGCTTCCCCCGGCTGCTCGTCACGGAACGCCTGTTGAACCAAGGGGACCAGTGGCATTTCTCAAGGGTAACGGGTCTACCTTCGGTCTCATGCTGCATCGTCACGACCTCACCGACGCCCAATGGGCGGCGTTCCAACCCCATCTTCCCTCACCGCAGGGGTTCGGTGGCCGACCCCGTATCAATCACCGAAACTTTGTCAACGCGGTCCTCTGGTTGTTGCGTACCGGTGCGCCCTGGCGTGACCTCCCACCCTACTACGGCCACTGGAGTTCCATCTCGACCCGGTTCTATCGCTGGAGTCGAGCGGGCATCTGGCAACAGCTGTTGAGCTGCCTTCAGCAAATTGCAGATGAACAGCACCAGATTGACTGGGACACGCAATTCATCGACAGCACCGTGATCCGTACGCACCATCACGCGGCGGGCGCACGGGGTGGCCAGCAGCATGAAGCCCTGGGACGTTCACGCGGTGGGTTCAGCACCAAAATTCACCTGAAATGCGAAGGCGGTGGGAAGCCCTTGGCCGTCCTGCTCACGGGCGGGGAACGCCATGAGATGGTGGGTTTTGTCCCGCTGTTGGAACGTGGGCGCGTTAAACGCACTGGGCAAGGACGACCCAGATCACGACCGCGTCAATTGGTAGGGGATCGCGGATACAGCAACGGGGTCGCGCGTAAGGAACTGCGGCGACGGGGCATCCGAGCGGTGATTCCCCCGAAACGAGATCACCGGCGCCCGGCGAACGATGACCAGAGCGTGTATCGCGAACGCAACCAGGTGGAACGCGCCATCGTGAAACTCAAACGATTCCGACGTCTGGCCACTCGGTATGACAAACGGCAGGTGCACGATCTGGTCATGATCACCTTAGCCATGGCCTTGTCGTGGGTGTGAGGTCACTCCGTTGCTTTCACGGATCAATGAACATCCGGCTGACCGCCATGAGCACACGCTCTAGACGTTTACAGGTCCCGCACCAGTCGGTCCCGGACGGCCTGCATCGGCAGCGCCGGCCCGTGCCCGCTCCAGACCGTCCGCGCGCCCAGCTGCGTGATGTCCCGCAGCGTATGCAGCGCCGCGCCGGGATCGTCGTTGTATGCCGTGCGGGGCAGCCGGGCCTGTCCCGCACGGCTGATCAGCGCGTCCGCCACGAGCGCCACCTCGCCCCCGCGCACCAGCACGCCCACCTGCCCGTGCGTGTGCCCCGGCAGGTGCAGGACCGTGTGCCCCAGCAGGTCGTCGCCCGGCAGGACCGTGCGGATCGCGCGCTCCGGCACGCGCGGGTGCGCCCGCGCCAGGGCCGCGCCCACCTGGGGCATGCCCGCCGGGTACGGCAAGCGGAAGCGCTCGCCGGTCACGTACGGCACGTCCAGGGCGTGCATGAAGATCGGGATGCCTGCACGCGCGGCCAGATGCGCGCCCCCTCGGTGGTCAATGTGGTGATGCGTGATGAGCAGCGCGTCCGGCTGGTACTGCCGCAGCACGCGCGCGAATGCCGGGGCGTGCGTGAACAGGCCCGCGTCCACGATGAGGCGCCCGTCGGGGCTGTCGAGCAGGAACACGTTGCTGCTGAAATTCAGAACGCGCACCCGAGCAGTGTACCGAGTTCAGGCAACCAGCAGCTCGGTTCGGGTCCTTCCAGTAGGCTCAGCGCATGTTGCGACCGGCCGGATTTTTCAGGGAGCTGGGGCATGGGGACGGGCGACCCGGAGAACCATCCATTCAAGATTACCTGCATTCCCCGTCTCCGCAGAAGGCAAAGGTGGTGGCGTATCTGTTGAACGGGCACCTTTACGCTGTTGCTGCCGGGGTGAGCGTGGACATTTTCAGGTCACCAGAACGTCACATCATCGGTGGCTTGACGCTGTTGACGGACGGGATTTGGTTATGGCCTTCCGACCTGCCGTATTACGTGCAGGGCTATGACGTCGCCATCGCCGTGGATTTTGCTGAGCATATGCGCGCGCAGGGGTGGACTGTTCCGACGCTGACTTCGGAGGACCTCCGGGCGCTGCGTCGGTCTTGAATGCCGCCGGCGTCCGGGATCTTACTCCTAGGCAGCCGTTCAGCGCCTCAGGCGCCTCGTCCTTAGACTGGCGCGGTGGAGCCGCTGGTGCAGTTGGAGAGCGTGGGTGTGCGCGTGGAGGGCGCGTGGGCCCTGCAGGACGTGACGTTCGGTCTGACGCCGGGGAGTGCGTGGTTGCTGACGGGCGGGAACGGCGCGGGCAAGAGCACGTTGCTGCGTGTACTGCGCGGCGAGGTCGCACCGACGGCGGGGTCGCGGGCGTACGTGCTGGACGGGGCGCGGCGGTCGTCGGCGGTGCGGGCGCTCGCGCGGATCGCGCTGGTGAGTCCGCGTGAGGAGGCGTTCTACCTGACGCGGTCGTGGGCGCAGTCCGTGCGGGATTCGCTGCTGGCGGCGTGGGATGGGGGGACGCAGCGGTTGTGGGTGCCGACGCCGGAGGCGCAGGCGCGGCTGGCGGACGTGGCGGAGTGGACGTTCCTGACGGCGTTGCTGGACCGGGACGTGCAGGCGTTGTCGCATGGGCAGCGGCGCCGGGTGACGCTGGCGCGGGCGCTGATGCGCGAGCCGGTGGCGCTGCTGCTGGATGAGTTCACGGACGGGCTGGACGCGGCCGCGCGGGCGCGGCTGGGTGAGGTGGTGGAGGGCGTGGCCGCGTCGGGTGTGGCGGTGGTGCTGGCCACGCACCGTCCGTCGGACGCGCCGCGTCTGGCGTGGTCACGGCTGCACCTGGAGGGGGGGCGGGTGGCGCGGCCGAGTGCCTCGCCGGAGGCCGCGCCGGCCGTGGCGGCCGTGTCGGACGCGCTGACCGGGGAGGTGCTGGTGCGGCTGGAGAACGCCGGTGTGTACCGGGGGGACCAGCTGGCGGTGGGGCCGTTGTCGTTCACGTGGCGGACCGGGGAGCACTGGCTGGTGACGGGCGGGAACGGCGCGGGCAAGAGCACGCTGGTGCGGACGCTGGCGGGCGAGGTGTTCCCGGCGGTGGGCGGGGTGGTGGCGCGGCCGTTCCTGCGCCGGGATACGCGGGCGGAGCGGGCGCGGCGGATCGGGTGGGTGTCGGCGGAAGCGCAGGTGGACCTTGCGCGGGACTGGACGGGCTGGGCGGTGGTCGCGTCGGGCTTCACAGGCGAGCGCGGGACCGGGCCGGACCTGACGCCCGAGCAGGCGGCGCGCGTGGCGGACGTGACCGCGCGCCTCGGGGTGTCGGACCTGCTGGACCGTCATGCCGATACGCTGTCGCAGGGGCAGCTCAAGCGGTTGTTGCTGGCGCGCGCGACCGTGCATGCGCCGGCGTTGTTGCTGCTGGACGAGCCGTTCGATTTCCTGGATGCGGATGCGCGCGCGCGTCTGAGTGCGCTGCTGGCGCATCTGGTGGCGGGCGGCACGCACGTGCTGGTGGTGGCGCATCACGCGAGTGACGCGCCGGGGTTTCTGAACCGGCACCTGCATCTGCAGTGACGCGCCGGGCCCGTCAGCCCGGCGCGGGGTGCGGTCAGCGCTGCTGTTCGGCTTCGAGGCCGTCGGCGAGGCCGGTGAGGTACGCGGCGAGCGTGTCGGGGCCACTGACGGTTTCGTGGGCGACGTCGCGCAGGAGGGGCAGGTCGCCGACCTGCACGGCGCGTCCGGCGATGCTGAGCATGGCGACGTCGTTGTCGCTGTCGCCGAACGCGACGGTGTCCGCGAGGGGCACACCGAGCGCCGCGGCGAGGGCGGACAGTGCGGCGCCCTTGTGCGCGTCTTGCGGGGTGACGGTCAGGAATTCCGGGTAGGGGGCCTGCGCGCCCGTGAGGGTGAGGTGCGGGTGGGAGCCGCGCAGGGTACCGGCGTGTTCGTGCACGTTGGGGTGGTAGAAGCCGACTTTGAGGATGGTGTCGTTCACGGCGTCACTAAGGGGGCGCGTGTCGCGTTCCTTGAGCCACGGGGCGAGTTCCTCGCCGCGGGGATGGTCGAGGTACAGGGCGTCGCGGCCGAACGCGACGACGCGCGCACCGGGCAGGGCGTGGTCGAGGACAGCGCGGAGGTCCTCGGGCGTGAAGGTCGCTTCGGCGTGGACGTGGTCGTCGATGATGATGCGTCCGCCGTTGTTCGTGGCGATGCCGTGCGGGTGGATGGCGTCGAGGACGGTGGGTGGGACGACGTCGCGGCCGGTGATGATGGCGATCTTGACGCCGAGGGCGCGGAGGCGCGCGAGGGCCTCCGCGGTGGCCGCGGGGATGGTGCGGCCGGTGTCGGGGAGGAGGGTGCCGTCGAGGTCGAAGGCCAGAAGCATGCGCTCAGGGTAACAAGCGCGGGTGAGGTCAGGGCCTCACCCGCGCGGCGGTGCGTGGGTTGGCGTTACAGGGGTGCTTGTTCCTGAAAGTTCGGTTCGCGTTTCTCGCGGAGGCTGGCGAGGCCTTCGCGAACGTCCGGGCCGGTGAAGCCGAGGAATTCGAGGGCGAGGCTGGTGTCGAAGGTGGGGCCCATGGCGCGCAGCCAGTTGTTCAGGGCGTATTTCGTCCAGCGGACGGCGGTGGGGCTGCCGCTGGCGAGTTTGCGCGTGACGGCCCACGCGCGGTCGAGCAGTTCGTCTTCGGGCACGCAGAGGCTCACGAGGCCGATGCGTTCGGCTTCTGCGCCGCTGAGGGGTTCGTTGAGCAGCAGGTGGTATTTGGCTTTGTTCAGGCCGCACAGCAGCGGCCAGATGATGGCGGCGTGGTCGCCAGCGGCGACGCCGAGGCGGGTGTGGCCGTCGAGGATGCGGGCGGTGGGCGTGGCGATGCTGACGTCCGCGAGGAGGGCGACGGCGAGGCCCGCGCCGACGCAGGGGCCGTGGATGGCGCTGACGATGGGTTTGCTGCAGTTGATGACGTTGTAGACGAGGTCGCGGGCCTCCTTCCATACGCGCGTGAGGGCGGTGAAGTCGCGGCTCATTTCCTCGATGAGTTCGAAGTCGCCGCCGGACGAGAAGCCGCGCCCTTCGCCGCGGATCAGGACGGCGCGGACGTCGTCGCTGGCGTCGATGTCGCGCCAGACGTACGCGAGTTCCTTGTGGGTGTGGGCGTCGGCGCTGTTGAGGGTCTTGTCGTTGCGGAGGACGATTTCGAGCAGCCCACCGTCGTGGAGCTGGAGGTGCAGGCCGTGGTACGCGGTGAGGTTCACGCTTCAGGGTAACAGACGTTCGTTTGGGCTGCGCGCGTGGGCGGACCCTGCTAGCCTGGGGGTATGGGGGGATTGAGGTGGGCGGCGCCGCTGGCGCTGGGGCTGGGGTTGGGGGCGTGCGCGCCGGTGACGCAGTCGGGCGTGGCGTTCCACGTGACGGACGCGCAGGCGAACGTCGCGGACGTGTCGTTGAGTGCGCTGCCACTCCGCGCCGGGCAGGTGTGGCGGGTGCAGGGCGTCGTGAGCGGGTCAACGACGAGTATCGTCGTGCCGGTGGCGGCGCTCGTGAACGAGGGCGCGACGTTCAGCAGCATGAGTGCGGCGCAGCGCCTGCAGATGCGCCTGTCGGGCGGCAGCGGCGTGACGCTGAACACCCTCACGAACGAACTGAGTTTCGCGTGGTCGAGTGGTGGGGACGCGGCGCTGTTCACCTGCACGGTGCGGCAGGCGCGGCCGGACGCGAGCACCCTTGCGGGCACGCTGACGCTGCAGGCGGGCCGTTCCACGCAGACGGGGTCATGCACCGCGGCGGTCACCCTGGACCGCACTTCGGGCACATAGGCGCGTGGACAGGCAAGCGGACGGCAGGGCTCTGCCGTCCGCTCGCTTCCTGCTGAGGGCCGCTGGGGGTCAGGCGCCGCCGGGGCTGAGTTTGCCGAGGGCGGGGGGACCGCCCTGCGCGGCGTCGTCGGAGCGTTCGAGGTCGGGGAGGGTGCCGCCGTCCACGACGGTCTGGAACTCTTCGGCGCTGAGCGTCTCGCGGGTGATCAGCGTGTCGGTGAGGCGGTGCAGGGTGTGGGCATGCTCGGTGAGCAGGGCGAGGGCGCGCTCGAACTGCCCGTCGAGGAGGTCGCGGACTTCGGCGTCGATGCGCTGCGCGGTGTGCTCGCTGACGTTCAGGGCGCTGGTCATGCCGCCCAGGTAGCTTTCGTGCTCCTGCGCGAGCGCGGCGTGCCCGAGGGTGTCGCTCATGCCCCACTCGGTGATCATGCGCCGCGCGATGCCGGTGGCCTGCTGCAGGTCGCTTTGCGCGCCGGTCGTGATGGTGCCGTACGCGAGCTGCTCGGCGGCCTGCCCGGCGAGGGCGACGCACAGGCGGTCGGTGAGGGCGGCGCGGGTGTGGTGCAGGCGGTCCTTGGGGGTGTACGCGGCGAAGCCGAGCGCGCGGCCACGGGGGACGATGGTGAGTTTGTGCAGCGGGTCGGCGTGCGGCAGCAGGTGCGCGACGAGGGCGTGCCCGACCTCGTGGTACGCGGTGAGGCGTTTATCGTTGGCGGCGATGACGCGGCTCTTGCGTTCTGGGCCCATCAGCACGCGGTCGCGGGCGTGCTCGACGTCCGGGGTGGTGATGCGTTTGCGGCCGTTGCGGGCGGCCTGGAGGGCGGCTTCGTTGAGGAGGTTTTCGAGGTCGGCGCCAACCATGCCGGGGGTACGGCGGGCGACGAGGGCGAGGTCGACGGTGGGGTCCAGGGGTTTTTTGCGGGCGTGGATCTTGAGGATCATCTCGCGGCCGCGCACGTCCGGGGCGTCCACCACCACCTGCCGGTCGAAGCGGCCGGGGCGCAGCAGCGCCGCGTCGAGCACGTCGGGGCGGTTGGTGGCGGCCAGCACGATCACGTCATGGGTGGTGCCGAAGCCGTCCATTTCGACGAGCAGCTGGTTGAGGGTCTGCTCGCGTTCGTCGTTGCCGCCGTTGAGGCCGGTGCCGCGCTTGCGGCCCACCGCGTCGATCTCGTCGATGAAGACGATGCAGGGGGTCTGCTTCTTGGCCTGCTCGAATAGGTCACGGACGCGCGCGGCGCCAACGCCGACGAACATCTCGACGAAGTCGCTGCCGCTGATGCTGAAGTACGGCACGCCCGCTTCGCCGGCGACGGCCTTGGCGAGCAGGGTCTTGCCGCTGCCAGGCGGGCCGACCAGCAGCAACCCGTGAGGGATGCGCGCGCCCAGCTGGTGGTAGCGTTCCGGGTGCCGCAGGAAGTCCACCACTTCGGTCAGGTCGGTTTTCGCTTCGTCGCAGCCGGCCACGTCCGCGAACGTCAGCTTCACCTGCCCTTCCCGCACCACCGTCGCCCGTGACCGCCCGAAGCTGTTCGCGGGGTTTTCGGGCGCGGCGCGGCCCTGGCGGAGCAGGAGGTAGAGCAGCGCGAGGATCAGGAGGACGGTGAGGGTGGTGCTGGTGACGCCGAGCCAGTTGACGCGGCTGACCTGCGCGAGGGTGACGTCGACGCCGCGGGCGCGCAGGGTGCTGAGGTTGAGCAGGGGGTCGCTGGCGAGCGCGCGGCTCTGGAAGGAGGTGCCGTCGCTGTAGCGTCCGGTGAGGGCGACGGTGTTGTCCTGTGGGGTGAGGATCAGGCTGCGGATCTGCCCGCCCTGCACGGCGCGCTCCAGTTGGGTGACGTCGATCAGGCCGCTGGGGGCGCGGGGCATGGTGAGGCTGGCGGTGAGCAGGAGGGTGACGGCCAGGCCGAGGAGCAGCCAGCCCCAGGTGGCGCGTTTCACGCGCGCGGCCTCGGTGTTGCTGGGGTCATGAGTTTACTGTACGCCGTGTGCGGCGAGGCATTCGCGGCTTATGCAACGGTTCAGGGTTTGGTTCATCCCTGCTTAAGTTGAGTGTACCTCACTCAAGTCTATTGACTCTGGGAAACTGTGGCCTTATGATGGTCCTCGTTCAGAACTGTTTCCGACCCCAGAAACAGAATCCTCACCATCAAGGAGTCATCCATGCCCAAAGCAGTCGGTATCGACCTCGGCACCACCAATAGCGTCATCGCCGTCATGGAAGGCGGCAAACCCGAAGTGATCGTCAACGCCGAAGGCGCGCGTACCACGCCCAGCGTCGTCGCGTACAAAGGCGACGAGCGCCTCGTCGGCCAGATCGCCCGCCGCCAGGCCGCCCTCAACCCCCAGGCCACCCTGTTCGAAGTCAAACGCTTCATCGGCCGCCGCTGGGATGAAATCCGCGAGGAAGCTGCGCGGAGCCCCTTCAAAGTCAAGGAAGGCCCCGGCGGCAGCGTCCGCATTGAAGTGGCCGGCAAGGACTACGCGCCCGAACAGGTCAGCGCCGAAGTCCTGCGCAAACTCGTGAACGACGCCAGCGCCAAACTCGGCGAGAAGATCAAGGACGTCGTCATTACCGTCCCCGCGTACTTCGACAACAGCCAGCGCGAAGCCACCAAGCAGGCCGGTGAAATCGCGGGCCTCAACGTGCTGCGCGTCATCAACGAACCCACCGCCGCGGCCCTCGCCTACGGCCTCGAGCGCAAAGGCAACGAAACCGTCCTCGTGTTCGACCTCGGCGGCGGCACCTTCGACGTGACCATCCTCGAACTCGGCGACGGCGTCTTCGAAGTGAAGAGCACCAGCGGCGACACGCACCTCGGCGGCGCGGACTTCGACCAGCGCATCGTCGACTGGCTCGCCGGTGAATTCCAGCGCGACCACACCTTCGACCTGCGCAAGGACCCCCAGGCCCTGCAGCGCCTCATCGAAGCGGCCGAAAAGGCCAAGATCGAACTGTCCAGCGCGTCCGAAACGACGATCAGCCTGCCGTTCATCACCTTCGACCCGGAAACGCGCACGCCGCAGCACCTCGAACGCACCCTCAGCCGCGCGAAGTTCGAGGAGCTCACCAGCGACCTGCTCCGCCGCGTCCGCGAGCCCGTGCAGCAGGCGCTGAGCGACGCGAAGCTCTCCCCGAGCGACATCAATGAAGTGATCCTCGTGGGCGGCAGCACCCGCATCCCCGCCGTGAAACGCATCGTGCAGGACATCATCGGCAAGACGCCCAACGAAAGCGTCAACCCCGACGAAGCCGTCGCGCTCGGCGCCGCCGTGCAGGCCGGCATCATCCAGGGCGACAGCGCCCTCGGCGACATCGTCCTCGTGGACGTCACGCCCCTCACGCTCGGCGTGGAAGTCAAGGGCGGCATGATCGCCCCCATGATCACCCGCAACACCCCCGTCCCCGCCAAGAAGACCGAGGTCTACACCACCGCCGAGAACAACCAGCCCGGCGTGGAAATCGTGGTGCTGCAGGGCGAACGCCCCATGGCCGCCGACAACAAGAGCCTCGGCCGCTTCAAGCTCGAAGGCATCCCCCCCATGCGCGCCGGCCAGCCGCAGATCGAAGTGACCTTCGACATCGACGCGAACGGCATCCTGCACGTCACCGCGAAGGAAAAGACCAGCGGCAAGGAAGCCAGCATCCGCATCGAGAACACCACCACCCTCGACAAGACCGACGTCGAGAAGATGGTGCAGGAAGCCGAGCAGAACGCCGCCGCCGACAAGGCCCGCAAAGAGAAAGTCGAGAAGCGCAACGCCCTCGACAGCCTCCGCATCCAGGCCGTGCAGCAGCTTGACGAAGCCCAGAACGCCGACCAGGGCGCCAAGGACAAACTCAAGGCCGCCGCCGACGCCGCCGAGGAAGCCGTACGCAGCGACGACGACGCCAAGATCGACGCCGCCCAGAAAGCCCTCGAAGAGGAACTGCGCAGCTTCATGACCGCGAACCAGGGCGCCGCCCAGACCGGCGCGCCGGACAGCGGCCCGACGGTGAACACCCGGAAGGACGACGACGTCATCGACGCGGACTTCAAACCCGCCGACTGATTCGCACGCACCATGACGTTCGGGGAGAGGCCGAGGCGGGACACCCCCCTCCCCTCTCCCCCTTCCGCTTGACGCGCACCCCCTTCAGGAGAACCCCGTGACGAACGACGACAAGAAAACCATCAACGCGCAACCCGGCGACCTCGACACCGAAGCGCAGGACGCCACGCCCGACGTGCAGGACGAAATCGACGAACTCGAAGACGGTACCGACGGCATGCCGGACCTCGACGAGGGCATGTTCGCGCAGGTTCAGGAAATGATGGAGAAGCTCGGCAAAGTCGACGAGCTGGAACGCGAAAACGCCGAACTGAAAGGCAAACTCGGCCGCCTCGCCGCCGACTTCGACAACTACCGCCGCCGCACGCAGCAGGACGTGCAGGACGCGCAGGGCCAGGGCGTCGCCAAAGCCGCCGAAGCGCTCATGCCCGTGTACGACGACCTCGACCGCGCCGTCACCATGGGCAGCGGCGACCCCGCCAAACTCATCCCCGGCGTGCAGGCCGTGCAGGCCACCGTGCTGCGCATCTTCGCGAACCTCGGCCTCGAAGCCACCGGCCAGGAAGGCGAAGCGTTCGACCCGCAATGGCACGAAGCGCTGCAGGTCATCCCCGGCGAACAAGACGACGTGATCGTCCAGGTGTACCAGCGGGGCTTCCGCATGGGCGACCGACTCGTCCGCCCCGCCCGCGTCGTCGTCAGCAAAACCAGCTGAGCCTCAACGGACAAAACGCGCCGGACCCATCCAAGTCCCCCTGAACGACCCCGGCGTTTTGTCCACACTCTTCGCGAACGGCGGGCCGTTCACTGCCGACATTCGCGCGGCGTGAACGGCCCGCCCCGCTATGCTTGACCCAGGAGATTTCGCATGGCCTACAAGGACTACTACGACGTGCTCGGCGTCACGCGCGGCGCCTCCGATGCCGACATCAAGAGCGCGTACCGCAAACTCGCGAAACAATACCACCCCGACAAAAACCAGGGTGACGAAAAAGCCGCCGAGAAATTCAAGGAACTCGGCGAAGCCTACGCCGTCCTCAGCGACCCCGAAAAACGCAAAGTCTACGACACCTACGGCCACGCCGGCCAGGTCCCACCCGGCGCGTACACCGGCGGCATGCCCGGCGCGGACTTCAGCGGCATCGACGGCAGCCAGTTCAGCGACTTCTTCCAGGGCCTGTTCGGCGGCGGGAGCCGCAGCGGCTTCAGTGGCGCGGGCGGCGCGCAGGTCAGCCTCGAAGACCTCCTCTCCGGCATGGGCGGCGGCCGCCGCTTCGTGCAGAACGTCGAAGGCGAACTGCAGGTCACGCTGCAGGAAGCGTTCAGCGGCACAGAGGAACACATTCAGGTGGAAGGCAAACGCCTCACCGTGCGCGTGCCCACCGGCACCCGCGACGGCACCAGACTGCGCCTCAGCGGCCAGGGCCCCGGCGGCGGCGACGTGCTCCTCACCGTCCGCGTCCTCGACGACAACCGCTTCGAACTCGACGGTGACGACGTCACCGTGAGCGTCGACGTGCCCGCCCCCATCGCCGCGCTCGGCGGGAAAATCAAGGCCCCCACGCTTAAGGGGAACGTCGAACTCAACCTCCCCGCAGGCAGCAGCAGCGGCCGACGCGTCCGCCTGCGCGGCCAGGGCTGGCCCAAACGCAACGGCGGAAACGGCGATCTATTCGTCCGCGTGAATGTGACCGTGCCAAGTGAATTAAGCGAACGGGAACGAGAACTGTATACCCAACTTCTAGGTAGTAGATAGACAGATAGATTAGACCACATACGCTTTTTTCTCCACTTAAAGGAACTTGAAAAAAGAGGGCCTGCTTTTAAAATGCATTTATGAAGATAGCAATCCGGATTCTGTTTATTCTTTTGGCTTCCAGTTATGCTCAAGCACGACCAATTGACGCTGATAATACAGGAGGCGGCTGTAATTATGGACTACCACGAAGTCAAGAGCCCCCTACACCCTCCCAAATTGGGAAAAGCACTCCTTGAAGTCCAACGAGAAAGGCTCTCCGAGGCAAATGATCTCTGGGATTCCAGCAAGATAAAATTAGCAGAGGAGCTTCTTTCCAGAGAAGCTCCTCTGCCAGAGTTAGCTCCAGACTGGTATTATCTACAATCCAGATGCTTTGATTTCCTGGGAAATCTAGAAAAGTCAGAGTATTACCTGAGCTTGGCAGCAGAATCCGCCAAACAAAAAGGGGACTTAAGACTAATAGGGCAAATAAAAATGTCCTCAGCTCGTTTTCTCATTATAAAACGCAAGCATGATGAGGCCCTAGAGGTAATGCATCAGGCCTTGGCCACTCTAAAAGGGAACAAGGCATCAGTTGCCTGGGTCCTAAGTAACCTTGGAAATGAATATTTAGGACGACTACGCCTAGATCATGCGGTTCACTACCTGGAGCAGGCACTATCCACCACTCGAGTGATCAAAGATGCCCGATACCTTAATTCAAACATTTTGCAAAATCTTAGCGAGGCAGCACGCCTAAAAGGAGATTTTAGCCTCGCCCGTTCTCGAGCACTCCAAGCATTAAAGTCTGCTACTCAACCGTATTTTACCTTTACTGCAAACATCCACTTAGGCCATGCCTTGCGTATTAGCGGCGACCCTTTGGAGAGCCTGAGGGCCTACCATGCAGCTTTGGCTTCCAACATAGACGGAAATGGCGCTCACCGGGCGAAAGCGTTGATCTGGATTGCCGAGAAGCAACTAAACATCCATCTCGAACCGCCGGAAGAAAAGCTACTAACCCTTATAGGTGACCGTGACGCCGCACGTATTGAGTTACATCTCGCAGATCTCGCCTACTCCAATGGGCACTTGGAGAGAGCGCTCAGTCTGCTACAGAATGCCTTCGAGAGAGATGAGCCTGCAGCCTTCGTTGATGAGGCATGGGTACTCGGCGAGCTTTACGCCTTCGCACGGCACGAGGGATTGGAAATGCCCCTGCCCCCTCTACGCGTCGAAACACCAACAATCCAGATCCAGACCCTAGGTACACCCACTATCAGAATCAATGACCGTACCGTAACGGTACAAGGCAGCAGTAAAGTTGTCGCCCTGCTTGCTTACCTTCATTCTCAGGGTGTGGTGCCCTGGGAGCGCGTCGTAACTGATTTGCTAGGTATAGAAGAGGAAACTCGCGGTTACACACAGGTCAAGTACCTGCTGAGTCAGGCCCGGCATATGATCGGCGACTCAAAGGCGGTGTTACTGACGGGGGGGCGCGTGAGCCTGAGCGAGCGGTGGACGTGGTCGTCAGATCTTAAGGACGCGCTTGAGCATAAGGCGCAGCCCAAGGCGCTGTTCCTGCCGGACCTATACCTGGATTGGGTGCTGGAGATGCGGGCACGACTGGGGCAGGATTGAGGCGCACCGGGTTCGGTGCGCCTTTTGTTTTGGGGTTTAAAGGGCGAGGTACGCTTCGCGGACGGTGGGGTCAGCAAGCAGCGCAGCGCCGGTGCCTTCGTTCACGACCTGGCCGTTCTCAAGGACGTAGGCGCGGTCGGCGAGCTTGAGGCTGGCGCCGACGTTCTGTTCGACGAGCAGGACGGCGACGCCAGTGTCGTTGACGGCTTTGAGGGCGCCGAACACGATCTGGGTCATGAGGGGGGACAGGCCGAGGCTGGGTTCGTCGACGACCAGCACGCGGGGGCGGCTCATGAGGGCGCGACCGACGGCGACCATCTGCTGTTCGCCGCCGCTGAGCGTCCCAGCGAGTTGGGTTTGGCGTTCCTGGAGGCGGGGGAACAGCGTGAACACCTGCGCGAGGGTTTGCGCGGAGTGCGCGCGCGCTTCGGGGCGCACGGCGGTGCCGAGCGTGAGGTTCTCGAGGACGGTCATGAGCGGGAACAGTTCTCGGCCTTCGGGGACGTGGCCGAGGCCGAGGCGGACGATGTCGCTGGGGTTGCGGCCTGTGAGGTCCTGCCCGCCGAGCAGGATGCGGCCGCCCGTGGGTTTGACGAGGCCGCTGATGGCGCGCAGCGTGGTGGTTTTCCCGGCGCCGTTCGCGCCGATGACGGCGACGAACTCGCCGGGGTTGAGGTGGAGGTTGACGTCCCAGAGGACCTGGACTTTGCCGTAGCCGGCCTGGAGGTTCTGAATGACGAGGTCCATCAGGCGACGTCCTGGTCGAGTTCGGTGCCGAGGTAGGCGCGGATGACGTGCGGGTCGGCGGTGACTTCGTGGTACGTGCCGCGCGCGAGGACGCGGCCCTGGTCCATGACGACGACGCGGTCGGCCAGGTCGCGGACGATGGGCATGATGTGCTCGATGAACAGGACGCTGATGCCGCTGTCGCGGACGCCGCGGACGAGTTCGACGGCTTCTTGCGCTTCGGTGGGGCGCAGGCCGGCCATGACTTCGTCGAGGAGCAGCACTTTGGGTTGGGTGGCGAGGGCGCGGGCGACTTCGAGGCGTTTGTCCTGCAGGAGGTTGAGGTCGTGGGCGGGTTTGTGGGCGTGGGTGGCGAGGCCGGTGCGTTCGAGGAGCGCCCAGGCTTCCTCTCGGGCGGTGTGGAGGCGCGCGCCGGGCTTGCCGAAGAGGGCGCCGACGGTGACGTTTTCGAGCACGGTCATTTCGGGGAAGGGGCGGACGATCTGGAAGGCGCGTCCGAGGCCGAGGTGGCAGCGGCGTTCCATGCTGGCGCGGGAGACGTCGTGGCCGAGCAGGTGCAGCGTGCCGCTGGTGGGGCGGTGCAGGCCGGAGAGGAGGTTGAGGAGGGTGGTTTTGCCGGCGCCGTTCGGGCCGATAATGGCGAGGATCTCGCCGGCGCGCTGCTCGAAGCTGACGTCCTGCACGGCGGTGAGGCCGCCGAAGCGTTTCGTGAGGCCTTCGGCGCGCAGCACGATGTCGGGGGTGGTCACAGGTCACCGTCCGTTCGGCCTCGGCGCAGCAGGCCCATCAGGCCGCGGGGGAGCCACAGGATGCTGATGATGAGGACGAGGCCGTACACGATGAGGTAGCCGCTCTTGAACTGCGAGTGCAGGAGTTCCTCGGCGACGCGCAGGACGGTGGCGCCGAGGACCGGGCCGAGCGTGGTGTACAGCCCGCCGAAGATGCTGGTGGTGAGGGGGGCGATGCTGGTGGCGATGCTGAAGGTGTCGCCGGGGTTAATGAAGAAGGTCTTCCCGGCGTACAGCACGCCGGCGGCGGCGGCGAGGGCGCTGCTGATCGCGAACGCGAGGAGTTTGTAGCGCACGACGTTCACGCCGAGCACGCGGGCGACGTCCTCACCCTGGCGGATGGCGCTGAACGCGGCGTGCAGGCGGGTGAGGCGCACCGTGAGGCTTACGAGCACCGCCAGCACGAGGATGCCGAGCGCGAGGAGGTATTGCGCGCGGGAGTTCCCGCCGAGCAACGCGGGCACGAGCAGGCCGGTCGGGCCGCCGGCGAAGCTCTCAGGGAGGTTCTGGACGACGGTGCGGGTGACTTCCGTGAACGCGAGCGTGGCGATCGCGAAGTACATGCCGGACAGCCTGGACGCGACCGCGCCGAGGATGACGCTGATGAGCGCGGCGAGGGCGGCGGCGGCGAGCAGCCCGAGGGGCCAGGCGACGCCAGCCTTGCTGAGGATCGCGAAGGTGTACGCACCGATGCCGTAGAACGCGGCGTGCGCGAGGGACAGCTGTCCGCTGCGCGCGAGGATGTCCCAGGAGAGCGCGAGGGTGCCGGCGACGAGCGTGAAGTACCCGATCTGCAGGAGGTATTCGGTGCGGTCGCCGAGCGGGAGGAACGGGAATGCGAGCGCGAGGGCGAAGAAGGCGGCGAGCGGGCCGAGACTCCAGCGTTTCGCGCGGTTGCGGGTGGGCGTGGCGGCGCGGGCGGTCATCGGCGGCCTCCGAGCCAGGAGCGCTGCACGAGGGTGGCGAAGATGAGCAGGAAGAACACGGCGTCGCTCCAGCCGCCGCCGCCGGGCACGTACGTCTGCACGAGCGCTTCACTGACGCCGAGGAGGACGCTGGCCCACAGGACGCCCGTGAGGTTCCCGAGGCCGGCCATGACGATGATCGCGAACGCCTTGAGGCTGAACACGAGGCCGACGGTGGGGCTGGCGAACAGCAGGACGGCGACGAGGACGCCCGCGATCCCGCCGAGCGCGCACGCGACGCTGAACGCGATGAGGTACACGCGGTCGACGTTCAGGCCGATGAGGGCGGCGCCGCGGCGGTTCTGCGCGACAGCGCGCATCTGCTGCCCGAGGCTCGTGCGGTACAGGACGGCGTACAGGCCCGCAAGGATGGCGGCGGCAAGCGCGAACGCGATGAGTTTCGGCGTGCCGATGGTCAGGCTGGCGAGGTGCAGGCTGCTGCCCTGGTAGGCGGTGCTGACCGTGCGGGTGTTCCCGCCGAGCAGCATGAGCGCGAGGTTCTGGAGGACGATGCCGAGCCCGAAGGTGAGGAGCATCTGGTTGAGTTCCGGCGCGAGGAGGACGTGCCGGATGGACACGCGGTACGTGAGGGCGCCAGCGGCGAACGTGGCGAGCGCCGCGATGGGCAGGCTGATGAGGGGGTCGAGGCCGAGGGCGCTGCTGAGGCCCCACGCGAGGAACGCGCCGAGCATCAGGAATTCGCCGTGCGCGAAGTTCACGATGCCGACGACGCCCACGGCGAGCGCGAGGCCGCTCGCGACGAGCGCGTAGATGCCGCTTTGCAGCAGGCCGTTCAGGAGGGTCTGAAAGAAGAGGTCCATGCGCTCAGGTGCTCCGTGAAGGCGTCGAGGAAGGCGGCGGGCGCTTCGAGGAAGGGGGCGTGGCCGACGCCGTCGAGGGCGACCTCGCGGACGGGCGCGCCGCCGCGCGCGTACGCTGCCAGGACCGCGCGGGTCTGCGCGAGCATGGGTTGCGGCGGGTGGGTGGCGTCGCCGGGCCAGCCGGGAATAAGGCCGCGCTGGCCGAGCGTGGCGAGGTCAAGGGGGCTGGCGTCGCCGATGATGGCGTCCTGCTCGCCGCGCACCCACAAGATGGGCGGGCCGCCGCGCAGGTCCGCGAGGCGCGCGAGGTGCATGAAGCGTGGGCTGAAGGCGTTGGCGACGCCGCGCGTGCCCGGCGCGGTGTGCGGCCAGTGCGCGCTGGGGGTGGCGTCGCCGGGGTAGTGGTCGTCGCCGGTGCGGGTCTGCAGCATGCTGTTGAGCAGGGCGTCTTCGCGTTCGGGTGGGAAGGTGAAGTGGGCGGCGTGGACGTAGAAGTTCCGCAGGACGTCGCGGGGGCTGCCGGGGGCGTCGGAGCGGTCGCCGTCGCGGATGGCGGCGACGAAGGCGGCGTTGACGGTGCCGCCGCCGCTGCCGGCGAAGTCCGCGGCGTTCGGGGTGCCGCGCTCGCCGTGCGTGCCGCCGAACCCGTACGGGCTGATGGGCGCGACGAGCGTGAGGGTGTGCACGCGCGAGGGGCGCTCCAGCGTGGCGTGCAGGACCACGCCGCCACCGAGGCTCCAGCCGAGCAGGTGCGCGCCCGCCCAGCCGAGCGCGTCCATCAGGGCGTGCAGGTCATCCGCGAAGTCCGCGAGGCCGCGCGTCGCGTCGAGCGGCAGGGGGTCGCTGAGGCCGTAGCCGCGCAGGTCCGGGGCGACGACGTGCAGGCCCGCCGGGAGGGCCTGCAGGAGGTCGCGGAAGAATTCGCTCGACGAGACGTTGCCGTGCACCAGCAGCACGCGCCCGGCGGGAGGGCCCTCGGCGGGGCGTTCCAGGACGTGCACGGCGAGGCGCGCGGTGGGGATGGTTCTGGACAGGATGGTCATGGTGTCTCCCCGCGGGGCGCGCTGGCGGTCAGCGGCCGTACTTGATGGGCTTCTGCGCGAACTTGATGGGGTACACGGGGGAGCGGGTGTCGCTGAGGAACTGGAAGTGCAGCCAGTTGCCGCTCTTGAACCCCTGGTACTTCGTTTTGTTGCTGGGCGTGAACGTCAGCGGGCCGAACGGCGTGCTCATGTTCGTTTTGGCGAGGGCGGCGGCGACCTTGTCCTTGTCGGTGCTGCCGGCGTCGTTGATGGCGCGCGCGAGGCTGATGAGGTTCACGTACGCGAGCGGCGCGAAGTACTCTTCGGTGACGTTCCCGAATTTCTTCTTGTACGCGGCGACGAATTTGCGGCTTTCCGCCTGCGGGCTGTTCGGCAGCCACAGGCTCAGGCCGGCGATGTTGTCCGCGAGGGCGTTCTTCTCGAAGCCGACCGGCCAGGAGGGCGGCGTGCCGTACACCATGCCGAGCTTCAGGCCCTGCTGCTTGATTTCCGTGGCGAGCGGGAGGGCGTCCGTGTCGTACCCGACCCAGTACAGGATGTCGGGGTTCGCGGCTTTGGCTTTGCTGACAAGCGGGCCGAAGTTGCCGCTGCCGGTCTTGAACTTCTCAGTCATGACGACCTTGAAGCCGGCTTTCTTGAACGCCGCGACGGTGTCGTTGATGCCGGCCGAACCGAACGGGCCGTCCTCGTACGCGATGGCGATGTCCTTGGCGCCTTTCGTGCGCTTGAGGTACTTGAAGTAGTCGAGGATCGCCTCGAAGTTGTAGTACGACCACGGGTGGTAGTGGAAGAAGTACGGGTGCCCCGCGAACGCGTCCTCGACGGGCACGGCGGCCGCGCCGATCCACGCCATGAAGGTGTTGTACTGCCGGGCGGGGCCGCTCACGGCGATGCTGGTGGCGCTGCTCACGCCGCCCGCCATGAAGTCCACCTTGTCGACCGTCACGAGCTTCACGAATTCCGGGACGGCCTTGGCGGGGTTGCTGCCGTCGTCCGCGAATTCCAGTTCGAGGGGTTTGCCGAGCACGCCGCCCGCGCGGTTGATCTCGTCGAGCGCCAGTTTGTACCCGTTCTGTGCCGCCTGGCCTGAAACGCTGCCGCTTCCCGTGAGGGGGAGGAGCACGCCGACCTTCACCGCGCCCGCGCCGGACAGCGCGAGCATCAAGCCCGTCATCAGCAGTTTGTTCATGTCGTGGTGAGTGTAGTGCTGGCCCGTCACGCTGCCATTACAGTGGCGGGCCGGGCGCGCCTGTGACCGGACCGTTACGGCCCGTGCGTACCGTGAACGCGTGACCGCCACCACCACCCACACCTTCACGTTCGAGACGACGCACGCCCTCGGTGGTCCCGCGCCCCTGCCGGTGCGCCTGCAGGTCGAGACGTACGGCACCCTGAATGCCGCGCGCGACAACGCCGTGCTGGTCTGCCACTACTACACCGGCACCATGCACGCCGCGGGGGGCGGCCACACGCCCGGCTGGTGGGACGCGCTGATCGGCGACGACCTCGCCGTGGACACCCGCCGGTACTTCGTGGTGTGCATGAACACGCCGTCGAACGTGCAGGCGCTCGACCCGCGCGTCGTGACGACCGGCCCGGACTCGCCCGACGTGCACGGCCGGCGGTACGGCGAGCGCTTCCCCGCGTGGGACCTGGGGGACCTGTTCGAGCTGCAGTGCGCGCTGATGCGGCACCTGCGCGTGCCCGCGTGGCACGCGGTGCTCGGGCCGAGCTTCGGGGGCATTCAGGCGCTGCAGTGGGCGGCGCGCGCGCCGCAGCTCGCGCCGCGCGTGGGCGCGCTGGTCGCCAGTCCGTACGCCGGGCCGGTCCTGCAGCAGGCGTTCCTGCCGACGCTCTGGGAGGTCGCGCGAGCGGGCGGGGTGGAGGGCGCGCTGCGGCTCATCAGCTTCTACGGGCTGGGCGCGGAGGGCGTGCGGCAGTGGTTCGAGCAGGAGGACTTCGCGGCGTACGTGCGGGCCCGTGGGGGCGCGGCGAGCCTCGCGCACATCCTGGATATCGGGCGGGTGGTGGGCACGCACGACCTGCGGTGCATCGCGCCGCCCGAGGCGCTGTTCGAGCGGTGGCGGGCGCACGGGACGCGGCTGCTGAGCGTGAACGTCCTCAGCGACCTGTTCTTTCCCGCGTCGGAGATGCGGGCGTTCGCGCGTGCGGCGGCGGCGGCGGGCGTGGCGCACACGCACGTGGAAGTGGACAGCGACCTCGGGCACCTCGCGTGCCTGCACGAACCGGAGAAGTTCGCGCCACACCTCCGGGCGCTGCTGAGTCAATAGACGGGCCACGGCCGGGGGCCCGCCGACGCTGGCCGGCCCCGCCGGCCACGGCAAAACTGCAAAGGAGACTGAATGTGACCAAGGTGTATGAGAGTGGGCGGGCGGCGCTGTCGGACGTGGTGCACGACGGGCAGCTCATCGCGGTGGGCGGCTTCGGGCTGTGCGGCATTCCCGAAGCGCTCATCACCGCGCTGCGCGACACCGGCGCGCGCGACCTCACCGTCGCCAGCAACAACGCCGGCGTCACCGACTTCGGCCTGGGCGTGCTGCTGCACACCCGCCAGATCCGCAAGATGATCAGCAGCTACGTCGGCGAGAACGCCGAATTCGAACGCCAGTACCTCGCCGGCGAACTCGACGTGGAATTCACCCCGCAGGGCACCCTCGCCGAGCGCCTGCGGGCCGGCGGTGCCGGCATTCCCGCCTTCTACACCAAAACCGGCGTGGGCACCCCGGTCGCCGACGGCAAACCCACCGCGGAGTTCGACGGTGAAACGTACCTGCTGGAGCGCGCCATTCGCGCGGACGTCGCCCTGGTCAAGGCCTGGCGGGGCGACCGCGCCGGGAACCTGATTTACCGCAAGACCGCCCGCAACTTCAACCCGATGGTCGCCACCTGCGGGCGCGTCACCATCGCCGAAGTCGAGGAGCTCGTCGAGGTTGGCGAACTCGACCCGGACCAGATTCACACGCCGGGCATCTTCGTGCAGCGCGTCGTCCACCACCCCACCCCCGAGAAACGCATTGAGCAGCGGACGGTGCGTCACTGATGCCCTGGACCCGTGAGCAGATGGCGGCGCGCGCCGCGCAGGAGTTGCAGGACGGCATGTACGTCAACCTCGGCATCGGGCTGCCCACCCTGGTCGCCAACCACCTGCCGCCCGGCGTGAACGTCACGCTGCAGAGCGAGAACGGCCTGCTGGGCATCGGGCCCTTCCCCACCGACGCCGAGGTCGACGCGGACCTGATCAACGCCGGGAAGCAGACCGTGACCGCCACGCCCGGCGCCAGCTTCTTCAGCAGTGCCGACAGCTTCGCCATGATTCGCGGCGGGCACGTGGACGTCGCGATTCTGGGGGCCATGCAGGTCAGCGCGCGCGGGGACCTCGCCAATTGGATGATTCCCGGCAAGATGGTCAAGGGCATGGGCGGCGCCATGGACCTCGTGGCGGGCGTGCGCCGCGTGGTGGTCCTGATGGAACACACCGCCAAGGGCGGCGCCCAGAAGCTCCTGCCGGCGTGCACCCTGCCGCTCACGGGCGTGCGCGTCGTGCACCGCGTCATCACGGACCTCGCTGTCCTCGACGTCACCCCCACCGGCCTGCGCCTCGTCGAACTCGCCCCACACGTCTCCTTCGAGGAGCTCCAGCGCAACACCGGCGTTCCCGTGGGCCGCTGAGCCATTGCCATGCGGCCTGCCAACTCACTAGCATAGCCGCGTGTCCTGGCGTGAACATGCCTCCGCGCGCCGCGCGCGGCCCCCGCAGGTGCGCGGCGCCGTCGCGCGCCCGCGCCTCCTTGAGGCGCTGCAGAGCGCCCGCATCCTGACGGTCACGGCGCCCGCCGGGTACGGCAAGACCACCGCCCTCGCCGCGCACCTCGCGGACCTGGGCGGTGCGTGCTGGCTGACGCTCGACGTAGACGACGCGGACCCACGCGTCCTCGCGGGCGGCCTCGCGCTCGCCCTCGCGGGATTGCCGGGCGGGGAGCGCCTGAGCGCCCTGCTGAACGCGGACGCGGCGCCGCTCGCGGTCGCGCGGGCCGCCGCGGAACTGCTGGAAGACACCGACACGCTCCTCGTGATCGACGAGGCGCAGCACACGCAGGGCACGGACGCCCTGCTGCTGCTGCGCACGCTGCTGCCGGCGCGCGTGGCGCTGCTGACGCGCACGCCGCTGCGCTGGCCGGAACTCACGGCGCTCACGCTGCGCGGCGAGGCGCGCGCCCTGGGCGCCGCGGACCTGGCATTCACGGTGCAGGAGGTGCAGGCCCTCCTCGACGCGAACGGCGTGACGACCCGCCCGGAAGACGTCCGCCGCGCGCACGCCCTCACGGAAGGCTGGCCGATCGCGGTGCGGTTCCTGGTGCAGGCGGCCGGGCAGGGACGCCTGCGCACAGAGGACCTGCGGGACCTGGAGGGGGAGGCGCCGCAGCTGGGCACGCTGTTCGAGTACCTCGCGCAGGAGGTGCTGGGGCCGCTCGACCCGGCGCTCAAGGCGCTGCTGCTGCGCGCGTGCGTGTTCGAGGAGGTGACGCCGGAGCTGCTGGAGGAGGGCCTGGGGGAGCCGGACGCACGCGCGCGCCTGGACGCGCTCGCGGACGGCGGGACGTTCCTGACACGCGCCGGGGACGCGTACCGCGCGCACCCGCTGCTGCGCGCGCACCTGCGCGCGCAGGTGCCGGAGCGCGAGGCGCGCGCGGTGGCCGCGCAGGGCGCGGCGTTCTTCGAGGGGACGGGCCGCTGGCGGCGCGCGATGGCCGCGCACCTGCAGGCCGGGAACGCGGACGCGGCGGCGCGGCTGCTGCTGGCGCGCGGTGAGGGGTGGCTCGCGCAGGGGCGCGTGCACCTGATGGAGCGCAGCCTCGCGCGCCTCCCGGCGGGCATCTGGGCGCAGGAGACGGCGCTGTACGGCCTGCTGGGAGACGTGCGGCGCGCGCAGTCGCGGTACGCGGACGCCGTCGCGGCGTACGTGCAGGCGCCGGAACTGATGGGGCTGCTCGGGCGGGCGCGCGTGTACCTCGACACGGTGCAGCCGGCCCTGGCGGAGCCGCTGCTCGCGCGCGCGGAAGCGCTCGGCGGGGACGTGCGGGTGCTGCGCGCCGAGAACGCCCTGAACGCGGGTCGCCTTGCGGACGCCGTGGCGCTCGCGCCGGAACTGGCGGAGAGCGCGCGCTACGCTCTGCGGCGCGGCGACCTGGAGCGCGCGTTGACGGTGGCGCGCGCCGCCCGCGCGGAGGTGGGCGGGGAGCGCGCCGCCGGGAATCACCGGGAGGCGCTGCTGCTGGAGAGCTTCGTGCTGAGTGTGCTGGGCGACCCGGGAGGCGCGGAAGCGGTGGCGCGCGCGGGCCTCGCGGAGGGTGAGCGGCTCGACAGTCCGTTCGTGCGGTCGTTGGCGCGCGCACGGCTCGGGCACGCGCACCTCGCGGGCGGGCAGCTGCGGGCGGCGCGCGCCGCGTACGAGGGGGCGCTCGCGGGCGCGGAGGCGGTCGCGCCGCGCCTGCAGGTGGAGCCGCTCATGGGCCTCGCGTACCTCACGGCGGTGGGGGGCGAAGCGGCGGCGTACGGTGCGCGCGCCACGGAGGCGGCGCAGGCGAGCGGCGACCGGTACATGACGGGCCTCGCGCGGCTCACGACGGCGCTCGGCGCGCTCGAAGCGGGGCAGGACGCCGCCGCGGCCCTGGAGGACGCCCGCGCGGACTTCGCGGCGTGCGGGGACGCGTTCGGGGTGGCCTGCGTGACGCTCGCGCTGTTCGTGGCGGGACGCGCGGACGCGCGGAGCGCGGTGGCGTCCGTGCGCGCGTACCCGTTCCTGCTGGCGCACCCGTCGCTGCTCGCGCCGGCGCGCACGGTCGCGGGGCGCGCGGCGGTGCTGTCGCGCCTGCGCGGCGCGGTGCTGGAGGCCGGGGAGCGCTGGGACCTTGCGGGCGTGGAGGCCGCCCTCGGGTACGACCGTGGCGTTCCGCTCGGGCATCCCGGCTGGACGGTGGACGTGCAGGTGCTCGGGCGGGTGGGCGCGCGCGTGAACGGCGCGGAGCCGCGCGACTGGGGGCGCGCGAAGGCCCGTGACCTGCTGGCGCTGCTGGCCGTGCACCCGGACGGGCTCGCGCGCGAGGCGGCGCAGGAGGCGCTGTTCCCGGACGCGGACCCGGCGGTGGGTGAGCGGAACTTCCGCGTGACCCTGCACGCGCTCGGGCAGGTGCTGGAGGCCGGCGCGCCCGGCGGGTTCTTCCTGGACCGCGGCGACTGGGTGCGGCTGCGGGTCGGGCCGGACCTGCACGTGGACCTGCACGCCGCGTGGGCGACGCTGAGGGCCGCGCCGGGCACGTCGGGCCGGGCGGCGGCGCTGCTGGCCCTGCCGGGAGGCGTGGCGTCCGTGCCGCTCGCGGCGGTGGAGGACGTGGCCGCGCAGTACGCGGCGCGCCTTCCGGAAGCGATCGCGGAGGAGGGCGCGTACGCCCTCGCGCACGGCCGCGCGCCGGACGCGGCGCGCCTCGCGGAGCACGCGCTCACGCTGGACGCGGCGTCCGAGCCGGCCGCGCGCGTGCTGATGCGCGCCCGGTACGCGCTCGGGAACGTCGCGGGCGTGCAGCGCGCGTACGCGGCGTGCGCGGCGGCGCTGCGGGAGCTGGGCCTCACGCCGCTGCCGGAAACGGCGGCGCTGCACCGGGCGCTCACGAGCTTCGCGCCCTGAACGACTGGTGAAACCGGCGCGTGACGGGCCGCCCGTACACTGCGCGCATGACCACCGACCGGCAGATTTCGGATCAGCGCGTCGCCCTCGTGACGGGCGGCACCAGCGGCATCGGCCTCGCCATCGCCCAGCGCCTGCGGGACGACGGGCTGCGCGTCGCTGTGCTCGACCTGGACCGCGAGGAGGCGCGGGCCGTCGCGAACGACGCGGCATTCCTGTTCGTCGGCGCGGACCTCTCGCGGCGCGCCGACTGCCGCGCCGCCGTTGACGCCGTCACGGGCGCGTTCGGGCGGCTGGACGTGCTCGTGAACAACGCGGGCTTCCAGCACATCGACCCCATCGTGGACTTCCCGGAGGACACCTGGGACGCCATGCTGCACGTCATGCTGACCGCGCCGTTCCTGCTCAGCAAGTACGCGTGGGCGCACCTCGCGGCGAGCGGGCAGGGCCGCATCGTGAACGTCGCGAGCATTCACGCGCAGGTGGCGAGCCCGTTCAAGAGCGCGTACATCAGCGCGAAGCACGGGCTGATCGGCCTGACGCGTACGCAGGCGCTGGAGGGCGCGGACGCGGGCCTCACCGCGAACGCGATCTGCCCGGCGTACGTGCGCACGCCGCTGGTGACGCGGCAGATCGCGGATCAGGCGCGTACGCGCGGCATCAGCGAGGCGGACGTGGAGCAGCAGGTGATGCTGGAGCCCGCGGCGATCAAGCGCCTGCTGGACCCGGTGGACGTCGCGGCGCTCGCGTCGTACGTGGTGAGCCCGGCGGCGTGGGGCATGACGGGCGCGGTGCTGGACCTCGACCTGGGCTGGACCGCCCGGTAGGCCGCGAGCGAGGCGGGGGCCGGCCGGTCGCGCGTTCCGGGTGTCCCGGGCGGGTACACTGGGCGGCACGTTCCGGCCTGTCACTTCATTCCCTCGGAGGTCCTCATGACTGACGCTGCCCTCTCCCCTTCCGCCCCGTCCCTTACGCGCACGCCGTGGGGGACCGCGCCGGACGGCTCGGCCATCACCCTCTACACCCTGCGCCACGGTCCCGTCACGGCCCGGATCATGGATTACGGCGGCGTGATCGTCGGCGTGGACGCCCCGGACCGCGACGGCACGCTCGCGGACGTGGCGCTCGGGCACGACGAGGCCGGGCCGTACTTCGACCGGGCGACCGCGTCGTACTTCGGCGCGCTGATCGGGCGGTACGGGAACCGCATTGCCCGCGGGCGGTTCGAACTGGACGGCCGGGCGCACCAGCTCGCCACGAACAACGGCCCGAACGCGCTGCACGGCGGACCCGGCGGGTTCGATCAGGTGATGTGGACCAGCGACGCGGACGTCACGGCGGACGGCCCGCGCGTGACGCTGACGCGCACCAGCCCGGACGGTGAGGAAGGCTACCCGGGCGCGCTGGACGTGACCGTTACGTACACGCTCACGGCGGACGGCGCGCTGCGCCTGGCGTACCACGCGGTCACGGACGCGCCGACGGTCGTGAACCTCACCAACCACTCGTACTGGAACCTCGCGGGGGCCACGCGGGACGTGCTCGACCATGAACTGGTCGTGCACGCGGACGCAATCACGCCCGTGGACGAGACGCTGATCCCCACCGGGACACTGCTGGACGTGGCGGGCACGCCGTTCGACTTCCGCGCGGCGCGGCGCGTGGGCGAGCGCGTGGACGACGCGGACGCGCAGCTGCAGTTCGCGGGCGGGTACGACCACAATTTCGTACTGCAGGGGGCGGCGGGCGCGCTGCGCCACGTGGCGACGCTCAGCGACCCGCAGTCGGGCCGCGTGATGGAGGTGCACACGACCGAGCCGGGCGTGCAGTTCTACTCCGGGAACTTCCTGGACGGCAGCGTGACCGGCAAGGGCGGGCAGGTGTACGGGCACCGCTGGGCGGTGTGCCTGGAGACGCAGCACTTCCCGGACAGCCCGAACCGCCCGGACTTCCCGAGCACGCGCCTGAACCCGGGTGAGGTGTACCGGACGGTCACGGAGTACCGCTTCCGCACGCAGTCCTGAACGCCCCTGGCCGTGGGCCGCCAGATGAAAGCAGGCCCCTGCGGTGTCGCGGGGGCCTGCTCTGCTGCCGGGCGGGGTTACTTCAGGAGGTTGCGGCTGATGACGACGCGCTGGATCTCGTTGGTGCCTTCGTAGATCTGGTTGAGTTTCACGTCGCGCAGGAGCTTCTCGACGGGGTACTCGCCGACGTAGCCGTATCCGCCGTGCACCTGGATGGCTTCGTTGGCGGCGTTGAAGGCCATTTCGGAGCAGTACGCTTTCGCGATGGCGCTTTCGTAGCCGTGTGGGAGGCCCTGGTCGACGAGCCACGCGGCCTTGAGGCTCATGAGGCGGCCGGTTTCGATGCCCATGGCCATTTCCGCGAGTTTGAATTGGATGGCCTGGAAGGTCGCGATGGGTTTGCCGAACGCGGCGCGTTCCTTGGCGTACTTGATGCTTTCTTCCATGGCGCGGCGCGCGACGCCGACCGAGCCCGCCGCGACGGGAATACGGGTTTTGTCGAGCGTTTTCATGGCGATCTTGAAGCCGTCGCCGATGCCGCCGAGGATGTGGTCCTTGGGGACGCGGACGTTGTCGAACACGAGTTCGCTGGTGAGGCTGGCGCGCTGGCCGAGCTTGTGCTTGATCTTGTTGTAGCTCTGACCGGGCGCGTCCTTGGGAACGACAATGGCGACGGTGGCTTTGTGGCCGCCGTTCTTGTCGGTGGTGGCGAACACGACGGTGATGTCGGCGACGCCGCCGTTGCTGATCCACATCTTGGTGCCGTTGATGACCCATTCGTCACCGTCGAGGACGGCGGTGGTGCCCATGGCGGCGGCGTCGCTGCCGTTGTTGGGTTCACTGAGGGCGAAGGCAGCGAGGGCGGGCTTCTCGACGAGGGGGGCGAGGAAGCGTTTCTGCTGCTCTTCGGTGCCGCCGACGAGGATGGGGGTGATGCCCAGTTCGCTGGCCATCAGGATGGTGTAGATGCCCATGCAGCCGTACGCGAGTTCCTCGCCGATGATGGCTTCATCGACCATGCCGAGGCCGAGGCCGCCGGCGTGTTCGGGGACGCTCATGTTGAGCAGGCCGACTTCGTGGGCTTTTTCGACGATCTGCCAGGGGAGTTCTTCTTTCTGGTCGTACTCACTGGCGATGGGGATGATCTCGTTGCGGGTGAAGTCACGCGCGAGCTGCTGGAGTTGCTTCTGTTCGTCGGTGAGGGAAAAGTCGATCATGGTTCTCCTGTGGGCGCGTGGATGAACGCCCGTTGAGTTGGACTTGGTTCAAAAATACCACGTGCGTGGACTCCCCCACTCTAACCAAACGAGCGTTAGCCTGCTGAGGTCGCCGCCACCCCGTACGCTGTGCGCATGACGGCCCACGACCCCCTACTCCTACACGAAGGCGACCGCCTCGCCCGCCACCTCGCCCAGATCCTCCACGCGGGCGCGGACGAGCAGGCCCGCGTGGACCTCATCGGCCGCAGCCTCACCGTCAACCTCGTCGCCGCCCTGCTGCCCACTATCGAACAGATCAGCCGCCACGCCGGCCAGCCCCTCCACGCGCAGGTTATCCCGGACGAACGCGACCGCGCCCTCGTCCAGGTCATCAACGCCCACGGCGAGGAACACGCCCGCCTGCCCGTGGACGACGTCCTGCGCGACGCCCTCACCACCGCCGGGCACCTCCACCCCACCATCCGCGCGCACCTCGAAGACGCCCTGCGCGGCAGCGAACACCACCTGGAACGCGCGCTCGTCGCGGCGCTGCGCAGCGCGCCCGTCATGAACGCCCTGCGGCAGCAGTTGACGGCGCTGCTCCGCCAACGGCGCTAACGCCGAGCAGGGGCCCGCGCGTCGCGGGCCCCTGCTCCGGTGACCTTACTGCAGTTTGGTGATGCGGTTCTGGACCTGACCGCTCAGGTTCACCGCGTTCGCCTTGACGTACGCCGCGAACGCGTCCACGTCCACGTCGCCGCCCAGGCGGTTGGTGCCGCCCTTGAGCGCGGTGAAGTTGTCGCCGCCGTCCGCAAGGAAGTTGTTGACCGTCACGCGGTAGCTGGCGCTCAGGTCGAGCGGCGCGCCGTTCAGCGTGATGTTGCTGACGCGGCTGCCTTTCTCCTTGGTGGTGTCGTAGCTGTACGCGAAGCCCTTGCTGACCTGCAGCATGCGCGTCTGCCCGGCAGCAGGGTTGTCGAACTGCTGCTCCAGCGTGTCCTTGATCTGCTGGCCAGTCAGCGTGATGACCGTCAGGATGTTGCCGAACGGTTGCACGGTGAACGCGTCACCGAACGTGACGTTCTTGCTGGGGTTGGGGACGTTCACGGGGAAGTCCGCGCGGATGCCGCCGGGGTTCATGAACGCGATGACGGCGCCGCCCTTGGCGGGGTCCTGCGTGGCGGCCAGCTGGCTGTCCGCGATCACGTCGCCGAGCGCGCTCTCGCCCGCGGCGTTCGCGGCGCGGGTGATCTGCTCCACCCCGAGCGTCGCGATGGGCGTGTTCGCGATGGGGTCGGTGACGCTCTTCGCCTTCGTCAGGATGGCGGTCATGGCCGGGTCCTTGGCGGTCTTGGCGGCGTCCACGACAACGTTCGACGCCTTGATGTCCAAGACGGTGTTGCTGCGCGGGTCGACGCGCAGGTCGAGGCGCTGCAGCAGGTGACCGTAGCTGTCACCCTGGATGACCACGCGGTCCTTGCCGTTCGGGTCGGGCAGCACGCAGTTGTAGCCCTTGTGGGTGTGGCCGGTCATGATGGCCGCCACCGACGGGTCGATGCGCTTGGCGACGTCCACGATGTCGCCGCTGAGGGTCTTGCAGCTCACGACGTCGAACGCGTCCGTGCTGGCGCCGCCCTGGTGCACGAGCGCGATGATGGCGTCCGCGCCCATGTTTTTCACGATGGGGACGTACTTGTTGATGGCCTGCGCTTCGTCCGTGAATTTCAGGCCGGCCACGCCGCTGGGCGTCACGACGGTGGGGGTGTCCTTGAGAACGGCGCCGATGAACGCGATCTTCACGCCGCCGACGTTGAGGATCTTGTACGCGGGCAGGACGGCCTGGCCGGTCTTCTCGTCGACGACGTTCGCGGCGAGGTACTGGAATTTCGCGCCGCTGTACGTGTTGTTGTATTTGCACGCGCGGGTCACGTCGTTGCTGTTGCAGCCGCCCTTCTGGATGCGCAGCAGTTCCTGGACGCCGTTGTCGAACTCGTGGTTGCCGACGACGCTGAGCTGCATGCCGAGCTGATTCATGGCGTCGATGGTGGGCTCGTCGCGCAGGAGGTTGCTGGCGAGGGGGCTGGCGCCGATGACGTCACCCAGGCCGATGAACACGGTGTTGGGGTTCTGGGCGCGCGCGTTCTTGAGGATGGTGCCGATGCTTTCGATGCCGCCGGCCTGGACCGTCTGGGTCTTGGTGCGGTCGGCCGGGTCGGGCACGCGGAAGCTGGTGGGCGCGAGGTTGCCGTGGAAATCGTTGACGCCGATGATGGTCACATCGACGGGCTGCGAGGGGGTCATGGTGCAGGCGCTCAGCGCGAGGGCCGCGCCGATCAGAGTGAGTTTCTTCATTGCGTGCTCATTGTAAACAGAGTTCTGTCAGGTCGTCATGAATGCAGCAGCGGCAGGCGCGCTCACTGCCCGAACTCGTTGAACACCGAGCGGGAGATGACGAGGCGCTGAATTTCGCTGGTCCCTTCGTAGATCTCGGTGACTTTCGCGTCGCGGTAGAGGCGTTCCACGGGGTACTCGCGGCTGTAGCCGTTCCCGCCGAACACCTGGATGGCGTCGCGGGTGACGTTCACGGCGGCGTCGGAGGCGAGCAGCTTGGCGATGCTGGCTTCACGGCCGTACGGGCGGCCGGCGTCCTTGAGCCACGCGGCTTTCAGGGCGACGAGGCGCGCCGCTTCGATGTGCGCGGCCATGTCGGCGATTTTGAAGGAGACACCTTCGAATTCGCGGAGTTTGCGGCCGAACTGCTCGCGTTCCAGGGCGTAGCGGGCGGCGTGCTCGAAGGCGGCGCGGGCGATGCCGAGGGCCTGCATGGCGATGCCGATGCGGCCCGCGTCGAGGCTGGACAGCGCGATGATCAGCCCTTCGCCTTCGGCGCCGACGAGGTTCTCGGCGGGCACGCGGACGTCCTCGAACTGGACGGTGGTGGTGTGCGCGGCGTGCAGGCCCATTTTTTCCTCGGGGCGGCCGAAGCTGAGGCCGGGTGTGCCGTTCTCGACGATGAAGCAGCTGACGCCGCGTGCGCCCGCGCCGCCCGTGCGGGCCATGACGAGGTACGTGTCGGCCTGGCTGCCGCTGGTGATCCAGGCTTTGCTGCCGTTGAGGACGTAGTGGTCGCCGTCGCGTTCGGCGCGGAGCTGGAGGCTGGCGGCGTCGGACCCGGCGGTGCTTTCGGTGAGGCAGAACGCGCCGATGTGGCGTCCTTCGGCGAGGGGGCGCAGGTAGCGTTCGCGTTGGGCGTCGGTGCCGTAGCGGAGGATCATCTGCTCGGGGAGGCCGTTCTGGACGCTGACGATCACGGCGACCGAGGCGTCGGCGGCAGCGATTTCCTCGAGGCACAGGGCGTAGGTGACGCTGTCGAGGCCGGCACCGCCCCAGCGTTCGGGGACGGTGGCGCCGAGCAGGCCGAGTTGCGCGAGGCCGCGGAGCTGCTCGCGCGGGTACGCACCGCTGCGGTCGTGTTCGGCAGCTTTGGGGGCAATTTCGGCCTGGGCGAATTCGCGGACGTGCTGCAGGATGAGGCGTTGGTCGTCGCTGAGCGCGAAGCTCATGCCGAGGTCGGTGTCGAGGGTGGGGGTGCTCATGCTCTCAGTCTAGCGAACGCTTGTTAGGCGCGGATCGGGACGGGCGCCCCCGTACACCGCGCAGGGGCGCACTACACTGAGGGCATGATCGAGAAGGTGTACCTCGCCAAGCCGCGCGGCTTCTGCGCGGGCGTCGTCATGGCGATCCAGGCGGTCGAGAAGGCCGCGGCGCGCGAGGCGAACCCCGTGACGGTGTACCACAGCATCGTCCACAACCACACCGTCGTCGAGCGCCTGCAGGGCGAACACCACGTACACTTCGTCGAGGACCTCGACACCCTGGAGACGCTCCCTGACGGCGGCGACACGGTCGTATTCAGCGCGCACGGCGTCTCCCCCGTCGTCCGCGCCCGCGCCCGCGCGATGGGCCTAGGCGTCATCGACGCGACCTGCCCGCTCGTCACGAAGGTGCACACCGAAGCCAAGAAGTACGCGCGCGAGGGCTACACCATCCTGCTGATCGGCGACAGCGCCACGCATCAGGAAGTCATCGGCACGCGCGGCGAGGCGCCGGACCACACCATCCTGGTGGGCGTGCTCGGCAAGACCGGCGCGGGCCTGAACGACCCGCACACCGTGCAGGTCCCGAACCCCGACAAGCTCGTGGTGCTCACGCAGACGACGCTGAGCGTCGACGACACGCGCCGCACCGTGGACATCCTGCGTGCCCGCTTCCCGAACCTGCACGTGCCGCCCAGCGAGGACCTGTGCTACGCCACCAAGAACCGCCAGGACGCCGTGAAGAACATCGCGCCGAACGTGGACGCGTTCCTGGTGCTGACGAGCACGCACTCCAGCAACGGCATGCGCCTGCTGGAACTCGCGCGGGACCTGTGCGGCCGCGCCGAGCGCCTCGAAACCGACGCGGACGTGAAACGCCTCGACCTCACGGGCGTGCGCGCGGTGGGCATCACGTCGGCGGCGAGCACGCCAGATGACCTCGTGCAGGGCCTCGTGGCGCGCCTGCGCGCCCGCAACCCGAACCTCGCGGTGATCGAGGAGGGCGAGTGGGAGAACATCGAATTCCGCGAGCCGAAAAAGCAGTTGCCGAGCGACCCGCTGCTCCGCACGCAGCAGTAACGGCCGGGCGGGGGCACATGCCCCCGCCGGCGTTTCCGGTTCAGCGGGTCCGGCGTCCGACGACGCGTCCCACCGGGGCTTTACGCTTCGCGGACGTAGCCCCCCTTGGTGAGCGCCTGCACCTGTTCCTCCAGGTCGTGCAGGGTGGCGTCCGCGCGCACGGCGTACTCGGCGGGCGTGAGGTGCTCGCCGAGGGCGCGCAGCAGGGTAAGGCCGGGCGCGCCGTACTGCGCGCGGAACGCCTGGTTCACGGTGGTGATGGGGTTCAGGGCGTCGCGGCCGCGCAGCGTGAGGGCGTAGTGGTGGTGCGCCCACCCGGCGAGGCTGCGCGGGAGGATCAGCGTGATGGGCCGCTGCGGCGCGGGGAAGGCGCCCTCGTACTGCAGCGTGGTGGGCATGCTGGCGATGGCGAGGCCACCGGCGTAGAAGGTGGCGCCGTTCGGTCCGGCGTGCAGGCCGGTGAAGTCCGGGGTGAGCTTGAACTTGCCGGGTCGGCTGCCGACGCCGCTCAGGATGCGCGCGAAGGGTTCGCTGAGGGCGTAGGCGTTGAGGGTGGCGCCCTGCTCGTAGAAACTCAGGAGTTCCCCGAGGGCCGCCTCGCCGCTGCTGGTCTGCGTGGCGGCCGTGACGGTGCGGCCCTCGTACACGAGGACGAACGCGTCGGTGCCGTCCTGCGTGGCGTGCAGGTAGCCGTGCCAGCCGCGGTCATGAAGGTGGTGCAGGAAGGCGTGCAGGTCCGCGAAGGTGCCGTGCAGGCCGGCGTACGCGGTGGTGCCGCGCGGCAGGAACCGGGCGAGGATCGGTTCGGCGTTCGGGAACATGGGCTGGAGGCTGGGTGGGGCGTCGGTCATGCGTGCGGCTCGCCTTCGGTGGGCTGGTCGTGGAGGCCCTGCGCGCGGTAGTGCGCGCCGTTGCGGACGTAACGCTCGGCGTTGTCCGGGGTGGGGACGGGGCGGACGAGGCGGGCGGGCACGCCGACGGCGAGCATGCCGTCCGGGACGTGCTGCCCTTCCCGGAGGAGCGCGCCGGCGGCGAGGACGGCGCCGCGCCCGAGGCGGCTGCCGCTGAGCATGATGGCGCCCATGCCGACCAGGCTGTCCGCTTCGCAGGTGGCGCCGTGCACGACGGCGCGGTGGCCGACGGTGACGCGCTCGTGCAGGGTGCAGGGGTGGCCGGCGTCGGTGTGGAGGACCGCGCCGTCCTGCACGTTGCTGTCCTCGCCGACAGTGATGGGTTCAATGTCGCCGCGCAGGATCGCGCCGAACCAGACGCTGGCGCGGGCGTGCACGGTGACGCGGCCGATCAGGTCGGCGCTGGGGGCGATAAAGGCGGTGTCACTCACGGTGGGGTGGGTTCCCTCCAGCGCGTACCTGGGCATTCGTCCTCCTCGCGTGGACGCTCAGGCGTTCCGCGCGCGTTGCAGCAAGGCTCGGTCTTCACCGTAGCTTAACAGGCGCTCAGCGTCGTCCGGCGCGTGAAAGCCGCCACCCTGAAAGATGCCTTCGAGGGTGGTCGTTTCGGCGTCGGTGGTCATGCGGTACCACGTGATCTCGCGCGGGACGCCTTTGTTGTTGGTATAGCGCGTGAGGCCGAGGCGGGCGGTGATGGTGGCCCGCACGCCGGTTTCCTCCTCGACCTCGCGGACGGCGGCCTGTTCGGGCGTCTCGCCGCGTTCCAGGTGCCCTTTGGGGAAGGTCCAGCCGCCGTTGGCGTACTGGACGAGGAGGACGTCGCCGTGGGCGTTGAAGACGACGCCGCCCGCGCCGGGGTCGGGGGTGGGGTGGGCCTGGGTCATGGCGTGAGTGTAGCCGCTGCGGGTGGGCGGCGCATGCCCGGGCGGTTACGCGAGGGCGTTCTCGAGGTCGCCGAGCAGGTCGCCGATGTCCTCAATGCCGACCGAGAGGCGCAGCAGGTCCGGGGTGATGCCGAGGCGGCGTTTGTCGTCGTCGCCGAGCGCGCGGTGGCTGGTGCTCCACGGGTGGCTGAGGGTGCTGCACACGTCCGCGAGACTGGGCGCGAGCGGCACCCTGCCGTTCAGGGCGCGCACGAACGCGGGGGCGTCCTCGACATCGAGGGCGACCATGCCGGTGAACCCGTCCGGGTACAGGTCGTGCGCGCGTTTGAACTGCGGGTGGCTGGTCAGGCCGGGGAAGTGCACGCGGCGCACGCGCGGGTGGTTCTCCAGGACGTCCGCGACCGCCTGCGCGTTCTGCGCGTGGGCGCGCATGCGCAGCCCCAGCGTCTTGAGGCCCTGCAGGGTCATCCAGGCGTCGAAGGCGCTCATGGTGCCGCCGAGACGTTGCAGGCGCGTGCGGGCGAGCGCGATGAGGTCCGCGCGGCCCGCGACGCCGCCGCCGAACGCGTTGCTGTGCCCGCTGAGGTACTTGCTGACGGAGTGCGTCACGAGGTCCGCGCCGTGCTCGGCCGGGCGGAACAGGGCGGGGCTGCTGAAGGTGCTGTCGACGCTCAGCAGCCCGCCGCGGGCATGCGCGAGTTCCGCGAGGGCGGGCACGTCGGGCGCCGTGAGGGTGGGGTTGGTGAGGTTCTCGATGTGCAGGACGCGGGTGTTCTCCTGCCAGGCGGCCTCGACCTGCGCCGGGTCGGTGGCGTCCACGAACGTCACGAGGATGCCGAGGCGCGGCAGTTCGTCGCGCAGCAGGGCGACGGTCACGCCGTACACGCGCTCGTCGGCGATGAGGTGGTCACCGGTTTTCAGGACGCCGAGCAGCGCGGCGCTGATGGCGGCCATGCCGCTGCCCGCCACGAGGGCCGCTTCGGTGCGTTCCAGGGTGGCGAGGGCGCGCTCCAGGGTGGCGCCGTTGGGCGTGCCGTTGCGGTAGTAGAAGGCGCTGCCGTCGCCGGCCATGCTCGCTTCGAGCGTGTCGAGGTCCGGGAAGGCGTACACGGTCGACTGGTAGATGGGTTCCACGAGGGGGCGGCTGGGGTTGGTCGGCGCTTCTTCTCCGGCGCGGGCGGCGAGGGTGGTGGGCGTGTACGCGGCGTCACTCATGGGGAGAGCATACGCGCGGGCGGGTACGATGCAGGCATGACGAGCAGGCGAGTGGTGGTGCTGACGGGCGCGTCCAGCGGGATCGGGCGCGCGGCGGCGGAGGCGCTGGCGGCGCGCGGGGACGCGCTGGTGCTGGCGGCACGCCGCGAGGACGAGCTGCGCGTGCTCGCGCGGACGCTGGACGCGAGCGGATCGCGGGTCGTGGCGGGGCGTGCGGACGTGGCCGTGCAGGCGGACCGTGAGGCGCTTATCGAGGCGGCGCGCGCGCAGTTCGGGCGGGTGGACGCGCTCGTGAACAACGCGGGCATCAGCATCGCGCGTGGGATGTGGTGGGACGATCCGGACCCGTTGCGGGTGCTGGAGGTGAACCTGACCGCGCCGATCGAGCTGACGCGGCTGGTGCTGCCGGAAATGCGCGCGCGCGGCCGCGGGCACATCGTGAACGTCGGGTCGGTGGCGGGGCGCGCGGCGACGCACGGGATGTACAGCGCGAGCAAGTTCGGGTTGCGCGGGTTCTCGCTGGCACTGCGGCGGGAGCTGCTGGGCAGCGGCGTGCACGTGTCGCTGATCGCGCCGGGGTTCGTGCGCACGGAGCTGACGGCCGCCGCGAAGCTGCCGATGCCCGGGCCGGACGTCGTGGCGCGCGCCATCGCGGACGTGCTGGACCGGCCGCGCCGCGAGGTGATCGTGCCGCGCTTCTATGGGCCGCTCGCGGCGCTGGAGGCGGCCCTGCCGGGCCTGGGCGACGCGATCGTGGAGCGCATCCGGGCGCGGCGGTACGGCGCTTGAGTGTCCTGCGCCGCCTGGGCGCGCGCGTTCCGGTGATGGCGGCGCCCATGGCGGGCGGGCCGAGTACGCCGGCGCTGGTCGCGGCGGTGGGCGAGGCGGGCGGCGTGGGGGCGCTGGGCGGCGCGTACCTGACGCCCGCGGCGCTGGAGGCGGCGTGCGCGGACGTGCGGGCGCGGACGTCCGCGCCGTTCGCGGTGAACCTGTTCGTGCCGACGCCCACGCCGGAGGTGACGCCCGCGGCGCTGGCGCTCGCCACGGCGGAACTCGGGCCGTTCCACACGCGCCTGGGGCTGGCGGCGCCGGCACTGCCCGTGCGGTTCGAGGAGGAGTTCGGCGCGCAGTTCGAGGTGGTGCTGCGCGTGCGGCCGGCGCTGTTCACGTTCACGTTCGGGCGGCTGGAGGAACGGCGGGTGCGGGCGTTGCAGGCTGCGGGCGTACTGGTGGCGGGCACGGCCACGAACGCCGACGAGGCGCGGCAGCTGGCGGAGGACGGCGTGGACGCGATCGTCGCGCAGGGCGCGGAGGCGGGCGGGCACCGGGGCGGCTGGACGCACGGCGGCGAGGGCGCACTGGAGCGCACGCTGCAGCTGGTGCGGGCCATCAGCGCGGTGACGCGCGTGCCAGTGATCGCGTCGGGCGGCCTGATGAGCGCCGACGACGTGCGGGCCGCGCTCGCGGCGGGCGCGCTTGACGTGGCGTGCGGCACGGCGTTCCTGCTGGCGCGCGAGGCGGGTACGTCCGCGCCGTACCGCGCGGCGCTGCGCGCGGCGGCGCGCGCCGGTCACGCGCAGACGGCCCTCACGCGGGCGTTCAGTGGCCGGGCGGCGCGTGGGTTGCGCAACGCCTTCATGGACGCCGTGCGCTCGCCCCTGCCGTACCCAGCGCAGAACGCCCTGACGCGGCCTCTGCGCACGGCGGGCGCGCAGGCGGGCGACGCGGGCGTGCTGAGCCTGTGGGCGGGCGAGGGTGCCGCGCGCGTCCTGGAGGCGAGCGCGGCCGAGATTCTGGCCGCGCTCACGCCCGCTGAACGGCCGGGTTAGCGGTTGACGCTGCTCATGTCCGGGTAGCGTTCGCCGCTGGCCGCGCCGCGCGGGAACGCGGCGTCGATGCGCGCGAGGTCGTCGGCGCTGAGGTGCACGTCGAGCGCGCCGAGGTTCTCCTCGAGGTACTTCACGCGGCGCGTGCCGGGAATGGGCACGAGGTCCTGGCCCTGCGCGAGCACCCAGGCGAGCGCGAGCTGTGAGGCGCTGCAGCCCTTCTCGTGGGCGATGTCCTGCACCTCGCGGACGAGGTCGAGGTTCTTCTGGAAGTTCTCGCCCTGGAAGCGGGGGTTCATGCGGCGGAAATCATCGGGCGCGAAGTCGTCGGGGCTGTTGATCTGCCCGGTCAGGAAGCCGCGCCCGAGCGGGCTGTACGGCACGAAGCCCACGCCGAGGTCACGGCAGGTCTGCAGGATGCCGTCTTCCGGGTCGCGCGTCCACAAGCTGTATTCGGTCTGCAGGGCGGTGATGGGGTGCACGGCGTTCGCGCGGCGCAGCGTTTCGGCGGACGCCTCGGACAGGCCGAGGTACCGCACCTTGCCCTGCTGCACGAGTTCGCTCATGGCGCCGACGGTGTCCTCGATGGGGGTGTTCGGGTCGACGCGGTGCTGGTAGTACAGGTCGATGTGGTCCACGCCGAGGCGGCGGAGGCTGGCGTCGCACGCCTGGTGGACGTATTCGGGGCGGCCGCTGATGCCGAGGCGTTCGCCGTTCTGGCCGCGCACGTTCCCGAATTTGGTGGCGAGCACGACGTCGTCGCGGCGGCCACTTTCGCGGAAGAAGCGGCCGAGGAGTTCCTCGTTGCGGCCCACGCCGTACATGTCGGCGGTGTCGAGGAAGGTGACGCCGAGGTCGAGGGCGCGCGTGAGGGTGGCGAGGTTCTCGGTGTCGTCGGACTGACCATAGAACTCGCTCATGCCCATGCAGCCGAGGCCGAGGGCGGATACGGTGAGGTCGCGGAGTTGGCGGTGTTGCATGACGTTCATCCTTTCTGCGCGGCGAGGTCCGGGGCCGCGAGCGTGGCGTAGACGTTGAGTTTCTGGCGGACGGCCTGCAGGTCACCCTGGAGTTGCGCGATGCGTTCGACCACGGCGCGTTCGTGCGCGGCGAGCAGCGCCTGGCGTTCGGCGAGGGTGTGCTCACCGGCGCGCACGAGGTCCACGTAGGTGGACATCTGCCGGATGGGCATGCCGGTGGCGCGCAGGCGCAGCAGGAAGCGCAGCATCTCCAGTTCGCGGGGCGTGTACTGACGGTGGGTGCTGGCGTCGCGGGGGACGCCGGTGAGCAGCCCGACGCGTTCGTAGTAACGGAGGGTGTGGGCGGTGACGCCGAGGGTTTCGGCGGCCTCGCGGATGCTGAGGGTGGCGGGCGCGTGGGGCGCGGTGGCCTGCATGCGCCTACCGTAGATCTTCGAGTGCGCTCGAAGTCAAGAGGGAAAACCAGTCAAGAGGGAAAAACCAGTGCGGGCGACCTCAGTCGCCCGCACTGTTCTGCCAGGATTTTACTTGAGCAGTGTTTCGCTGAGCAGGTAGACGTTCAGGCCGATTATGAGGGCCGCGATGCCCCAGCCGATGACGGTGATGGGGCGGCTGTTCACGAGGACGCCCATGATGTCGCGGCGGGCGGTGAACAGCAGGAGCGGCACGAGCGCGAACGGAATCCCGAACGACAGGACCACCTGCGACAGCACGAGCGTGGCGGTCGGGTCGAGACCGGCGATGATGACTGCGAAGGCGGGCAGCATGGTGAGGATGCGGCGCAGCACGAGCGGAATGCGGAAGCCCACGAAGCCCTGCATGACGACCTGACCGGCCATGGTGCCGACGGCGCTGCTGGACAGGCCCGAGGCGAGCAGCGCGAGTGCGAAGGCGATGGCGGCGCCGCCGCCCAGTAGGGGCGTGAGCGTCTGGTAGGCGACACTGAGGTCCGCGACGTCGCCCTTGCCGCTGGTGTGGAACGCGGCGGCGGCGGACGCGAGCATGGCCATGTTCACGAGGCCGGCGATGCTCATGGCGATGATGACGTCCATGCGGTTGAAGCGCGCGAGGCGCACCTTCTCGGCGTCGCTGGGGGCCTGCACGCGGCCCTGCGTGAGGGCGCTGTGCAGGTAGATGACGTGCGGCATGACGGTCGCGCCGATGATGCCGACGGCGAGGTACAGGCTCTCGGTGCCCTGGAATTTCGGGATGAATCCGCCGAGGGCGTCCATGCCGGGGCGGCTGAGGATGATCTGCACGAGGTACGCGAGGACGATCACGCCGAGGAAGGCGCTGATGGCAATCTCGATGGGTCGGAAGCCGCGCCGTTGCAGGGCGAGCACACCGAAGGTCACGATGGCGGTGAGGACGGCGCCCCACAGCAGTGGGATGTTGAACAGCAGGTGGAACGCGAGGGCCGCGCCGAGGAATTCGGCGAGGTCGGTGGCCATGGCGACCAGTTCGGCCTGCACCCAGTAGAGCCACACGACGGGTTTGGGCCAGCGGTCGCGGATGGTTTCGGGGAGGTTCCGGCCGGTGGCGATGCCGAGTTTGGAGCTGAGGTTCTGGACGACCATCGCCATGAGGTTGGCGGCGAGGATCACCCAGAGCAGCAGGTACCCGAATTTCGCGCCGCCCTGGATATTCGTGGCGAAGTTGCCGGGGTCGAGGTACGCGACGGACGCGACGAAGGCGGGACCGAGGAACGGGAGGATGCGTGCGAAACCGCGGCGGGAGCTGTGGCCCTGCAGGACGGCGGACGCCTGGGTGTTCATGCGTTCGTCGAGGGTGGGCGGGGTGGAGGGGGTGGCCTGGACGCGGCTCATGCGCGGCTCCGGGGGGGGCGCGGGGGGTGCAGGCGGGTCAGGATCATGTCCATAAGTTTAGGGCATCCTAAACTTAAAATATAGATGCCTTAAGACATGCTAAGGGCGGGGTCCGCGTCCCATGAGCGCCGCAACAGATCCAGCTTCACGCTGTCGTACCGCCGCCCCTGCCACCACCGCGCCTCCCGCACCCGCCCACACTCCCGGAACCCCACTCGCTCTGCCGCGCGCACCATGCGCTCATTCCCACTCCACGTGCTGAGCGTCAGCACGTGCGCGTGCGTCTCCTGAAACGTCAGCGCCGTCCACGCCCGCAACGCCCGCGTGCCCAGCCCACCCCCCCAGCACACCGGGTCGTACAGGACAATGCCCAACTCCCACCACCCGCCACTCGCCGGCGGCTCGCTCCAGCGTGTTACCTGCCCGGCGCACACGCCGTCCACCGCAATGATGCGCGCATGCGGCGACGGCGCCCGCGTACGCAGCTGCTCCACGAACGTGCTCAGATCAAGCGGAGGCCGGGCGTCCTCCACGTGGAAGTACGGGCCGTCCCACGCCCGCCAGGCGGCGTTCCGCTCGGCATGCAGCCAGCGGTGCAAGATGGGCAGATCAGCAGCTTCACGTTCACGCAGGATCACTTGAGGCATCTACACCAGCATGCCGCGCACCACCTCGGCACGCACGCGCACCCGCCCATGAATCAGGCGGGCGGCCAGGTGGCCGCCCGCCTCCTCGCTGGCCGCTCAGTCGACCGGACGCGGCTCGCCCGCACGGGGCGTCTTGCGGCGAACCCGGAACGTGAACTCCCCGGCGTCGTTCACGTCGGCCACCACGCTCCCGCCCTGCTGCAGGCGGCCGAACAGCAGCTCGTCCGCCAACGGACGCGCCAGACGCGTCTCGATGACGCGCGCGAGCGGCCGCGCACCCAGAGCCGGGTCGAAGCCCAGCGTCGCGAGACGCTCGCGCGCAGTTGGCGTGACCGAGAGGCGCACGTCCCGCTCCGCAAGCTGCCCGGCGAGCTGCGCAACGAATTTGTCCACCACACGCGTCATCACGTCACGCGGGAGCGCGCGGAAGTGAATGACCGCGTCGAGACGATTGCGGAACTCCGGCGTGAACGTGCGGTTCACGGCCTCGCTCTCCTCACCCGCGCGGTCCGCGCGCCCGAACCCCAGCGCGGGGCGGGCCGCGTCGGCAGCACCCGCGTTGGTGGTGAAGATGAACACGGCGCCGCGCGCGTCCGCGACCTTCCCGGTGTGATCCGTGAGGGTGCCGTGGTCCAGGAGCTGCAGGAACACGTTGTAAATGTCCGGGTGGGCCTTCTCGATCTCGTCCAGCAGCACCACCGCGTGCGGCGTCCTGGCGAGCCCGTCCGTGAGCAGGCCGCCCTGGTCGAAGCCGACGTAGCCGGGAGGCGCGCCGATCAGGCGCGAGACGGTATGCGCCTCGCCGTACTCGCTCATGTCGAAGCGGATCAGGTTCACGCCGAGCACGTCCGCGAGGGCCCGCGCGAGTTCGGTCTTGCCCACCCCGGTCGGCCCGGCGAACAGGAACGCCCCCTGCGGCCTGCGCGGGTCGCGCAGGCCCGCGCGGGCGAGCTTCACGGCGCCCGCCACCTGCCGCACAGCCTCGTCCTGCCCGAACACCCGCGCCTGCAGGTCCGTTTCGAGGGTGGCGAGCGTGCGGGTCTGTTCGGCACTCACGCGCCCCACCGGGACGCGCGCCATGCGCGCGACCGTCGCTTCCACGTCCGGCACGTCAATGGTGCCGCCCGCGCCGCGGGCGCTGCGCGCCGCGCCCGCCTCGTCGATCACGTCAATGGCCTTGTCCGGCAGGTGCCGGTCGCGGAGGTGCCGCGCGCTGAGCTGCACGCTGACGTCCAGGGCGGCGTCCGTGTACGTGACGCCGTGGTGCGCTGCGTAGCGGGGCGCGAGGCCGCGCAGGATGCGCACGGCGGTTTCTTCGTCCGGCTCGGGCACGTCGATGGGCTGGAAGCGGCGCCACAGCGCTTTGTCCTGCTGCAGGTGCCGCAGTTCGGCGTTGGTGGTGGCCCCCATGATGCGCAGCTCCCCGCGTGCCAGCATCGGCTTCAGGAGGTTCGCGGCGTCCAGGCTGCCGCCCTGCACGGCGCCCGCCCCGACAATGGTGTGCAGCTCGTCGATGAACAGCACCGCCTGCTCGCCCTTCAGGGCGTCCAGTACGGCTTTCAGGCGCTCCTCGAAATCACCGCGGTAGCGGGTGCCGGCGAGCAGGGCGCCCATGTCCAGCGCCAGGACCCGCGCGCCCTGCAGGAACGCGGGCGCGTCCGGCTCGGTCAGGCGCGCCGCGAGGCCCTCCGCGATGGCGGTCTTGCCGACGCCTGGCTCCCCCACCAGCACGGGGTTGTTCTTCGTGCGGCGCGCGAGGACGTGCAGGGCCCGTTCGATCTCGGCGTCGCGGCCGATGACCGGGTCGAGCTGTCCCGCGCGGGCGCGCGCCGTGAAGTCCTCGGTGTACGCCTCCAGCGGCTCGGATGCCGCCCCGCCCTCCTCGGCAGGGTCATTCACGCCGGTGACGCTGCGCTTCTCGTTCGCGCCGGGCATGCGGGCACGGCCGTGGCTGATCCACGCGAGGACGTCCACGCGCGTCACGCCACGCGATTCGAGGGCGTACCGGGCGGGGCTGTCCTCCTCGTCGAGGAGTTCCGCGAGGACGCGCACGCCGTCCGCGGGGGTGTCCTCGCGGCCGGCCGCGCGGAGCTGCAGGACCGCGCGGTGCAGGACGCGCTGCACCGCGAGCGTCAGCTCGGGCGGCTCGCCGTTGCCTTCGAGCTGCTCGAATTCCGCTTCGAGGTCCGCGCGCACCTCCACCGGGTCCGCGCCGAGCGCGGCAAGGGCGCCGCGCACCGTGAGCTCCTCGGTGAGGGCGTGCAGGAGGTGCTCGAGCGTCACGAGGTCATGCCCGAAACTGTCGGCGAGGTGCAGGGCGCGCGTTAGGGCCGCCTGAAGGTCCGGGGTGAACATCATGCGTCTTCCCCGTTCCCGGCGCTCTCGGGCTCCGCGAGGAGTTCGAGCGGGTAGCCCTGTGCGCGTGCGAGGCGCGTGACCTGCGCGACTTTCGTTTCCGCGACTTCGCGGGTGTAGACGCCGGCGACGCCGCGGCCCTGGTGGTGCACGGCGAGCATGATGCGGGTGGCGTCGGGCTCGTCGCGGCCGAAATGGTGTTCGAGGACGTACACCACGAAGTCCATGGGGGTGTAATCGTCGTTGAGGAGCAGCACGGTGTAGCGCCGGGGCCGCGCGAGGCGCGGGCGCTGCGCGAGTTGCGTGCCGGCGCCGCTGTCGGGCGCCTGATCGCGGCGTGTCATGCGCGGAGTGTAGCGCGCGCCTCCGCCGGAAACCGGGCGAACTTTACAAGGGACGCCCGGCGCACCCTTGAAAACGGAGTCCCGTCACAGTAGGGTAGTGAGTTGCGTGTAGAATGTGATGTCGGTCCTGAGCTCAGGCCGGCGCACCCTCCGGGTGCACTGAGGGAGGCGTCCACCTCGCTGTAAAAGACGGACGCGCGAGCAGGGAAACCTGACCCCACGGGAAGCCACCACGGCTTCCCTTCTTTTCTTGATTGAGCCTGCAGGGGGCCTTGAGCGGCGGTTCATCCTGTGTGAGCGCGTGCGGTTCCGTCCTCGCGCGGCGCGGCACCCTGAGGGCATGCTCGCCTTTCACCCGCACCTGTTCGTCCGCGTGGAGCAACTCGACGGGCCCCGTGCGCCCGTCCCGAAACCGCTCGACAGCGGCTTCAGCACCGACCGCCTGTACCGCGTCGTGGCGGTCTACAACCCCAGCGAAACCAGCGACGCGTACTTCGTGCTCGCCAACGACCGCGACGAGCTGTGGTTCATCTGCCAGCGGCACCTGCGTTTCGGCGCGCTCGTGGACACCACCGCCCACCACCTCCCGTACGTCGACGCGCAGGCCGCGGACTGACCAGCCGAGGCCCGTCTGCGCTCTGGGTCTCGGCTGGTTCAGCTGTCATATTCGGTGCTCGCCGCCGCGCCTCATGCTCGGGCGGGTCAGGCGAGACTGCCGGCGCTGATGTGCGTCGGCGTCAGGAACACCTGACCCGGACCATGCAGCGTGTACACCAGCCCCTCGCCACTGCGGGCGGCGTTGCGCAGGCCCCGCACGAGCGGCCCGAGTTGCGGGTCCATGGTGCCGCTGTACATCAGCATCATGTCGCCGTCGACGGTGACGGTCTCACCGGCCCGCACGTCAAGGACTTCCACTTCGTGCACACTCACCGGACTTTCGATGACGAAGAGGCCTGCGCCGTCCAGGCGGGGTTGCATCAGGCCGTTGCCGCTGAGTGCCCCCTGGACCTTCTTGTGCGTGTGCGTGCTGAGCCGCAGGCTGCCCTGCGCCGCGTAGTACGCGCGGTCATCGATGAGCATGCTGTCCTGCCCTTCCATGACCGCGAAAATGAAGTGCTTGCGGGTTGGTTCCGTCCAGAGGACGCCGGTGCCGCTCACGAGCGTCCCGAACGCCGACTCGCCGCTGCCGGCGCTGCGGACGGCGCGGCTCAGGAAGTTCCCAGCTTGCTGCTGCACCACCTGGAAGTTCAGGCGGCCCTGCGCGTACGACAGAATGCCGGGTTCGAGCATGACGCTGTCGTTGTCGAGCGTGAATTTGATTTGCCGCTGTCCGGTGTCGGCGTAGACCTCGCGGAAGTGCGTTTCCGGCTGCTGCACGAGCTGGCTGGTGACTTTGCAGATCGCGTACAGTTCTGCTGTCAGGCCGCCGGCGCGCTCCTCGGACATCTTGATGCGGTAGCTCATGCGTTTAGCATAAGAGGCGCGTCCACGAGCGGGCGATGGGTGTGACGCCGGGAACGGCGTTCGTGTGGCGAGGGGCGGTCGCGCAGGTTATTCGTCGCAGCCGAGCGCGCGGAGCAGGTCGAGCGCGTCGATGGGGCGGGATGGCGGACGGACCGGGCGGACATGACGGGGGGAGCGAAACAGAGCGAGCCAGCCAGCGAGCATGCGGGCCATGGGGGGACCTCCTGATTGAAGTACTTCACTTTACCTTAAGGCTTCCTGAAAGACAAAAGGTGCATTTCTGTTATTCCTCAGAAGCTCAGGCTTGGTCCTCTATGTTGTGGCGCACGACGCAGGCTGACTCAGGCAGAGGCGAGCAACGCAGGGCCAGCCGCGCTGATGAGCGCGCGGTACTGAGCCTCGGTGATGCGCAGGGGCGGCTCGACTTCGTAAAAGCCATACGTGCCGTCCCAGTGGCTGGGGATCGGCCACTGAACGCTGAAGGGCTGAGCGGGGCCCTCGGCGTAGGAGGTGAATACCAGGGTGTCGCCGTGGCGGTCGACCTTGACCGCGGCGTCTCCACACAACCAGTGGTGAGGGAAGGGGTTGCGGACGAGCACGTCGTAATGGCGTTTGATGGTCATGCAGGACACCTCCTTGATGAGAAATATTGGTGTATCTGGTACTTATCTTTATTTTAGCTTGATGACTTCAGGAATGATGAAAAGAGTCCTCACTTAGGGTCAGTTGTGCAGACAAAGCCTCAGGGCACAACGCCCGCAGACGACCCCACGCAGCCTGACCTGTGCCCCTCCCGCTCGTGCCAGGACTCAGCAAACCCTTACCACGGACGGCCGAACGCCAAACGATCGCCACCCGCCAACCATCTGGACTGCGTCCACGGTGCTCCCCTGGACCAAGGCCTACTGACCCACCCACGATCCGAGGAACCGCGACGCACCCGATCGGCAGCGAGGTTGACCCCAAAATTGGCGACGATTTGATGGGCCTCCGCACACGCCCTCGGCACGCGCAGAAACGCCTGAACCAACGTGCAGCCCCAGGCCCGCGCGGAGCAGGAGGAACCATTGAAAGCGCAACGACGAAGCCAGGTCATGCAAAAGGAAGAACCCCGGCTGAGCCGGGGTTCTTGTGTGGTGGGCGGTATAGGATTTGAACCTACGACCCCTCGCGTGTGAAGCGAGTGCTCTACCGCTGAGCTAACCGCCCGTGTGATGGTGGGCCCTGCCGGATTTGAACCGGCAACCAATCGGTTATGAGCCGACTGCTCTGACCGTTGAGCTAAGAGCCCGTGGTGCGCAGCGACAGGAAATATACCAGTGGCGTGAGGGGTTGTCAAACGGCGGGTGAAGTTGGGGGGCGGGTAGACTGTGGGCATGAGCGCGTTCCCGATGGTCGTGCATGTCGCGTCTGAGGTGTTTCCGTTTTCTCGCAGTGGTGGTCTCGCGGACGTGATGGACGCGTTGCCGCGCGCCCTGGCGTCCCTGGGGGTGCCGGTGGCGGTGGTGTCACCGTGGTACGCGGATATCACGCAGGACGTGCGTGAGGTGTGGCGCGGCGCGGACGGCTGGCGGCTCGGGGAGGCGCGCGCGGAGGGGGGCGTGCGCTTCTTGTTCCTGGGCGGGCCGGATTTCGACCGCCCGGGGTTGTACGGGCCGGATGACGTCCCGCGGTTCGCGCGCTGGGGTGCGCAGCTGCTGCCGGCGTTGGCGGCGGCGGGGGTGCGTGCGGAGCTGCTGCATGGGCATGACTGGGCAGCGGGCATCGCGGTGGCGCGGGCGCGTCAGGTGGGGCTGCGGAGCGTGTTCACGGTGCATAACCTGCAGTACCAGGGGCGCTGGAGCATGGATCTGGCGAGCGTGACGGAGCTGCCGGGTTCGGCGTTCTCGCCGGAGGGGCTGGAGTATTACGGCGGCGTGAACCTGATGAAGGGCGGGCTGGTGTTCGCGGACGCGGTGACGACGGTGAGTCCGACGTACGCGCATGAGGTGACGACGCCGGAGTTCGGTGAGGGACTGCATGGAGTGCTGCGGGCACGCGCGCTGCATGGGGCGCTGCACGGCATCGTGAACGGGTTGGACCAGGTGCGCTGGGACCCGCGGGCGGATGCGGACGTCGTGCCGTTCGGGGATTTGCGTGGCAAGGCGCCGAACTCGGCGCGGCTGCGTGCGGAGTTCGGGCTGGATGACGCGCCGATCGCGGCGGTGGTGAGCCGCCTGGTGGAGCAGAAAGGCATTGATGTGCTGGTGCAGGCGTTGCCGCAGCTGACGCGCGACTGGAACGTGCTGGTGCTGGGGAGCGGCGATCCGTTGCTGGAGGCGGCGCTGACCGGGTGGGGACATCATCCGCGCGTGCGGTACATGTCGGGAATGCAGGAGGCGCTGGCGCACCGATTGTATGCGGGGGCGGACGTGTTCCTGATGCCGAGCCGATTCGAGCCGTGCGGGTTGTCGCAGATGATTTCCATGCGGTACGGGACGTTGCCGGTCGTGCGGGATACGGGGGGGTTGCGGGATACCGTTCCGGGCGATGTCGGGTTCCTGTTCGGGGCGGAGGCGCCGGAGGCGCTGGTGGGTTCGATGGCGGAGGCGCGCGCGGCGCTGGCGAAACCGAAGGTGTGGGGGGCGCGGGTGGCGCGCGCGATGGGGATGGATTTCTCGTGGGCGGGGCCCGCGCGGCAGTACGGGCTGTTGTATGAGCGCGTGATGGGTCGGTCGGCGGACGTGACGCCCGCGCGCTGACGGGCGCGGGGGTGGTGGCTCCGGTCGGCCGGGGCCACCACCTTGTGGTGGGTCACTCGCGCAGGAAGTCGAGCAGCGCGGCGGTGAAGGCGGCCGGCTGGTCGAGGTTCGCGAGGTGTCCGGCGTCGGGGATGACGTGGAGGCGGCCGTACGTGAGGTCGGCGAGTTCCTGCGCGAGGTCGGGCGGGGTAATGGGGTCGTTCGCGCCGACGAGGGCGAGGGTGGGTTTTTCGGTGGCGGACCGGGCGGTGAGGGTGGGGCGGTGGTCGGGGCGGGCGGCCATGGCGCGCAGGGCGCCGGCGACGCCTTCGGGAGTGGCGGTGGCGATAAGGGGGCGCGTGCGGGCGTACGTGCCGGGGCGCTGTTCGTCACGGGCGGTGTCCTGCAGGAAAGTGGTGCCTTCGTGCAGGGCGCGTTCGGCCTGGGCGTGGCGGGTGGCGCGGCGTTCGTCGGTGTCGGCGCGGGCGGTGGTGTCGGCGAGGACGAGGCGGTGGACGCGGCCCGGCGCTTGGTGGAGAACCTCAAGGGCGAGGTAGCCGCCCATGCTGAGGCCGACGAGGTCGAAGGGGCCGTCGGGCAGGTCGTTCAGGAGGGTGGCGGCGGTGACGGGGAGGCTCTGGATGGCGCCGGGCGCGCCGCCGAAGCCGGGGAGGTTCGGGGCGATGGGGGTGCGTCCGGCGGCGCGGAGGGCGCGGATCTGGTCATCCCACATGGGGGCGGCAAGGGGGTAGGCGTGGAGAAGCACGACGGGGTGGGTCATGCGGTCAGGGTAAGCGGCGCGCGCCCCCGGGTGGGAGGGGCGCGCAGTGGGGGTTTCGTTTACGGTTGCGGGTTAGCGGGGGGTGGGCTGGATGGCTCCGCCGTGCACGTCGTAGGCGTAGGCGGTAAGGTTGGGCAGGGTGGCGCGGACGGCGCTGGCGAGGTCGGCGTCGAGGATGGCGGTGTAGCGTCCGAGGTTTTTGATCGCGCCCTGCTGGGCGGCGGTGCGCCAGCGGTCCGCGAGGTCGGGGTACGCGAGCACCTGCGGGCCGATTTCCTTGCTTTCGAACGCGGGGTGAGTCATGAGGGTAGCGTAGGGTGGGAATCGATTCCAGCGTGCGTGGCCTGTTCTGATGACTTTGTTCACAAAGGGTGCCGGTTACGATTGCTGACCCTCACCTGACGCGGGGATGCGGTGGGAGCGTGTGCGCTACGCTGCGCTCGTGAAGGCCTTGAGATTCGAGAACGCTGGGGGGCGCGCGTGACGCTCGCGGTGGTGCTGGTGTCCCCGAAGCACCCGGGGAACGTGGGGTCGGCGGCGCGCGCCATGTTGAACATGGGCGCGTCGGAGTTGCGGCTGGTCGCACCGCGCTGCGATCACCTGTCGAGCGAGGCGCGCGCGCTGGCGGTGCACGCCGCGGGCCTGCTGGAGAACGCCCGGGTGTACGGGACGCTCGCGGAAGCGCTCGCGGACCGTGACGTGGCGGTGGGCACGAGCGCGCGGGAACGTTCGGACCTGCCGCCGCCGCGCACGCCGGCCACGTTGAGGCCAATGGTGCGCGCGGCGGCGCGTCCGGCGCTGGTGTTCGGCCCGGAGGAAACGGGGCTGTCCAGTGACGACCTGCAGCTGTGCCAGGCGACGGTGCGAATTCCCACCGGGGAGTACGCAAGCCTGAACCTCGCGCAGGCGGTGCTGCTGGTGTGTTACGAGTTTCTGCAGGGCGGGGACGACACGGTGGTGGCGCGCAAGGTCGCGGACCGCGCGGAGTACGAGGGCATGTACGCGCACCTGTACACGACGATGCTGGAGGTCGGGTACACCGACGACGTGCGTGGGCGGCACACGATGCGGTTGTGGCGGGCGGCGCTGGACCGCGCACAGCTGTCGACGCCGGAGGTGCGACTGGTGCGCGGGTTGCTGCAGCAGGCGCGCTGGGCAGCGCGGCAGCCGGACCGGGACCTGCCGCCCATGCGTTCGATGCTGGTGGACCCGAGCGCCGACGAGGCGGACAGGGACATGGCGGACGGGGAGGCCCCTCTAGACTGAGCGGGTGAGTGCTTCGGAGTCTCCCCTGTCGCGTACGCCGCTGTCGACGCGCGTGCGCTTCGCGCGGAATTTCCTGCCGGCGCTGATCGTGCTGGTGGTGGTGCTGTACGAGACGGTGGTGGTCCCGCGGTTCGGGCCGCAGGGCGAGCTGCCCGCGCACCTCGCGTTCTACGGCCTGCTGGGGCCGCTGGTCACGTTCTTCACCATCGAGTGGATCGCGGAGGGCATGCGCGCGCGCGAGGAGGCCGAGCGGGCCCTGCGGCACCTGTACGGCGAGCTGAGCGCGTCGCACGAGCAGCTGGAGGCAGTGCAGAACCTGCTCCGTGCCCTGGCGGACGCCGAGGACCTGGAGGCGGTCATGGACGTGGCCGTGAACGGCGCGCGTGGTGCGACCGGCGCGACCGCGGCGCGGCTGAGCGTGGTGGGCGGCCTGGAGCGCCGCGCACACGGGGCGCTGCTGCCGGCCGTCCCGGCGACACTGCACGCGCTGGAGCTGCCGCTGCTGGGCGGGGGCGCGCCCGTGGGCCACATGACGCTGCAGTTCGGCGCGGCGCCCGAGGCGGACACCGTGGCGCTCGCGCAGGCGCTCGCGGCGGAGATCGGCACGGCGTTGGAGTCCGCGCAGAACCGCACGCGCGACCTCGTGACGCTGTATCAAGTGGACCAGTCGATCCGCGCGGAACGCAACATGAGCCGCCTGCTGGAGCGTCTGACGGGCACCATGGCGGAGCGGGTGGGCGCGGCGGCGCGCGCCGCGTACCTGCGGGACGAGGACGGCGTGCTGCGCCTGGTGTGGGCGCGGGACCTGATGGGCCGCACGAGCCTGGGCGGGGCGGTGAGCGCGTTCGCGCGGCGCGTGGCGGAGGTCGGGCAGCCGCTCACGGCGTCGCCGGACGAGGCGGGCGCGACGTTCACGGGCGCGCAGAGCGCGCTGGGCCTCCCGATGCGCAGCGAGGAGGGGCTGGTGGGCGTGATCGTGCTCGGGGACGCCCGCGCCGACGCGTTTGAGGACGCCCGCATTCCGTTGCTGGCGCTGCTGGCGTCGCAGGCGACGCTGGCGGTGCGCAACGCGCGCGCGTACCTGTACAGCGAGGAGTTGGCCATTGGCGAGGAGCGCACGCGCATCGCCCGGGAAATTCACGACGGCGTGGCGCAGTCGCTGGCGTTCTGCGCCATCAAGCTGGACGTGGCAGAGCGGCAGATCGCGCAGAACCCGGAGCGGGCGCAAGAGGAGGTGCGCACGGCCCGCACGATCCTGCGCGAGCAGATCCGCGAGGTGCGGCGGTCGATCTTCGCGCTCCGGCCTATTGATCTGGAGCGGTTCGGGCTGCTAGAGACGGTGCGCCGGTACGTGCAGGATTTCGGGGAGCAGCATGGCGTGCGCACGCACTTGGAGGTGCGCGGTGAGGTGAACCTCGCGCCGGGGGATGAGGCGGTGATGTTCCGAATTCTGCAGGAGAGCCTGAACAACGTGGCGAAGCACGCGCGCGCGCGGGAGGTGCGGGTGGACCTGGCGGGCGGCGGCGTGGTGCGCCTGACGGTCGTGGATGACGGGGCGGGGTTCGACCCGGCGGCGCTGACGGGCCGGGTGTCGAGCGCGGGCGGCCTGGGGTTGACGCAGATGCGTGAGCGCGTGGAGTCGCGCGGCGGCGGGTACAGTGTGACGAGCGCGCCCGGCGCGGGAACGCGGGTGGTGGCGGAGTTGCCGCAGGCCTGACCGGCAGCCGACATGGCCGCCGCTGGTGGTGCCCGGCGCCTGGTTTGAAGTTGGACGGTTGAACGTCCAAACTTACCGCGCGGAGCGGCGAAGTGTGGCAGATTGAAGAGCAGTCCGCATGCTCATGACCCTGCTGCTCAACCTGACGCTGCTGGTGGCGCTGGCGTTTGTCAGCAGCCTGAGCATTCATGATTGGCCGGAGCCGCGCACCCGCCGGGTCCTCACGGCGCGCGCGCTCGTGGCCGGCGCGTGCGCCGTCCTGCTGCTCGCCCTGCCCACCGACGTGCCCGGCGGCGTGCAGATCGACACCAATCAGGTGCCCATTGCGCTGGTCGCCATGGCGTACGGCGCGCCCTGGGGCGCGCTCGCGGCGCTGCCGGTCCTGCTGGCACGGGCCGCCCTGCTGCCCGGTACACTGCCGGTTGCGGCGCTGAGCGCCGCGCTCGTGCTGCTCGTCGCGCACGCTGCGCGGCGCTGGCGCCTGCGGGAACGCCTGCCGTCGTCCGCGGCGCTGCTGCTGGTGCCACTGCTGCTGTTCAGCGTGGACGGCCTGTCCCTGCTGCTCCTGCCAGACGGACTGCACCTGCTGGCGCGCACGTACCTGCCGTTGCTGCTGCTGAACACCGTCGGGTATGCCGCGACGGTGGCGGTCATCGCGGAGCGCGTGAAGGTCCTGAAGGTGCGTTCGCGCTGGCAGGCGGAGGCGCACACCGACGCGCTCACGGGCCTGAACAACCGGCGCCTGTTCACGGCGCACCTGGAGGCGCTGCGGCCCGGCGACCACCTGATCCTGGTGGACGCAGACCACTTCAAGCGCGTGAACGACGTGTTCGGGCATGACGTCGGCGATGAGGTGCTGCAGGGCATCGCGCAGGCGCTGATCACCAGCGCGCCGCCGGGCACGCGCGCGTACCGGCTGGGCGGTGAGGAGTTCGCGCTGATCGTGCCGGGCCGCTCGGGCGCGCAGGCGCTGAAGGTCGCGCAGGCGTGCTGGGCGGCGGCGCGCACGCCCCGCGTGCAAGCCGGGCAGACGCTCCGCGTGACCTGCTCGGTGGGCGTCGCGGACGTCCTGCCCGGCGAGGCGCCCGCCGCGACGTACAAACGCGCGGACGCGGCGCTGTACGCCGCGAAGACCGCGGGCCGCGATCAGGTGGTGGTGGCGCGCGCGGGCCGTCACCATTCGGTGACGCCCGAGGCCTCCGCGCGGACCACCATGATCGTCGTGCCGTCCGCGCCGGCCTCCACGCAGCTGCTGTGGGGCGCGGTGCGCGCCACCCTGGATCTGATGACGCGCGACCGGGACCTCACGCCGGATGATTGGGGGCAACTGCTGTACGCCGCGGTGATGAGCGTGCCGGGGGCGGAGGCGGGCACGCTCGCGGTCCGCGAGGGGGACATGTTCCGGATCGTCGCGCAGTTCGGCACGCCGGGGGAGCAGGTGGGCCTCCGGTACACCGAACACGGCAAGATCGTGTGGCACGGGCACGAGGCGAACTACCGCTCGGGGCGGCCGCGCGTGCTGGACCGCGCCGGGGTGCTGGAGGCCGTGGGGCGGATTGACGCGTCCTCGCGGGAGCGGGGCGTGGCGTTCCCGGAGCCGCTGCGGACGCGACTGCTGGGCGTCCGGTCGTCGCTGATGCTGCCCGTCACGCTCGACGGGGAGGTGACGGCGCAGTTCAACCTGGAGAGCTACTCCAGTGACGACGCGTTCGAGGAGCAGGCCGTGCAGGTCGCGCTGGATTTCGGGCGGCAGGCGAGCGCGCTGCTGGGCGTGCACCGTGACCGCGCGCGTGACCGGGAGCGCCGTCAGGAGCTCGAGGCGATCGCGCGGGTCACGCAGGCGCTGCGGCGGGCCGTGAGCGAGCCGGAGATGCATCAGATTCTGGCGCGGGAGATGCTGCACGTGATGCACACGGAGCACGTGGCGTTCCTCGCGCCGGACGGGCCGGACCTCCTGCGGTCCACGGCGATTCTGGGCGGGTACGCGGCGCACGGTCCGGTGGTGGTGCCGCGCGGTCGGGGCCTGGCGTGGGCGGCGCTCGCGGCGGGGGACGTGCTGCTCAGCCCGGACGTGCAGCAGGACGCGCGGGTGGAGCGCGCGTCGTTCATGGGCGCGGACACGTTGATTGCTGCGCCGCTCACAGACGCGCTGGGCGAGCCGCTGGGGGTGCTGGTGGCGGCGCGGCACGTGGGCCGTCCGTTCCGGCCGCTGGACCTGACGCTCGCGCGGGCGGTCGCGTCGGCGGGTGAGACGGCCATCGAGCGGACGCGGCACCTCACGGCGCTGCGCGGCGCGCACTGGCGGACCATGGAGGTGCTGGGGGAACTGGCGGAGGCGCGCGGAGACGAACCTGCCGGGCATACGGCGCGGGTGTCGCGGCTCGCCGGAGCCTTCGCGGGCGCACTTCACGCCGATGACGGGCTGACGCAGGCGCTCCGGTACGGCGCGGCGCTGCACGATCTGGGGGTGCTGTGCTTGCCGGTCGAGGCGCGCGGGGAGACGCGCGTGCATCCGGTGCGGGGGGAGCAGGTGGCGCGGCAGCTGCCGGGCGTGCCGCCGCTGGCGCTGCAGGTGATCCGGCACCACCACGAGCGGTGGGATGGCCGGGGAACGCCGGAAGGGTTGCGCGGCGAGGCGATTCCGCTGGCGGCGCGGGCGTTCAGCATCGTGAATGCGTACGAGGCGCTGACCGGCGCGGGGCAGCACACGCCGTCGCAGGCGCTCGCGGCGCTGCGCGCGCAGGCGGGCGCGGCGTTCGACCCGCGCCTGGTGGAGCTGTTCGCGGGCGTGGTGGTGCCCGCCACATCGGCAGTCTGAAGCGCGGCGTCAGGTGTGTGAGAGCGGCACGGACGGCCCCGCGCGCGTGGCGCTACACTGCCGGGATGACTGCGCCCGCCCGCCCAGCGCCGCACACGCTGAGTGTCGCGCCCATGCTCGACTGGACCGACCGTCACTGCCGCGCCTTCCACCGCCTGATCACGCGCCATACGCTGCTGTACACCGAGATGATCACCACCGGCGCGATCCTGCATGGGGATGAGGCGCGGCACCTGAGCTTCAGCCCGCAGGAGCATCCGGTGGCGCTGCAGCTGGGCGGGAGCGACCCGGTCGCGCTCGCGGAGTGCGCGCGCCGCGCGGAAGGGTACGGGTACGCGGAGGTCAACCTGAATGTCGGCTGCCCGTCGGACCGCGTGCAGAACGGCCGGTTCGGGGCGTGCCTGATGGCGACGCCGGACGTGGTGGCGCGCGGCGTGGAGGCCATGCGGGGCGCCACGGGTCTGCCGGTCACGGTGAAGCACCGCATCGGCATTGACGACCTGGACAGTTACGAGCTGCTAACGGCGTTCGTGCGGACGGTGGCGGACGCGGGGTGCGAGACGTTCATCGTGCACGCGCGCAAGGCGTGGCTGAGCGGGTTGTCGCCGAAGGAGAACCGGGAGATTCCACCACTGCGGTACGAGGTGGTGCGGCAGTTGAAGATGGATTTCCCGCAGCTGACGTTCGTGTTGAACGGCGGCGTGAAGTCGCTGGATGAGGCGGAGACGCACCTGCGCAGCGTGGACGGAGTGATGATCGGGCGTGAGGCGTACGGGAACCCGTACTTGCTGGCGTTGGCGGACGCGCGCCTGTTCGGGGACGCGCATGTGGTGCCGACGCGCCGTGAGGTCGTGGAGGGCCTGATCGGGTACGCGGAGGAGATGCTGGCGCGGGACGTGTACCTGTCGCGCGTGACGAAGCATGCGCTGGGGTTGTTCGCGGGGCAAGCGGGCGCGCGCGGGTGGAAGCGGACGATCAGTGAGCGGGCGTACCTGCCGGGTGCGGGCGTAGAGGTTCTGCGGGACGCGATGGCGTGCGTGCCGGATGCGGTGCTGGATACGCGGCCCGACGTGCGCGTGCTGGCCTAAGGATAAGTGGAGCTGAGGCGTTCAGAATAGCCTCATAAAAATAAGTCCTGTTCTTGGGTGGCCTTGTGAAGCAAGCCGCCCAAGATGTTGTTTGGTCCGTCTAAGGCAAAAGCCTCATGGATTTTTCAGGTTTGCATAGCACGCGACGACTTGCATAACCCTGCAGAAATAGGTTTTAATCTTTCACCGAATTGTTGATCAAAAACGTCATTTGGAAGGTCAGAGCTGAAGCCAGGATTACAATGTATAAGCCTCATTATCTGTCTAGCTGTATAGTTTTGAGTTTCCAGGACGCCCACCGATACTCCCAGAAGTCAGACCACAGCCTCAACGCCGTCACACACGCCTGACGCACTGTCTTCCTGGGAGGGAACACGCATGCACAAGCAGCTCACCATGACCGGCATCCTCGGCCTCACGCTCCTCCTCGCCGGCTGCGGCAACATGACCGCCCAGACGCCCACCAGCCCGGCCACCACCGCAGTCGCTGGCACCGCCATCCCCGGCGAATACATCGTTGTCCTGAACAAAGGCGCCATCAGCACCGCCATGAGCGCCCAGAACGTCAACGGCCTCGTCACGCAGCTCGGCCTCGACCCTCAGGGCGTCAGCGTGCTGCACGTCTACACCGCCGCCCTGAACGGCTTCGCCGCGAAACTCAGCGACGCCAACCTCGCCAAACTCAAGAGCAACCCCGCCGTCGCCTACGTCGAGCAGAACAAGGTCGTCAAGGCCACCGCCACGCAGACCAACCCGCCCAGCTGGGGCCTGGACCGCATCGACCAGCGCAACCTACCCCTCAACAGCAGCTACACCTACTCCTCCACGGGCAGTGGCGTCACGGCGTACATCATCGACACCGGCATCAACACCACCCACAGTGACTTCGGCGGCCGCGCCTCGTGGGGCACGAACACCACCGGGGACGGCCAGAACACCGACTGCGAAGGGCACGGCACGCACGTCGCCGGCACGGTCGGCAGCACCACCTACGGCGTGGCGAAGGGCGTGAAGCTCGTGGCCGTGAAGGTCCTCGGCTGCGACGGCAGCGGCACCGACGCGGGCGTCATCGCCGGCATCGACTGGGTCGCCAAGAACCACAGCGGCCCCAGCGTCGCCAACATGAGCCTCGGCGGCGGCGCCAGCACCGCCGACGACAACGCCATCGCCAACCTGTACAACAGCGGCGTCCTGCCCGTCGTCGCCGCCGGCAACGAGGACCAGAACGCCTGCAACGTCAGCCCCGCGCGCGCACCCCAGGCCGTCACGGTCGGCGCCACCATGAAAACCGACCGCCGCCCCGATGTGACCAACTGGGGCCGCACGCCCGACGGCAGCGCCCAGGGCAGCAACTACGGCAGCTGCCTCGACCTGTTCGCGCCCGGCGACAACATCCTCAGTACCTACATCGGCAGCAACACCGCCACCGCCACCGAGGGCGGCACCAGCATGGCCAGCCCGCATGTCGCCGGCGCCGCCGCGCTGATCCTCGGCCAGAACCCCACCTACACGCCCGCGCAGATCACCAGCGCCCTGCTGAACAACGCCACCACCGGCGTCGTCACGAACGCCGGCACCGGCAGCCCCAACAAGCTGCTGTACGTGGGCGGCACCACGCCCCCCACGACCGGCGGGACCACATACACCGGCACGCTGAGCGGCACGGGCGCGTCCTCGTACCAGCCCAGCAGCACCGGCTTCACGTACGCGGGCGGCACGCTCACCGGCGCGCTGACCGGTCCGAGCGGCACGGACTTCGACCTGTTCCTCCAGAAGCGCAGCAGCACTGGCAGCTGGACGAAAGTGGCGTCCAGCGAGGGCAGCACCAGCAGCGAGAACGTCACGTACAACGCCGCGAACGGCACGTACCGCTGGCAGGTGTACAGCTACAGCGGCAGCGGCAGCTTCAAGCTCGTCGAGCAGAAGTAACGCAATAAGGGCAGGCGCAGCGTGGCTGCGCCTGCCCTTATTGCGCCGTTCAGCGCGTGTAGTCGGTGCGGTCGCCGCTGCGCTCCACCCACGCCACGATGATGTCGATGCACGCCTGCACGTCGCGGACGTCCACCATCTCACTCGGGGAATGCATGTAGCGCAGCGGGATGCTCACGACGCCCATCGGCACGCCCGCCCGCGTCAGGATCGCCGTGTCCGCGTCCGTCCACGACGCGCGCGGGCTGGCGCTCAGGCTGAACGGAATGTTCTCGTCGCGCGCGGCCGCCTGGAGGTCCCGCAGGATGCCGGGGTTCGTCATGGCGCTCACCGCGAGGTTCGCGCCGCTCCCGAACGGCACGCGGCCCAGTTCCTTCTCGTCCGCGCCGGGCTGGGTGGATTCGTGCGTTACGTCCACGGCAATGCCGGCGCGGGCGCGCAACGCGTACGTCGCGACGAGCGCGCCGTGCGCGCCGATCTCCTCCTGTGCCGTCCCGACCGCAACCACGTGATGCTTCGTGCCGCGCTCGTGCAAGACGCGCACGGCCTCCAGCACGATGAACGCGCCGAGACGATTGTCGAGCGCCTTGCTGGCCAGCTTGTCACCGAGCTGCAGGGGCGGCTGCTCGATGACGGCGACCGTCCCGACCGGGATGCGCGCGCGCACCTCGTCGACCGGCAGGCCCGTGTCCACCCAGAGGTCCTTGATGGTGCTGGCTTTCGTGCGCTCCTCGGCTTCCATCAGGTGAATGGCCTTTTTGCCGACCACGCCGAAGAGGTCGCCGCCGTCCGCGAGCAGACGCACGCGCTGCCCGACCAGCACCTGCGGGTCCCAGCCGCCCAGGGCGCGCACGGCGAGCAGACCCTCGTCGCCCACGTGGGAGACCATCAGGCCGATCTCGTCGAGGTGGCCGAGCAGCACGATGGGCGCCGCGTCTTCGGGGCCAGTGGCCGCGTACGCGTTCCCGAAGTGGTCACGGTGGGTGCGCGCGCCGAACTGCTCGGCGTGACGCGCCCAGACGTCGGCGGCGCGCGTTTCGAAGCCGCTGGGCGCGGCGGCCTGCAGGAGGTCCATCAGGAATGGGGTGTTCACCCGCCGAGTTTACGTCACGTCCCGGTCGGTCCTGCGGGGCGCGCCGGCTGGGGTATGCTGCGCGCGTGCAACCACAACCCGACATTCGCGTGACGGTGCGGACCCTGCATCTTCCGCAGCATTCCCGCCCGGACCGAACGGTGTTCGCGTATTTCGTGCGGATCGAGAACCACGCGGACCTCACGTACCGCCTGACGCGCCGGTTCTGGCGCGTGACCGACGGGCGCGGCGCCGTCACCGAGGTGGAAGGCGAGGGCGTCGTGGGCGAGATGCCGCTGCTCGCGCCGGGCGGCGTGTTCGAGTACGACAGTTTCGTGACCATCGAGGTGCCGCCCGGCATCATGAGCGGACACTACGAGTTTCAGGACGCTTGGGGGGAGCGCGTGCGCGCGCCCATTCCGGAGTTTCGCCTCGACCCGAACCCGGAGGGCGGCGAGCCGCGCCTCCTGAATTGAGGCCAGGGGCCGACCAGAGCAGGTCGGTCCCTGGCTGAGCCGCTGCCGGTCAGGGGCGGAGCGTGTCGGGGTTGGCGAGCGTGAGGGGCGCGTGGCCGGGCACGGCGAGGTCCGCGAACTCCTGCAGGCCCAGGCGGTCCGGCGCTTCGAGATGGTAGCGGAAGTTCCAGAGGTAATGCTGCACGACGCGTTCCGGCAGGCCGAGCTTCGCGGCGTGCCGCGCACTGATGTCCCCGAGGTGCCCGATGCCGCGCCGCCGGGCCATGCGCATGGCCCGCAGCAGTTCCGGGGGGGGCGGGTCGTCCTTGCGGTACGCCCACACGGCGAACACGAAGGGGTGGCCGGTCAGCTCGAACCACTTCTGGGCGAGGTCCGTGACGATCAGGCCGTCCTTCTGGTGCGGTAGGTCCAGGACGCTCACGTCGTCGTGGATGGGGCCGACCGCGTCGTACCACTCGCGCAGGGCGCTGTCGCCGATGCGCAGGACGCCGTCGTACCCAGCGTCCAGCAGGTCGCGGGCGTGCCCTTCGGCGCGCTCCAGGGTGACGTTCAGGCGGCTGTGGCGCAGCAGCACCTCCAGCAGCGCGACGCTGCCGGCGCTCTGCGCGGTCAGGGCGATGCGCGCGCCGTGCAGGTCCGCCCAGGGGCGGCGGTGGAACAGGTTCACGCTGTACACCGCGCCGAGCACGGCGACGCTGAAGTCCGGCAGGGCCGCGAGGGTGTCGGCGTGGCGGATGAATTCAATGATGCTGATGTTCGCGAAGCTGACGCGCCCGTCGAGCAGCGCGGCGTTCATTTCGGTGGGGACGCCGCGCACAGCCGTGACGGTGTCCGGCAGTTCGATGTCGTCAAGGATCGGGGCGACGTTGGTGTAGTGGATCAGGCCGACGGGGTACAGTCGGGTCATGCGTGGACCTCCTTACCGGGCTGCGGGTAGGCCGGTCAGGTGGGCGGCGCGGGGGCGCCGCCCGGGCGGGGCAGATCAGTGGAGCGCGGTCAGTCGGCGGCCTGCGCGGCGCCGAACACCTGCAGCTCGTTGTAGAACGCGTCGCGCAGCACCGGCGTGCGCCCGGCCTGCTGGATCATGCGGATCATCTTCTGCTGGCTGAGGCTCATGGGGCTCTGCGCGCCGGCGGCGTGCGCGATGTGTTCCTCGAGGATGGTGCCGTCGATATCGCTGACGCCCCAGTCGAGGCTGATCTGCGTGAGTTCGCTGCCGATCATCACCCAGTAGCCTTTGATGTGCGGGACGTTGTCGAGGTAGAGGCGCGCGACGGCGAGGTTGCGCAGGTCGTCGAGGCCGGTGGTGTATTCGGTCTTGCCGAGGTTCTGCGCGAGGCTGTTGCCCATCGGCTGGAACGCGAGCGGGATGAACGCGTGCAGGCCACCGCCGAAGTCCGCGAGGGACGCGTCCTGCAGTTCACGCAGGCGATGCATGTGGTCGAGGCGCTCCTCGAGCGTTTCGATGTGGCCGTACAGCATGGTGGCGTTGGTGCGCAGGCCGAGGCTGTGCGCTTCGCGGTGGATCTGCAGCCACTTCTCGGCTTTGACCTTGTTTTTCGCGACCTGACGGCGCACGCGGTCCGCGAAGATTTCCGCGCCGCCGCCCGGCATGGCCGCGAGGCCTGCCGCCTGCAGTTCCCGCAGGACGTCCAGGGTGGGTTTCTTGCTGATCTTGCTGAGGTGCTCGATTTCCGCAGCGGTGAACGCCTTGACCTGCAGGTCCGGGAAGTTCGCGCGGAGCTTGCTGACCATTTCCGGGTAGAAGCTCCAGGGGCGGTTGGGGTGGTGGCCGCTGCTCATGTGCAGTTCGGTGAGGCCCGGGACGTACTTCTCGCGGACCTTCTCGACGACGGTGTCGGCGTCGTAGTCCCAGGCGCGTTCCTCGCCTTTGCGGGCGGCGAAGGCGCAGAAGGTGCAGCCGACGTAGCAGAGGTTCGTGAATTCGAGGCGCATGCTGTGCACGAAGTACGTCTTGTCGCCGTGCAGTCGCTCGCGGGTGAGGTTGGCGAGGCGCATCAGGGTGTTGAGGTCCGGCGTGGCGTAGAGCGTCAGGCCGTCCTGGAAGTTCAGGCGCTCGCCGCGCAGCACTTTGTCCGCGATGGGCGCGAGTCGGGGGTCGCGGGGCGCGATCATGCCCGCATGATACGCCCGGCCCGGGGGACCAACTGTCCCGCTCGTGACGCGCCGCACGAAGTGCAGGGGCGCCCCGGACCCTCCTAGAATGGAAGGTGTTGCGCCGCCCCGCACAGCCCGCCCTGGCCCGCCGCCTGGAACGCTACGAAACCCTCGTGGACCTCCTCGGCGCCCTCGCGGCGGCGCGCCGCACGGAGGACGTGATCGGCGCGGTGCATGAGCAGGCGAACCGCCTGTTCGGCGCGACCATCACGCTGTACGCCGCGCAGCAACCTGACGGGCACTGGCGCGTGCGCCTGCACGAGGGCCGCAGCGTGCAGGACACCACCGCGATTTCCAACCCGGAGGGCCTGCTGGAGCGGGTGTTGCAGGGGCGAGTGGAGTTGATCGGGGACGTCGCCGCGTACATCCGCGAGCAGGGCGCCACTGCCCGGCGCTTGAACCGCAACGCGCCGCCCACGCGCGCGTGGATGGGCGTGCCGGTGCGCGTGCGCGGCGAGACGGTGGGGGTGTTGTCCCTGCAGTCGTATGAGGTGAACCGCTTCACGCCCGAGGACCTGGAGTTCCTGCGGCTGCTGGGGACGCATGTGGCGCTGGCGGTCGAGAACACGCGCTTGCGGGAGCGCCTGGAGCGCGAAGCGAGCACCGACGACCTCACGGGGCTGCTGAACCGGCGCGCGTTTCGCGCGCACCGGGAGGAGGCGCTGCGCCGCGCGGATGTGGGGGGCGCGCCGCTCACGCTGCTGCTGTTGCGGGTGGACGGCATGCGGGACCTGAGCCAGTATGGGCTAAGTATCGGGGATGACGCGCTGGCGCGCGTGGCGGAGCGCCTGCGCGCGCACCTCACGCCGCACGCGCAGGCGTACCGCCTGACGCGCAGTGAGTTCGCGGTGATCGCGGACCTGCCGGAGCCGCAGGCGCGGGTGGTGGCGCACGCCCTCACGGCAGACCTGAACGCGCAGCGCTGGTCGAGCGCGCCGCTGCGCGCGCACGTGGGGGTGGCGGTGTGGAGTTCCGGTCAGGACGCGGACGACTGGTACGTGGCGGCCGATCAGGACGCGCGCCGTCAGGAGTAGCGGCGTCGTTCTCCTGGAACCCATGCTTACGCTTGTCTTTATATTCCTTGACAGGAATATTCCTCTTTTTGCATAATACGGTCAGTCAACCCGACCCCTCATCCCACAGGAGGCCCCTCTGAACGCCGCGACCTTCAGCGCGCTGGCCGAACCGCACCGCCTGCACATCGTCGAGCTGCTGACCGAACAACCCCTCACCGTCGGCGAGATCGCCACCCGCCTGCAGATCCGCCAGCCCCAGGCCTCCAAGCACCTGCGCGTCCTCACCGACGCGGGCCTGGTCGAAGTCACCGCCGTCGGCAACCGCCGCATCTGCACCCTCCGCGCGGCCCCCTTCCGCGAACTCGACGAGTGGCTCAGCGTGTACCGGCACCTCTGGGAAGGCCGCCTCGACCGCCTCGACGACTACCTGCAGCAGCTGCAGCGCCCGCCCGCTCCACCCCCACCCACCGACCGCCACGACCCGTCGTAATGCTCAGGAGGCACCCCATGACCCACAGCGCCCCAACCCCCATGACCTCGACCATCGAAGCCGGCAAGACCCTCATCCTGGAACGCGTTTTCAACGCCCCGCGCGCGCTGGTGTTCGAGGCCTTCACGAACGCAGACCACCTGCGCCACTGGTGGGCGCCGCGCGGCTGGGAGATGCCGTTCTGCAGCGTCGACCTGCGCCCCGGCGGCCAGTGGCACTACTGCATGAAGTGCGTGGACCCTCAGCAGGGCGACTTCTACGGCATGGAATCGTGGGGCCTGGGCGTGTACGGCACCATCGAGGCGCCCACCCAGCTCGTGTACACCGACCACTTCTCGGACGCCGACGCGAACATCAACCCGGACCTCCCGGCAACGCGCGTGACCCTCACCTTCGACGACGTGGACGGCCGCACGCGCGTCACGAACCGCGCCGAATACGACACTGAAGCGGCCCTGCAGACCGTTCTGGACATGGGCATGCTGCAGGGCATCACTGAAACCTGGGACCGCCTCGCCGAGCACCTGAGCGCGCGCGCCTGAAGGCCTGAAGCACCGGCACCGGACAGCCAGCCCCTCTCCCCTGTTCCGCTCCGCCATGCGGCGGATGCGGAACCCCACGGCCACCCTCAGAATGCGTGTATGCGCCTCAAGTAATTGCACACGGTTCGTCCACTGTTCTCGCGCTACGCTGTAGAGCAGTCAACGGACCGTGTTTTTCGCCCGAGCCACCCGGACCGTGTCCGCGTGGCCTGAAGTCAGCACCCTCATTCCATACCAGTAAGGAAGTGAATCAACATCGAGAAAGTCCATGGGAACCTCAGCGGCCTGAAAACCGGGCAAGTGAAACAACTCAGCAACCTGTACCGCCGCCGCATCGAGCCGGGGCGCGTCGGAAGCCCGGAACTCGCGCGGAACCTGTCGGAACTGTCGCACGACATTCGCCGTGAAATCAGCGTCCTGATCGACCGGCGCGGACGCGTCGTGAGTGTCAGCGTCGCCGACGCCAAAGGCGCCGAGCTCCCCAGCGTCCGCATGGGCGAAACGCGCCTCGCCGGCTTCCACCTGCTGCACACGCACCCCAAGGGCGGGCCGCTCAGCAAAGGCGACCTGACCACGCTGTTCATGAAACGCCTCGACGCGGTCGCCGCCGTGGAAGTCAAAGGTGACGGCCTGCCCGGGAACGTGCACGTCGCGCACCTCACCCCGCCCGGCAGCACCGGCGAGGAAGAGGACTGGCGCGTGTACCCGCCCGTCAGCCCGTACGACATCGACGAACTCGACCTCGGCGCGCAGGTCAGCGCCCTTGAAGAGGAAATCGCGCGCGCCTCGACCCTGCGCGAAGCGAAGAAGGACCGCGAGCGCGCCATCCTGGTGCAGATCGACAGCGGCCAGTTCGACGCGGAAGAGCGCCTCGCGGAACTCGCGGAACTCGCCCGCACCGCCGGCGCGGACGTGGCGTACAAGGAACTGGTGTACCGCCGTCACCTGAAGCCCGGCACGCTCGTCGGTGCCGGCAAGCTCGAGGAACTGACCAGCAAGGCGTACCACCTCGACGCGGACGTCCTGGTGTTCGGTCAGGAGCTCAACCCGGCGCAGGCGCGCGAGATTGAGGCCGCCACCGGCCTGAAGGTCATCGACCGCACGCAATTGATCCTCGACATCTTCGCACTGCACGCGCAGGGCGTGGAGTCCCGCCTGCAGGTGGAACTCGCGCAGCTGCGGTACATGAAGCCGCGCCTGCTCGGGCAGGGCACGCAGCTGTCGCGCATCGGGGGCAGCGCAGGCAGCGCCGCCGGCGGCGCCATCGGCACGCGCGGGCCCGGCGAGACGAAACTGGAGCTGGACCGCCGACGCATCAACGACCGCATCGCGTTCCTCGAAGCGCAGCTGCGCGAGGTCGCCACCCGCCGCGGCGAGCGCCGCAAGCGCCGCGAACGCAACGCCATTCCGGTCATCAGCATCGTCGGGTACACGAACGCCGGGAAGAGCACCCTGCTCAACGCGTTCACGCACGCCGCCGAGGAGCCGCGCCGCGTGCTCGCGGAGAACAAGCTGTTCGCGACGCTGCGCCCCACCAGCCGTCAGGGCTTCCTGCCGGGCGTCGGCCCGGTGGTGTTCACGGACACGGTGGGGTTCATCCGGGACCTCCCGACGGACCTCACGCGCGCGTTCCGCAGCACCCTGGAGGAAATCGGCGACGCGGACGTGCTGCTGCACGTCGTGGACGCCGCCACGCCCGGCGCGGACACCCGCCACGACGCGGTCACGCGCATCCTGCAGGAACTGGAGGTCGCGGACCTGCCGACAGTGGTGGCGCTGAATAAAGCGGACGCCGCCGACCCGGACCTGCTGGCGCGCGAAATGGAGCGCCTGCACGGCCTGCCGGTCAGCGCTGCGCGCGAGACGGGCCTGGACGCCCTGAAGGCGCGCCTCGCCGAGGTCGTCGCCGACGTGGACGCGCAGCGCGTGAACGACGAGCACACGCGGGAGGCGAACCTCACCGCCGAGCGTCAGGCGTACGGCTTGTAACCGCGCGTCAGCGAGGGAGGGGCCCACCGTGGTGGGCCCCTCCCTCGTTTGTGGGTGCGGCGCTCTAAAGGGATCATGGGGGTTCGTTCACGTCCCCGGGCGGTGCGGGGGCGCAGAATACGAGCGGTCAAGGGAGGCAAGCTGTGCTGGACAACATCCTGAACACCCTGAAACGTGGCGTGGACCGCGCCCGCGTGCGCGGCGAGGAAGTCACGCAGGCGGCGCGGCTGCGCGTGGAGATTTACCAGCTGAACCGTGACCTGGACGGGCTGTACGCTCGCCTGGGCCGCGCGTATCACGGCGGGGCGGACGTGGCGACGCTCACGCCCATCCGCGAGGAGATCGCGCGGGTGGACGGCGAGGTGGCGGCGCGCGAGCGGCTGCTCGCGGAGCTGAATGCCCGCATGCCGGCGGACGACGTCACGGCAAGCGGCGATGCCGACGTGACCGTCATCACCACGGCGCCGGTAGCGGCGCGCGTGTGGGCCGAGAAGCAGGGCGCGGACGTGGCCGTGGGGAACGCCCCGGCGTTCGTGCCGACAACCTCAGGAGGGGTGAACATGACGAAAGACAACGAGCACGTCGTGCGCGACATTGATACGCCCGCGACCGGCGACCCGGTGGTGGACAACAGCGACCACAAGATGCCGCCCGGCCCGGACCGTGCGGGCGTGGCCTTGGAAGAGGAGCGCGAGCGGGCGTTCCGGCAACCGAACCGCCTGCATGAGGCGGACGTCGTGAGCAAGAACCCGGACCCCAGCTCGCACGAGTGACTGCCCAGAGTAATGGCCCCCAGGCGTTCCTGGGGGCCATTACTCTGGTGAGGTTACAGGTCGCGCCGGCGGAAGGCGAGACAGGCGAGCACGAGGGCCAACAGCATGTACGCGGCCGTCCACAGCAGCGTGCCGACGCTGGGCGGCTGCGTGCCGAAGAACGGAATGAACCCGCCGGACAGGTTGAGGACCTGACGGATCTCTTCGGTGAGCAGGTAGTTGCTGGCGCCCTTCCACAGGTCGTCGGCGGGCATCAGGACGGACGCGACGTGCCCGAGCCGGGTGAGGGTGGGGGCGTCGGTGGCGACGCCGAGCGTCTTGAGGAACCCGCCGGTCCAGCCGATGCCGTACAGCAGGAAGACGCCGATGCCGCTGGCGAGCGTCGTGAAGACGCTGCTGCCGAGGACCGTGAGGGTCAGGAGCAGCAGGGTGCTGAGGACCATCAGGGCGACGGCGGGCACCGGGTCAGGCGGCAGGAAACCGGTGATGAGGTGCGTGCCGAACAGCAGGCCGACACTGAGCAGCACCACGTACCCGGCGTTGATGAGCGCGAAGCCCAGCCAGCGCCCGAGGACGTACTGCTCGCGCGGCACGGGGCGGTACGCGATGGACTGCATGACGCCGCTCTCGATGTCGCCGCTGACGCTGCCGACGGCGCTCAGGACGGCCATCAGGGATGCCAGGAAGTTGACGAGGTACATGCCGAGCAGCGTCATGAAGGCGTACGAGCGTTGTGCCGCGCGGGGCGCGCGGTCCAGGCCCAGTTCGGCGGCGCGTGCCAGCAGGGTGCTTTCGAGCCTGAACACGCCGTACAGGTAGAAGCCGATGAAGATGGCCGTGAGGATCAGCAGGGCCACCACGAGGCGTTTCCGCAGGGCTTCGCGGAGCGTGAGGCCTGCCACCAGCAGGGCGCCCCTCACGCGGCGCTCCCGGAGCGGCCGATGAGGTTCAGGAAGATGCTTTCCAGGTCCGGTTGCTGTGGGACCAGGGCGAGCAGTTCCGCGTGGGCGCTCAGCACGGCGGGCGCGACGCGCGCCGCGAACGCCGGGTCGTGCAGGGTGACGTGCAGGGTGTCCGGGTCGTTCACGGCGGGCGTGACGGTGCCGAGCGCTTCCAGGGCGCGGTGCAGCGCGGGCGTGAGGGGGCGCGCGCGCACGACGAAGGCGGTGCCTTCACCGAGGAGTTCGCGGAGCGTGCCGGCCCGCAGGACGCGGCCGCGGTTCACGAACGCGACGCGGTCGCAGACGGCTTCGACCTCGCTGAGCAGGTGGGAGTTCAGGAACACGCTGGTGCCGTCCTGCTTGAGGGCGGTGATGATCTCGCGGACCTCGACGCGGCCGATGGGGTCGAGGGCGCTGGTGGGTTCGTCGAGGAACACCAGCGCGGGCTGGTGAATGAGCGCCTGCGCGAGCCCCGCGCGTTGCAGCATGCCTTTGCTGAAGCTGCCGAGCGTCTGGCGGGCGCGGCCCGCGAGGCCGACGCGTTCGAGCGCGCCGGGAATGCGGGCGCGCGCGTCGTGGGCACTCAGACCCGCGAGGCGCGCGTGGAAGGTCAGGAACTCCTCGGCGGTCATCCACGTCTGGAAGCGGAACTGCTCGGGCAGGAAGCCCAGTTGCGCGCGCACGGCGCGGGCGCCAGGGTGCCCGCCGAGGACGCGCACGTCGCCGCCCGAGGGGCGCACGAGGCCGAGCAGCATTTTCACGGTGGTGCTTTTGCCGGCGCCGTTCGGGCCGAGGAACCCGAAGGCCTCGCCGCGCCGGACCGTGAGGTTCAGGCCGTCCACGACGTTCACGCCCCGGTACGTTTTGCGCAGCTCGTGCGTCTCTATGGCGTTGTCCACGCCCCTCAGCGTAGAGCCTGCGCGTGAGGACGAACGCCACCCAAAAGGAGGAGGGGCGCCGCGCGGCGCCCCTCCTGCCTTTGGTGGTGAGCGGGCCTTACTCGCCTTTGAGGATTTCGTCGATGCGCGCGGTGATTTCCGGGGTGAGTTTCGCGCCGGCGGCCTTGGCGGTGTCCTCGATCTGCTGGACTTTGGTGGCGCCGGTGATGACGCTGCTGACGCCCGGCTGGCGCAGCGCCCACGCGAGCGCGAGCTGCGCGCGGGTGAGGCCCAGGTCGTCCGCGATGGGCTTGAGCGCGCGGACCTTCTGGCGGTTCGTTTCGTTCACGAACTGCTTCGCCCAGTTCTCGTTGTCGCTGAGGCGGGCGCCTTCGGGCATGCCGTCGTCGTACTTGCCGGTGAGCATGCCCATGGCGAGCGGGCTCCACACGACGAGGCCCACGCCGGCCTTCTCGGTGTACGGCAGGATTTCCTTCTCGACGCGGTCGCGGTACAGCATGCTGTACTGCGGCTGTTCGGTGACGGGGCCGTACAGGCCGTTCGCCTTGGCGAACTCGACGGCCTGCGCGATGCGCGCGGCGGGCCACTCGCTGGTGCCCCAGTACATGGCCTTGCCGCTGCGGACGACGTGGTCGAACGCCATGACGATTTCTTCCATGGGGACGTTGTCGTCGTAGCGGTGCGCGAAGTAGATGTCGAGGTAGTCGGTGCCGAGGCGCTGCAGGCTCTTGTCGATGCTTTCGAGGATGTGCTTGCGGCTGAGGCCGCGGTCGTTCACGTCGTCGCTCATCGGCCAGTACACCTTGCTGCTGATGACCAGGGTGTGGCGGGGGAGTTCGCGGAGGACGGCGCCCATGAGCTCTTCGCTCTTGCCGCGGGCGTACACGTCGGCCTGGTCGAAGAAGTTCACGCCATGCTCGTAGGCCTTGAGGACGATGTCGCGGACCATCTGGTCGTCGTTGACGCTGTGGCCGAAGGTGACCCAGCCGCCGAGAGCGATTTCGCTGACTTTCAAGCCGCTTTTGCCGAGGTTGCGGTATTCCATGGCGGGCACTTTAACAATTCAAGCGCGTGGTCGCGCCAACCGGCCCTCACAATTGCGTCCAGCGGACCTTAAGTCGACCTTCATGATGTTTGTCACTCACGGGGTACTGCCCCGCAAACACGCCCCGCGCCGCCGCGACGCGCGGCACTGCGGCGTATGCTGCGCCCATGACCGCCGGCCCCCTCCGCCGCGCGCGCGACTGGCAGCAACAGACGTTCCGCGCCCTCAGGCACCCCCACTATCGGCGCTACTGGATCTCGCAGCTCGTGAGCCTCATCGGCTCGTGGATGCAGTCCACCGCCCAGTCCTACCTCGTTCTGGAACTCACGAACCAGTCCAGCAGCGCCCTCGGCTGGGTCACGGTCGCGCAGTTCACGCCCAGCCTGCTGCTCAGCCTGTTCGCGGGCGCCATCATCGACCGCGTTCCACGCCGCCGCGTGCTGCTCGCCACGCAGATCACGCTGCTCGGCACCGCCCTCGCGCTCGCCATCACCACGCACCTGGGCGTCATCACGTACCCGCTGGTGCTGGTCATCGCGTTCATCAGCGGCATGGCGAACGCCTTCGACATGCCCGCGCGGCAGAGCATGGTCGTGGACTTCGTGCCGCGCGCGGACGTCCCTAACGCCGTCGCGCTCAACAGCCTGTCGTTCAACGTGAGCCGCACGCTCGGGCAGGCCGTGTTCGGCGCGGTCGCGGCGCTCGGCGTGGGCCTGCTCGCGGGTGGCAACGAGAACAGCGTCACGCGCCTCGCGTTCCCGTTCTACCTGAACGTCGTGTCGTTCCTGTACGTCCTGTACGTGCTCGCCACCCTCCCCTTCCCCGCACGGGAACGCGGGCCGCGCCCGAGCGTGATCCTCGACATCGCCGAGGGGCTGCGGTACGTGCGCGCCACGCCCGCCATCGTGACGACGCTGCTGCTGGTCGGGACGCTCAGCCTGACCATCATCAACTTCAACGTGCTGATCCCGTACTTCGCGCGGGTGGTGTACGGCGTGCGCGAGGCCGGGTTCGGCGCGCTGAACGCGGCGTTCGGCGTGGGCGCCATGATCGGCGCGTTGTGGCAGGCCAGCAAACCCAACCCCGCCCGGAACCTGCGCGTCGGCGCGGTGCTGCTGATCGTGAGCAGCACCGCGCTCGCCCTGACGCCCACCGCCCTCATCGCCGCGCCGGTCCTCGCGGCGTGCGGGTTCAGCATGCTGACGCTCCTGATCAGCGCGAACAGCACCGTGCAGCTCACGATTCCTGACCACCTGCGCGGCCGCGTGATGAGCGTGTACTCGTTCGTGCTGGTCGGCATGGGCCCTCCGGGCGCGCTGCTGGTGAGCCGCTTGATCGACAAGACCGGGCCGTTCGGGCCGCGCGTGGGCCTGGGCGTCATCATCGCGCTGGGGGCGCTGTGCGTGCTGGCGCTGTGGCGGCGCCTGCCCACGCACGTCACGAAGCCCGCCGCGAACCCGGCTGACTGAACTGATCCATGCGTTTCGAGCGGGCGCTCCCGGTGGGGGCGCCCGCTCGTGGTGACGCGTTCAGATGAACAGGGGTTGCTCGGGATCGTCGGGGTTCATGCGCAGCATGGGGCGACGCGTGCGGTTCAGGACGTAGGCGGCGACGCCCACGCCAATCACGATTCCGAGCGTCACCGCGACGAGCGTGGCTGTCTGGTGCTCACGGAACGCCGCTTCCAGGCGCGCCTCCAGGTCGCGTTCTTTGGAGGTGGTCATGCGGCGAGTGTATCAAGTGAACCCGGGCGCGCCAGCCCTGATGGGACCAAGTTCAAGAAAAGCCAAGCCTGCGCGCGCCCCTTCAAAAGGGCCAGCGCCACGGGATGATGATCAGGCTGACGATCATGCCGAGCAGCGTGAGGCCCGAACCGACCCGCACGAAATCAATGAACTTGTACCGCCCGGGGCCGTACACGAGCATGCACGACGGCTCGAGCGGCGTGATGAACGAGTTGCTCGCCGCGACGGTGATGCCGATGACGAACGGCATGGGGTTCAGGTCGAGCGCGCGGGCCACGCCAATGCCGAGGGGGAGCATCACGAGCGCCGCCGCCTGGTTCGACATCGGCTGCGTGAGGATCACGGTGATCAGGTAGAACACGCCGAGCAGCACGTGCGGGCCGAGCGGCCGCACGACGTCCGCGAGGCCGCTCGTGAGCAGCTTCGCGGCGCCGCTGCTCTCGAACGCCGCGCCGAACGCGAGCATGCACGCCACCAGCACCAGCACCGGCCACTCGATGCTCGCGTAGCCCTCCTCGGGCGGCACGACGCGCAGCGCGAACGCGAGGGCCGCGCCGACCACCACCGCCACGCCCAGCGGGAGCACCCCGGTCGCGCCGAGCAGGACCGCGCCGAGGAACAACGTGACCGCCAGCGGCGCACGACGCGTGTCACGCTGCTGGGACGTGAGGTCCCCGAGGACCGTCAAGTGATCGCCGAGCGCTTCCACACGCCGCGTGGGCCCCTGCACGAGCAGCACGTCGCCGACCTGCAGGCGCGTGCGCGCCGTGCCTTCCGGGCTGAGGCGCGTGCGGCGGTGCACGCCCAGCACGCTCAGGCCGTAACGCGCGCGGAACTGCGCCTCGCGCAGCGTCCGCCCGATCAGCGGCGAGCGGGGCATCACGACGACCTCCACCAGCCGTACGGCGTCACGGTCCGTGGGGTCCTCCAGGCTGGCGAGCAGTTTCTGCTCCGGGCGGCTCACGACGCCGAGTTGCGTCTTGCCGCTCAGCAGCCGCTCCGTCTGCCCCTCGACAACCAGGGTGTCGCCCGCGCGCAGAACGTCGTCCGGGGCAGGCGAGTGCAGGGTGGCGCCGGCGCGCTGCACCGCGAGGACCGTGAGGCCGTGGTCGCGGCCCAGGCCGCTTTCGCGCAGCGTCTGCCCGTCCAGCGGGGAGCCGTCCTGAATGGTGAGGTCCGCGAGGTACGCGCGCACACCGTACGTGGCGTCGAGGGCGGCGTCCCGTTCGGGGATCAGGCGCGGCGCGACGAAGAACAGGTACAGCAGGCCCAGCGCGGCCACGGGCACGCCCACCCACGCCAGCTCGAAGAATCCCAGGGGCCGCAGGCCGTAATGGGTGACGGCGCCGCTCACGACGAGGTTCGTGCTGGTACCGATGATGGTGATGGTGCCGCCCAGGATGCTGGCGTACGCGAGCGGCATCAGCACGCGGCTCGGCGCGAGGCCCGCGCGGCGCGCGAGGCCCAGCACCACCGGGAGGAACACGGCGGTGGTGGCGGTGTTGCTGGTGAAGGCGCTGACGCCCGCGACCGTCATGAGGACGCCGCGGGTCATGCCGGTGGCGTTCTGGGTGCGCGCGGCGAGCGTCGCGCCGAGCCGCTCGATGACGCCCGTGCGCAGCAGTGCGCGCGTCAGGATGAACAGCCCGGCGAGCGTGAGGACCGTGTCGCTTCCGAACGGCGCGAACGCCTCCTTGGGGGTCAGCAGGCCGGTGAGGAGCAGCGCGCCGAGCAGCAGCAGGGCCGTCACGTCAATGGCGATGATTTCAGTGGCGAACAGGATCAGCGCCGCCACGAACAGGGCCAGCACCACGGCGATGGACAGGGTCATGGGCTCCTCCGCCGCGCATGATAGGCAGGGGCGCCCCTCAGGCCACTTCAGGTGACCTTGAGCCTTGCCGCGTTACGCCGCGCGCGGGCGCCCCTGCCAGACGCCGGCGCGCAGCTCAGTCGGCAACGAGGCGCGTGAGGGCGTCGCGCAGCACCAGGACCGCACGGTCGTACTCCGCGAGGTCCAGGCGCTCTTCGGGCGTGTGGTCGAGCTTGCTGTCGCCCGGACCGTACGCGACCGTCGGAGCGGCCCAGTGCGGCGCGACGACGTTCATGTCGCTGGTGCCGGTCTTCACCTTGAACACCGGCGTGCCCCCGTGCGCGCGAATGGCGACGCGCAGGGCGCGCGCCACGCGGCTGTCCCGGTCGTGCCGCACGGCCACCTCGTGCCCCACGAACACCAGCGTCACCGGCAGGTCCCCGGCGAGGTCGCGCAGGTGGGCCTCGGCGTCCTGCGGCGTGAGGCCCACAGGCAGGCGCAGGCCGATGGTGGCGTGCGCGCGCTGCGTGAGGCCGTCCGCGTCCGACGACAGGGCCTGCACGGTCGCCTGCACCGCCTCGAACGGGCTGCTGCCTCCGGCGGTGGCCGCCCACGCGCGGGCGCGGAACCAGTACTCCGCGAGGTCGTCGGCGGCACTCGTGCCGTCCCCGGCGGAGTGGAAGTTGTCCTTCTCCACGCTGGCCTTCACGACGAGGCGACCCTTGTACCCGAGCGTGATGCCGGCCCAGCCGCTCGGCTCGCCGATGAACACGGCGTCCGGCGCGTACTGCGTGACGGCGTGCCGCGCGCCCCGGCTGCTGGGCGCTTCCTCCTCGGTTGCGCCCACGCACACGAAGCGCGCGCGGTGAAGGGCGTCCTCACCGAGCGCCGCGACGGCCGCAACGAACGTGCAGAAGCTGCCTTTCGCGTCGACGCTGCCGCGCCCGTGCAGGACGCCCGCCTCATCCACCCGGACGGGAATGTCGCCGGGCACCGTGTCGATGTGGCCGAGCAGCACGACCGTCAACGGGCCGCGCCCGCGCTCCCCGACGGCGTTCCCGGCTTCATCGACGTGCGCGGTGAAGTCGTGCGCGCGCATCCAGTCCGCGAGGTACGCCGCGACGGCGGCCTCCTCGCCGGACACGCTGGGAACGCCGACCGCCCCTGCGATGAGCGCGCGCGCGTCCCGGAGCGCCGCGGCGGTGCCCTCGTGTTCGGTCATGCGTCCCGGTCCGGCAGCTGGCGCGCCACGGCCACCAGCAGGCGCGTGACGCTCGCGAGCATCAGCAGCGCGATGGCGGCCACGCCGCCCGACGCGAGCACCCACAGGGCTGCGAGGGCCTGGTCGTTGCGCCACTGCATGAACGCCACCCCGAGCGCCGCCAGGCCGAGCACGACCGCGAGCGCCCGGATCGCACCCACGTACCCTTCGGCGCTGCTGGCGGCCTGCGCGAGCTCCCCGCTGGCGAGCGCGGCGGCAATGCCGGGGGTGGCCACGGTGCCGCCCGCGCGGGGCGCGTTCACGTCGTCCGCGCTGCTGGTGACGGGCGTGCTGCTGATGACGATGGGGCGCGGCGCGCTCGGCGCGGGGTCCGGCGCCGGGCTGACCGGTTCCGGGGTGCGGTCCGGGGTGGCGGTGGCCGGTTCGGGCGCGGCGCGGACTTCCCGGACGGACGGTGACACCGTGACGGTCGTGGCAGCAGGCGCCGGGGCGGGCGCAACGGGGGCAGGCGTGGGGGCCGTTCGTGGCGCCGGGGCCGCGGCCGGCGCCACGAACGGTTTCGGGGCGGTGTTCGGCGGGGCCGGCTGGTTCTTGGCGCGGGCCGTGACGTCCCGGACCTCCTGGAAGAAGCTCTGCACCTGCGCGGGCACGAAGCCCAGCAGCGACGCCGTCAGCGCCGTGCCGTTCGCGGTTTCCACGCGCAGGACGCCGTCGCGGTCGCTGTGAATGCGGGTCACGTCCGGGAGGTTCACGCGGCGTAGCCCGCCCGCGTCGTGGTACGCCAGTTCCCGGTCCGTGAGGGCAAAGAACGCGTCCGGGTGATCAAGGGTCGCGCGCACCCCACCACCGTCGAAGCCCGCTTCACGCAGGACCGCCGTCATCCGCTCGTTCATGCGCGCAGGATACCAAGCAGCGCGGGAAAAGCACCGGGGCGGCCCGGCCATGTGCCTCCGTGTCCGGCGTTCACGCGCCATACTGAGGCGCCATGACGTCCACTTCCTCCTGGTTCGCGCCGCTCGCGGAGGCGCAGACGGCCGCGGCCTTCGCGGAGGCGCTCTGCGAGGGCGTCTGCCGCGCGGTCGGCGCGCACGGCGTGCAGTTCAGCGTGCGCCGCGACGGCGCGCTCGCGCCGCTCGCGTGCGTCGGGTTCGGGCTGGCGCTGTGCGACGAGAGCGTCGCCTGGGCGGCCCTCACGGCGGGCGCCGTGCAGGCGCGCGGCGGGCTGGTGGCGGTGCCACTCGGGGACGCCGTGCTGGAAGTAATCGGCGCGCGGGAGGAGAGCGTCCACGAGGTGGCGGCGCTCGCGCCGATGCTCGCGCTGGCGTTCGAGGGCGCGCAAGCGCGCGAGGCGCGGCGCGGGCGCGGACGCACCGCCGAGGTCGTCGCGGGGCTGGTGCGGCGCCTGGGCGGCACCCTCGACCTCGCGGAGGTCCTGACGGCCACGGCAGAATCCGCGGCGCGCGCGGTCGGGTTCGAGCGGGCGTTCGTGGGGCTGTTCCGGGAGCTCGGGCCGAACGGCGCGCGCACCGGCGAGGTGTTCACGTTCGGGTTCCACGAGGGCTTCGAGGGGGGCGTGGGCGTCGGCCCGGAATCCTTCGAGCGCTTGATGGAGCGCGGCGAACCGATCCTGTTCGACCGCACGCGCGACGCCGGGTCGGCCCTCGCGCGCGGCCTCGCGGAACTCTCGCCGGAATTCTGCGTGATCGCGCCGCTCGCCGCGCGTGGCCGCCCGCTCGGCGTGCTGTACGTGGACACGCGTACGCGCGGGCAGCGCGTCACGGACGACGAGGTGTGGCTGATCCTGGCGCTCGCGGAGCAGGCGTCGCTCGCCATGGACAATGCCCGCCTGTACGCGGAGGAGTCCCGCAAGCGGCACACCGCCGAGGCGCTGCGCGAGGCGGGCGTGGCCCTCGCCGGCAGCCTGAAGCTCGGCGACACGCTGGAACGCACGCTGGAGCGCGCCCGGGATCTGCTCGGCGCGGACGCCGCCGCCGTGTACGAGCTGCTGCCAGACGGGCGGACCATGCCCATCAAGACGGCGCTCGGGCTGGACGCGGAATTCGTGATGCACGCCCGCGCGAAGGTCGGTACGGGCGTGGTGGGCCGCGCGGTGGAGCGGGGCGCGCTGGTGGCCGTCACGGACATGCAGTCCGAGCGGGTGGAGGTCGGGTCGCGCTTTACGCGGCGCTTGCTGGCGAGCGGGCAGTACCCGTTTCGCGGTGTGGTGGGCCTGCCGCTGACCGCGCATGGGCGCGTGTTCGGGGGGCTGGCGTTGTTCTTCCGCGAGAAGCTCACGCTCGGCGCGGACGAGTTGGCGCTCGCGGGCGTGTTGGGCGCGCAGGCGGCGCTCGCCATCGAGAACGCCCGGCTGTACGAGGAGGAGGTCCGCCGCGAGCAGGAGGCGGCGGTGCTGCTGAACCTCGCGCGGACGCTCGGCACGGACCGCGACGACGGCAGCGTCGCCCGCGCTGCCGAGATGGCGACGCTCGCGCTGCGCGCCGAACGTGGCCTGATCGTCCTCACGGACGACGGGCAGTTCACGGAACTGGGCGCGTTCGGCCTGGACGTGCACGCCGACGACGCCCTGCGCCTGACGGCGCACCTCGGGCGCGGGCCGCGCCGCCTCACGCGCCGCCACTGCCTGCCGGGCGCGTCGAGCGCGCTGGTCGTGCCGCTGCGCGCGGGCGGCGAGGACATCGGCCTGATGTACTTCGACCACAGCGGCGAGGACGCGCCCAGCGACCGCGTGCTGCAGCTGGCGCGCGCCATCGGTGACCAGATCAGCCTCGCGCTCGGGCAGGAGCGGCTGCTCACGGCCCTCGCGCGCGAGGAGGCGCGGTACCGGCTGCTCGCGCACAGCGCGCACGACTTGATTATCGCGTGCGACGCGAGCGGCGTCATGACGTACGGCAATCCCGCGAGTGAACGCCTGCTCGGCCCGCTGGCCGGGCGGAGCGTCTGGGCGCTGCTGGGCGCCCCGTGGCGGGACGCGCTGGACCGCGCGTGGGGCGCGTGCCTCAGCAACCCCGACCAGCCCGGCTCGTGCGACATCGAGGTGGTCGGCGTGGACCGCACCCTCCGTTTGGAGGTGCGCCTGTCCGCGGTCGTGAGTGACCGCGAGGTGCTCGGCATGCTGGTCGTGGCGCGCGACATCAGCGAGATGCAGACGCTCGCGGCGGAAATCACGCGGCGCGGGCAGGAGATCGCGCGCGTGCAGGCGCGCCAGGGCGAGCTGCGGTCCTTCCTGGCGCTGTTCACGCAGGCGCAGGAGGAGGAGCGGCGGCGCATCAGCCGCGAGCTGCACGACGACACCGCGCAGGTGCTCGTCGCCATCGGGCGTCGCCTCGACCGCCTCGCCAAGATGACGGACGGCGACGCGCACGACCGCGCCCTGGACATCCGCGCGGACCTGAACGCTGCCATCGAGTCGGTGCGGCGCTTCGCGCGGAATCTCCGCCCGAGCGTCCTCGACGATCTCGGCCTGCTGCCGGCGCTGGAGTGGCTGACCGATCAGGCGGCCACGCCCGCGCGCCTGGAGGTCATGGGGCAGGAGCGGCGCCTCAGCGCGGACACGGAACTCACGGTGTTCCGCCTCGTGCAGGAGGCCCTGTCGAACGTGGACAAGCACGCGGGCGCGCAGTCCGCGGCGGTGCGCGTGCAGTTCGGCGGGGGGGGCGTGCAGGTGACCGTGCGCGATGATGGGCGCGGCTTTACGCGCGACGAGGCGTCCGCCCGTGCGGGCGAGGGGCACCTGGGCCTGATCGGTCTGCGCGAGCGCGTGAACATGGCGGGCGGGAACGTGGCAATCACGAGCGCGCCCGGCGAGGGCACGGCGCTGACCTTCAACCTGCCCGGGTAGGCTGCTGCAGGATGACGCCGCCGGGCCCGGAGCGTGCAGCTCCGGGCCCGGCGGCGTTGGGGAGGGTCAGTAGGTGAGGCGCTGCGGCGTGAGCTGGTAGGTGCGCGTGCCGCGCGTGTCCCGGACCGTGCCGCTGAAGGTGGGTTCGGGGCCGTCCGTGAGGGTGGTGCTGATGACCATGCTGGGAAGGCGGCAGACGCTGTATACGTCCTGCTGGTACGTGTCCGGGGCGGGCTGGCCGTGGCTGTCGGGGCCGATGGTGATGGTCGTGGCGCCCTCGGGTTTGTCGATGTGCAGGTACGTCTGCAGGTCGATGCTGGCGGTCTCTTCCAGGACCCAGATGGAGTAGGCGCAACTGGCGGCCTGCTGGTTGTACGTGCTGACTTCGTCGTACACGGGCGTGTTTTCGTTGCCGCCGCGGTCCTCGGCGATGACCTTGATTTCCGGGGTGGGCACGGTCGCGGTCCAGTTCATGGTCCAGTTGTCGAAGGTGAACGTGACGGGCTGCACGTCTCCGCGGGCCGTGTCTGACGGGTCGGTGCTGCCGATCAGCACGGGGCCCTGATAGACGCGCAGGGCCGCGATGCCGGTTTCTCGGTCGCTGGCGGTGCCCTGAATGGTGAGCGGCTGCCCGACCGTGACCGGGGCGAGTTTGCGGACGGTGACGCTGGGCGCGCGGAAGTCCGCACCGGAGGTGCTGTGCTGGAAGTTGTGCGTGCGGGTGGTGGTGAAGGTCCGGAGCGTGGCGGTCTGGCTGCCGTCGCTCGCGGCCGCCCAGGCCTTGAAGGTCGCGGTGACGCGGAAGAGGTTGTCGGCGTCGCCGTCGGTCACGCGCACGCGCGCGCCGACCTTGCTGCTCGAGAGGATGGTGCCCTGGCCGGCGCTGACGGTGTACGTCACTTCGGAGAGGTCGCTGGTGGGCACGCGGTACGTGAGGTAGGCCGCAGGGTCGGACACATCCGGGTACTCGACGAAGTCGTATGCGCCCACGCCCAGCGTCAGTTCGAGTTCGTCGTTCATGAATACGCTGGACGAGGGCAAGCGTGACGAGAGGGCCGGGGAGCGCGGGTCCACGAGGGTGTGCACCACGAGGCGCACGTGCTGCTGCGGGCTTTGCACTGCCTGGGGCGTCGTCTGGCCGTACGCGAGGAAGTTGTTCTTGTTGGTGGTGCCGACACTTTCAAAGGTGTAGGTGCCGCGCGGCACTGTGAAGGTCAGGTTTGGGCTGTCCGGCGTGAGGGTCAGGAAGGCCCGGGGGCCGTCCGCCTGGTACACGTTCTGGTCGTTGAAGGTGACCGGCTGACCGCGTTCGTCCTTGATCGTGACCTTGAGTTTCGTGACGGCGCTCTGGCCGTTGCGGTCCGTGGGGAGGCCCTGGGGCGCGAGGGTCCGCAGTGGGTTGTCGAGGGTCAGCGTGACGAGGTCAGCACTGGGCGAGGTGGGCGCCTGGGTGCAGGCAGCGAGGGTCAGGGCGGCGGCGAGGGCAAGGAGAGGACGTGTACGCATGTGCACCTCCGGGTGCAGGATGAGTCTTTCATGAATCACCCGGGGTCAACTCTATGGCCTGCGTGAACGCATGCCAAGCACATTCGCCGCGCGGCTGCGCGCTCAAGCGGCCTGAGCGCAGCGGGGTCAGGCGCCGTCGATGACGAGGCCGCGACGCTGCCAGGCGCTGAGGTTCAGGGCGCGCAGCGCCTGCCACGCGCGCTGCCAGTCCGCTTCGGTGCTGAGTTTCACGGCGCGGCCATGGCGGGCGCTGCGGGCGCGGTGCGCGGCCAGAAACTCGGCTGCGCCGAGCGTGGGCAGCTGCGCGCCGTCGACCTCTTCGCTGAGGGTCGGCGCGAACGGCATCGGGGAGGTGCTGGTGAGGACAGCGGCGATACCGCTCGCACGGTCGCGCAGCAGACTCACGGCCTGCAGGAACGGCGCGCCCTCCTGCCCTTCGGGCGTCTCACTCCAGCGAACCGCCACAGCGGTGTCCTGGTGGTCAAGGTGGGCGCTCTGGTGGCGCGCCTCGGGCAGGGCGGGGACGTAGTACACGCCGAGGGGAACCGCGCCGGCCGCGTCGAGGTCGGCGCGCAGGGCGCGCAGACGGCGGGTGACGTCCTGCGTGCCGCCCCAGTCGCGCTCCTGCAGGGCCTCGAACGTGAGGGCTTCCGGCAGGGTCGGTCCGGGGTAGGGGCGGGTGGCGAGGCGCGCGGCGCTGATGTCCGGCAACAGCCGCTGCGTCTGGCCGGGGCCGAGGAGCGCTTCGAGTTCCTCGCCCGTGAGGGCGGCGAGGTTGAGGCGGGGGGGCACGTTCCTGAGTGTAGAGCCTGCGGGCGGGCGCGCGCAGCGGATCGGCGGGGGTGGGGCGTCCGCCCCGGTCGGCGTGGGTATAGTGGGGCCGTGCTGCGCCGCGTGGGTTCGCGCCGCCTGCCGCTGTGGTGGGCGGCCTTGCTGTGCGTGCTGGCGTCGTTCGCGTATACGGTGCGGACGGCTGCGCCCACCGTAACGTCCGCGGGTGTGGGCAGCGTGGCCGTCATGGCCGCGCACGCGGATGAGGCGCAGGCCGTAGCACACGTGGGTGATGAGCGGCCGGGTATGGTCATGGCGGAGGGCGAGTGCCCCGGTGAGCATGCCGGAGGGCACGGCGCGGACCCGCTGCGGTCCGGCTCGCCGAATGCGCCACCGTCCGGGCATGACCATGGGGCGCACTGCCCGTTCTGTTTTACGCATGCGTTCGGCGTGGAGGGCCTGGCATTCGCCTGGGTGCCCGCGCCGGGCGTGCGGGCGGCGCATGGCCGTCCGTCGCGCGTGCGGGTGTTCGTGGGGGCGTGGGCCCACGCGGACGCGCGCGCTCCACCGGCCTTGCGGGGTTGAGTCGTTGCGGTCCTGCCGAGTGGCGGTGACCGTTCACCCTGCCCGCTCGGGGGTCATGCGTGGCCCTCGGCTCTGGAGGCCTTGACCTGTGTCCATCCCGGTGGTTCCGGGCGCCATGTTCGGCGCGCCGCCCCCGGCGGACGGGTCCGCGTACGGGGTGGTGCCTGTGACGCGTCGGGCTTCCGGGGCGGCGTGGGGGCGGTTCCGCCCGCCTGAAGGGCTGAGTGGCGCGCCGTGCGCCCACCTCCTCCCTTTCTCGTCTTCTTTTCTCTTTTTCAAGGAGTTGTTCATGCGTCAGATCCTGACCCTGTCCGCCGCGCTGCTCGCGTCCATTGCGTTCGCGCACGCCACCGTCAAAACCGAACTGGGGGCCGGCGAGAGTCTCGCCGGGAAGTCCGAAACGTACCGCCTGCAGGTGCCCGTGGAGCGGGAGGTGGCGACCACGCAGGTGCAGCTGTTCGTGCCGGCCGGCGTGAAGGTCTCCCGGTTCCTGCCTGTGCCGGGGTTCACGCGCAGCGTCACGCGGGACGCGAACGGCAGCATCACCAGTGTCACGTGGCGGGGCCGCATTCAGCCGCTGGAGTTCCAGCGCTTCCTGTTCCAGGCGACGAACCCGGCGGATGCGGGCACCCTGAAGTGGAACGTGTTCCAGACGTACGCGGACGGCACGGTCGTGAAGTGGGACAGCAGTGACCCTGCCACGCCGGCCAGCACGACGACGCTGAAATGACGGACCGGCGTGCTCCTCGCGTTCACCCGAACGTCCTGTTCGGGTGGGGCGCGCTGCTGGCGCTCGCGCTGGAGGCTGGCGTGCGGCTGGCGCTGCCGGCCGGCTCGCACGTGCAGGGCCAGCGGCTCGGCGAGGCGCACGGGTTCGTGGCCCTGGGGCTGCTGGCGCTGGTGCTGCTCGCGCAGCCCGCGTGGACGCGCCCGTACCGGCGTCCGCTGGGGCTGCTGGCGTTCGCGTTCGCGCTGCTGCACACCGCGTACAGTTTCCAGTTCGATCTGGACGGCCGCCTGGACAGCCTGGCCTTCCTGGCGGTCGGGACTCGCAATGGCGTACTGGTCGGCGCGCTCAGTCTGGCGCTGCTGGTGCCGCTGGCGCTCACGAGCAGCCGCCCGGCGCAGCGCGCGCTGGGGCGGCACTGGCGGACGCTGCACCGGCTCACGCCGCCGGCGTTCGTGCTGGCGGGCGTGCATACCGCGTGGGTCGGCGTTCATGCTGGCCTGACACCCCTGACGGTGGGGGGCGTGCTGGTCACGCTCGCCACCCTCGTCACGCTGGTCGGGCGCGCTGTGGGCGCGCGCCGCGCCCGCGTGCATTCCCCGAGGAGAACCTCATGAAAAACTGGATGCCTGCCGTGCTGGCCCTGACCTTAGGAAGCGCGGCGTTCGCGCATGAGCTGGTGCGTGACGGTCAGGTGGGCGGCCTGATTCATATCGAACCGGACGACGCGCCGGTCGTCGGCAAGAACAAGGTATGGTTCGAGCTGACGCAGCGGGGTGGCCGCGCCATCACGGCGGCGAACTGCACGTGCACGCTGAGTGTGTACGCGGGGAGCGTGAAGGCGGGCGTGAAGCCGCTCAGCACCGTGAAGCTCAGCGCGAGCGGCGCGCGCTTGGGCGCGACGGTCACGCTCCCGCGGGACGGGGCGTACACGCTGCTGGTGACCGGTACAGCGCGGGCGGGCGCGACGTTTGGGACCTTCAAGCTGCCGTTCGTGACGCGCACTGGCACTCAGGATCACGATCACGGCTGACCCTCGACCCCGACCAGGGCGGACCGGCGCGGGTCCGCCCGTCCTGCGTGGCCCGTGGGGCACAGCGGCCGCTCAGGGCCGGCACGTATACTCGCGCCATGACGCAGAATGCCGCTGAGCCCCGCTACGGGGCGTTGATTTCAGAAGCCGCCCGGCTGATGTTCGGGCACGCGGGGCCGGTGGTGGTGCTCACGCACGTGGACCCGGACGGGGACGCGGTCGGGAGTGTGCTGGGGCTGGCGCGGGCGTTGCGCGCGGCCGGCCGGGACGTGGTGGCGGTCGCGGACGCGCCGCGCTACCTGCGCTTCCTGGTGGGCGAGGGCGAGCTTGTGCCGCGCCTGGACACCTGGCCGGACGGGGCGCTCGCGGTGGTGCTGGACGTGGACAACACGGACGCGGCGCGGGTGGCCGGCGCGGACGTGACGGCGTTCGCGGGGCCGGTCGTGAACGTGGACCACCACGGAACGAACGCGCGGCGCGCGACGGTGAGTGTCGTCGACCCCAGCCAGTCCGCGACGGCCCTGATGGTCAAGGACCTGCTGGACGCGGTGGGCGCCCCCCTGAGCGCTGACGTGGCCGAGCCGCTGCTGCTGGGCCTGAACACCGACACGGGCTCGTTCCGGTTCGGCAGCACCACGCCCGGGGCGTTCCGCGCGGCGGCGGACCTGCTGGCGGCGGGCGCGCGCCTGGGCTGGATGAACGAGATGCTGGGGCAGCAGCCGCGCGTGATGCTGGCGTTGCAGCGGGAGGTGCTGGGCACTGTGGCGTTCCCCGCGAACCTGGGCGGGCTGGTTGTGACCGCCCGCGTGGACGACGCGATGCTGGCGCGCGCCGGGGCGGCCTGGGAGGACGTGGAGTCCATGGTGGGCCTGATCCGCTCGGCCGAAGGCACGGAGCTGGCCGCGCTGTTCAAGGATTACGGGGACCGCGTGAAGCTGAGCCTGCGTTCGCGCGGGCGGGTGAGTGCGCAGCGCATTGCGGTGGCGTGCGGCGGGGGCGGGCACGTGGCGGCGGCGGGCGCGACGGTGAATGCGCCGTTCGCGGAGGCGTACGCGCGCTTCGAGCAGGAGGCGCGCGGGGCGCTGAGCGCGGCGGGCTTCGATCCGGACGCGCCGCTGGCCTGAGCGGGCGTCCATGGGGAGGGCGCGCCGGTGGGTCACCGGCGCGCCCTCCCCGTTGGGGTTACTGGTCCTGCAGGCCGGCGAGGGCGCGTAGGGCGGGTTCGTTGATGAGGCTGATGCAGCGGTACGCGGGGCTCAGCAGGCCGTCGTCGCGCATTTCGCCGATGAGTTTGCTGACGCTTTCGCGCGTGGCGCCGGTGCCTTCGGCGATGAGTTCGTGGGTGGCACGCACGAAGCGGACGCCGTCGGCATGCTGCCCGCCGAGGCTGCTGGTGCTGAGGTTCAGGAGGTAGCGGGCGATGCGTTCGCGCAGTTCGCCGTCCTGAATGTGCACGCCGTCGTTCATGACGCGCTGGAGTTGCGCGCTGAGGCTGCGCGTGACGTTCCAGAGGTCCTCGGGCGTGAGGTGCTGGGTGTAGATAGGCGTGACGATGGCGTCGGTGAGCGCGACGACTTGGTGGCTGCGTTTGATGCCGTGCAGCGCTTCCTCGCCGAAGATGTCGCCGGGGTGGATGTGGCGGACGGTGAGGTTGCGGCCCTGCGGGGTGAGGCGGATGGCGCGCAGCAGGCCGCTTTCGAGGCGGTAGAGGCTCTGGCTGCCGTCGCCGGTGTAGTAGAGGGTGTCGCCGCGGCGGACGGGGCGGCCCTGCGCTTCGGAGAGGTGAGCGGTGGTGCGGGGGGTTTGCAGGGTCATGGAGCGCTCCTTCGGACCGGCGGGGCGAGGGGGGGCGCGCCGGGCGGCGCGCGGCATGCGAATACATCGCGAGTGTACAAGGCTTGTACAGGCCAAAAGCCGATGGAACCACAAATCCAAACGATTTAAAGCTCAGATGAAGGTACTTTCGCGCCAGACTCCCCTCAAAGGTTAGACAAAGCCATATCACTCCTGAACCGCAGGCCCGGAACCACCGCCCGTCAAGCTCTCGAGAACACCTCCAACCCCACCTCCACCACCGACGCGTGCCCCGCCACCGTCAGGTCCCGGTCCAGGTTGTACCCCCCCGCCATGGTGCTCACCACCGCCACGCCCGCCGCCCGGCACCACGCCAGCACCCGCCGGTTGCGTTCGCGTACGCCGTCCAGCGTCAACTGAAACCGCCCGAACCGGTCCCCGGCCAGCACGTCCGCCCCCGCCAGGTACACCACCACGTCCGGCCGGAACGCCTCCAGCGCCGGACGCACCCGCTCATCCAGCACCCGCAGGTACTCGGCGTCCGTCACGCCGTCCGGCAGGCCGATGTCCAGGTCGCTCGTCTGCTTCCGGAACGGGTAGTTGCGCTCCCCGTGCACACTCAGCGTGAACGTGTGCGGCACGCCGCCCAGCAGGTTGGCCGTTCCGTCCCCCTGGTGCACGTCCAAGTCGAGAATCAGCACGCGCCGCGCCAGGCCCTCGTCCAGGGCGTAGCGCGCGACCATCGCGGCGTCGTTGAGCAGGCAGAACCCGCCCGCGCGGTCCCGGAACGCGTGGTGCGTCCCGCCCGCCAGGTTGATGCCCCAGCCGACGCGCAGCGCGTCATGCAGCGCCGCGAACGTCCCGCCCGTCGCGCGGCGCGCCCGCTCCACCACGCCCTCGCTCCACGGCAACCCGAACTCGCGTTCCTCGCGGCGCTCCACCGCGCCCGTCCGCCAGCGCGTCAGGTACGCCGGGTCGTGCGTGCGCTCCGCCAGCGCCCACTCCACACCCGGCGTGTCCTCCACCGGCAGCAGGGGCGCCAGGCGCTCCGCCACGGCCGCGTACTTGTACGCAGGGAAGCGGTGCCCCTCGGGCAGCGGAAAGGTGTACTTCGCGGGCGTGAACGCGCGGTAGGGCGTCATGCGCGGCAGTGTACGCCGCGCGTAGGCGCGCGAACCGTCAGCGTCCGCGCGATGTGCCGCGCCGCTCAGCGGTCCCGGAGCTGGCGCAACAGCCAGAAGCTCACGGCGTCCAGCAAGGCCAGTTTCAGCAGGGTCTCCAGCGCGCCGCCCGCCGCGGCGCCCTTTGTGAGCGTCAGCGCGACGCTGAACAGCCCGCCGATGTTCACGAGCGCCAGGGCCAGCACCAGCAGCCAGTACATCAGCCGTTCAGGACGCCCAGCAGTTCCGCGTGCAGCTTCCCGTTCGTCGCGACGATCAGGGGCGCGTACGGCGTGCGCTCCCCCGCGCCGTCCGTGACGAGGCCGCCGGCCTCCTCCACGATCAGGCTCCCGGCCGCGCTGTCCCAGCGCTTGAGGCCCAGTTCCCAGTACGCGTCCATGCGGCCGCACGCGACGTTGCACAGGTCCAGCGCCGCCGCGCCTGGGCGGCGCACCGGGACGCCCACCGCGAGCAGCTTGCGCAGCAGCCCGAGGTTACGCTGGTCGCGGTCCACGTCATACGGGAACCCGGTGGACACCAGCGCGGGCGAACGCAGTTCCGGCGTGTCCGACACGCGGATCGGCCGGCCGTTGAGGTGCGCGCCGCCGCCGCGCGTGGCCGTGAACAGCTCGTCACGCGTCGGGTCGTACACGGCGCCCGCCACGCGCTCACCTCGCAGCTCCAGCGCGATGGACGCGCAGAACACCGGGTAGCCGTGCGCGTAGTTCACGGTGCCGTCCAAGGGGTCCACGACCCATAACGCGTCCGCGCCCTCCCCCACCAGGCCGCCCTCCTCACCGAGGATCGCGTGGTCCGGGTGGGCCTGCAGGATGAGGTCGCGGATGACGCGTTCCGCTTCGGCGTCCACCTCGGTCACGAGGTCACTGAAGGTCGTTTTGGTCTGCACGGCGTGGGTGCGGCCCAGGCCGGCGAGGTGCACGGCCCCCGCTGCGCGCGCCGCGCGCACGGCCACGTCGAGGAACGCCTGATCTTGGCTCATGCCACCAGTGTATAGGGGGTTTGTTAGGCTGCACTTCGTGATTGACCGTTACCTGACTCCGGAAATGCGCGCCCTGTGGAGCGAAGCCAACAAGTACCGCGCGTGGCTGAACGTGGAACTCGCCGCGATGGAGGCGCAGACGGCGCTCGGTGAGGTGCCCGAAGGGCCGCACGCGGACCTCGTGGCGCGCGCCGAAACCGACCCGCTCGATGAGGGGTTCGCGACGCGCGTCGCGGACATTGAGGCCGTCACGCGGCACGACATCGTCGCGTTCACGACCGCCCTCACGGAACGCTACGGTGAGAACGCCCGCTTCATTCACCACGGCCTGACCAGCACGGACGTCGTGGACACCGCCCAGAACCTCCTGCTCGACGAGGCGCTCAGCATCATCCTGAATGACGTGCGCGCCCTGCGGGACGTGTGCCGCGCGCAGGCCGTGCAGTACAAGCACACGCCCACCATCGGGCGGACGCACGGCATCCACGCCGAACCCATGACGTTCGGCCTGAAGTTCCTGAACTGGATGGCGACGCTGGACCGCGACCTGGAACGCCTTGAAGCGGCCCGGAAACGCATTCAGGTGGTCATGCTGAGCGGCTCGGTGGGCACGTACGCGCACGTCAGCCCCGAGGTGGAGGAGCGCGTCGCGGCGGCGTGGGGCTGGCAGGCCGCGCCGGTCACGAACCAGACGCTCGCCCGTGACCGGCACGCCGAGGTGCTTTCGGCACTCGCCATCTACGGCACAACCGTCGAGAAGATCGCGGTGGAAATCCGGCACCTGCAGCGCAGCGAGGTGCGCGAGGCGATGGAGCCGTTCGGGAAAGGGCAGAAGGGCAGCAGCAGCATGCCGCACAAGAAAAATCCCATCCTGACCGAGAACGTGACGGGCATGGCGCGGCTGCTGCGCGGGTACCTCACGACGGCGCTGGAGAACGTGCCGCTGTGGCACGAGCGGGACATCAGCCACAGCAGCGCTGAGCGCGTCATCTTCCCGGACGCAACGGCCATCGCCAGTTACGCCACGCGCCGCCTCACGGGCGTGCTGCGGGACCTCGTGGTGTTCCCGGAGCGCATGCTGCGCAACCTGAACGACCTGGGTGGGTTGGTGTTCAGCCAGCGCGTGCTGCACCTGCTGATCGACGAGCGGGGCATGGCGCGCGAGGCGGCGTACGCGGTCGTGCAGCGCAACAGCCTGCGCAGCTGGGAGACTGGCGAGGGCCTGCGCCACCTGCTCGCCGCCGATCCGGAGAACCCGCTGAGCGCCGAGGACCTCGACCGCGCGTTCGACCTGCAGTGGTACCTGCGGAACGTGGACCACACGTTCGCGCGTTTCGGCCTGTAACGACCGGAGAGGCCCGTGCCAGCGCGGCACGGGCCTCCGCTTTCAGGGGCGCGCCGCGATGCTGCACGTGGCGCCTAGGGCACACGGGGGTCGTGGACGGCGCCCGTCAGCACGAACCCGGCGCCGTGCCGCGCCGCGCCGAGGGCCTCGTCGGTATCCAGGCGGAGGCCCGGGGCGCCGTTCAGGGCGTGGGCGGGGTGATACCCGAGCAGCAGGTGCCCGCCCGGCCGGAGCACCCGCCGAAGTTCGCTGAGCGCGCCGTGCCGGTCCGCCCAGAAGTCCAGGGCGTCCACGGACAGCGCGGCATCGAACGTACCGTCCGGGTATGGCAGGGCGGCCAAGTTGCCCTGCCGTACGTCCACCCGCCCGGCGAGCACTGCGCAGCGGCAGCGGCGACGTGCCTGGGTGACCATCAGCGCCGAGTGGTCCACGCCCACCACGCAGTGGCGGGCCGAGTCGCGGGCGAGGCGCGCGAGGGTCCGGCCAGTCCCGAACCCCACTTCCAGCACGCGCTCCCCGGTGCCGCCCCGCAACTGGCGGCACACAAGGGCGTTCAGGTAGCGGTTCTCCCAGTCCATCAGGAGCCCGGTCAGGCGCTCCAGCAGGCCGGTCGGGTGGCTGAACGACGAACTGGCCCGCCGGTTCAGGTGGCGCACGGGGCGTTCTCCGGGCGCGCCGTGGCGGCTGAGCAGGCATGGCCTTCCACCTTACTTGCCGGGCAGAACAGGCGGCGGCGAACATCACCGGCGCGCCGAGGGCCCTCCTGGGCGGCGCGCATGCCGTACGCTGGGCGCATGGTGAATCTGCTCGTCAAGGTGGGCGTGAACGCGCTCGCCCTGTGGCTCACGACGCTGCTGTACAGCGGGGTGTACTTCGCGCGCGGCGGGAACCCCTGGGACGCCCTCGTGGCCGGGCTGGTGCTCGGCCTCGTGAACGCCCTGATCCGTCCGGTGCTGCTGCTGCTCAGCCTGCCCGTGAACGTCCTGACGCTCGGGCTGTTCACGCTCGTCGTGAACGGCGTGGTCCTGATGATCGTCTCGGGCCTCACGAGCCTGGAGGTCCGTGGGTTCGGCGCGGCCGTGGTGGGCGCGCTGATCCTCGCGGTGATCAGCTGGGCGCTGGACCTGGTGCTGCACCGCCGCGAGGGCCACAAGTGATCAAGGTCACGACCGTGGCGGCCCTGCGTGAGGCGCTGGCGGGTGCGCGCCGCGTGGGGTTCGTGCCCACCATGGGCTACCTGCACGAGGGGCACGCGACGCTGGTGCGCCGCGCGCGGGCCGAGTCGGACCGCGTGGTGGTGAGCGTGTTCGTGAACCCGCGGCAGTTCGGTGCGAACGAGGACCTGAGCCGCTACCCGCGCGATCTGGAGCGCGACACGCAGGTGGCGGCAGAGGCGGGCGCGGACGTGCTGTTCGTGCCGGACGTGGGTGAGGTGTACCCCCACGGGTACGTCACGAACGTGCAGGTGGGCGGCGTGAGCGCCGGGTTCGAGGGCGCCAGCCGGCCCGGCCACTTCGATGGGGTGGCCACGGTGGTCCTGAAGCTCCTGAACATGGTGCAGCCCGCGCGTGCGTATTTCGGCGAGAAGGACTGGCAGCAGCTCGCGGTGGTGCGCCGTATGGTTCGGGACCTGAACGTCCCGGTGGAGATCGTGGGGGTGCCGACCGTGCGCGCGGCGTCCGGCCTGGCCCTGAGCAGCCGCAACAGCTACTTCACGGACGAGGGGCGCGCGCAGGCGACGGCGTTGTCCGCGGCGCTGCGGGCGGTGCAGGCGGCGTACGCGAGCGGCACCCGGGACGGGGACGCGCTGCGCGAAGTGGGCGCGGCCGCCCTGGCGCGCGAGGCGGCCTTCACGCTTGATTACCTGGACGTCGTGGACCCGGACCTGCAGCCTGTCGGTGCCGTTACAGAGGAGGTCGCCGTGGGCGCGCGGATCGTCGCGGCGGCGCGGATTCATGGGGTGCGCCTGATCGACAACCTTCCGCTCGTTCCGCAGGACTGAGCGCCCCGCCGGAGCGGCATGGCGTGTGAGGCATCTCACACGCCATGCCGCTCTGGTCACATCGCCGCGCAAAGACACAACGTACACTGAAGGCCGACTCATGACCCTCGATGAACTTCTGCGGCAGATGGTCGCCAAACGCGCCAGCGACGTCCACATCCAGGCGGGCAGCCCCCCCATGGCCCGCATTGACGGCGTGCTCGTGCCGTTCGGCACGGAGCCGCTCATGCCTCCCGACACGCAGGTGCTCGCGCAGGCGCTGCTCACCACCGACCAGTGGGACGACTTCGAGTACCGCAACGAACTGGACTGCGCGTACTCGCTGAGCGGCGTCGCACGCTTCCGCTGCAACGTCTTCCGGCAGCGCGGCGCGGTCGGCATCGTCATGCGCATCGTCTCGGACGTTATCCCCAGCTTCGAGGCGCTCGGCCTGCCCGTCGAGACCATGCAGCACCTCGCCAGCCACGCGCGCGGCCTGATCCTCGTGACCGGCCCGACCGGCAGCGGCAAGAGCACCACCCTCGCCAGCCTCGTGGACCACCTGAACCGGTCGTTCCCGTACAACATCATCACCGTCGAGGACCCCATCGAGATCCTGCACCGCAACCGCAAGAGCATCGTGGTGCAGCGCGAGGTCGGCAGCGACACCCGCGACTTCCGCAGCGCCCTGAAGTACGCCATGCGCCAGGACCCGGACGTCATCATGATCGGCGAGATGCGCGACAAGGAAACCGTCGAGGCGGCCCTGACCGCCGCGCAGACCGGCCACCTGGTGCTCAGCACGCTGCACACGCAGGACGCCGTGCGCACTGTGAACCGCATCATCGACTTCTTCCAGCCGCACGAACGCGACCAGGTGCGGACGCTGTTCGCGGACTCGCTGGTGGGCATCATCAGCCAGCGCCTGCTGCGCCGCGCCGACGGTGTCGGCCGCGTGCTCGGCACGGAACTGCTGCTGAACACGCCCCTGATTCAGGACTACATCAAGGACGAGGACAAGACGCCGCTCATCAAGGACGCCCTCCTCGAAGACAACGTGCGCGGCATGCACACCTTCGACCAGAAGCTGGTGGAGCACTACAAGCACGGCCTGATCTCGCTGGATGAGGCGCTGGACGCCGCGACCAGCCCGCACGAACTGCGCCTGATGATCACCCGGCAGGGCGTCAGCTTCTGAGGCGCAAGGGAGGGGGCGCCGCGGCGTCCCCTCGCAGCGAGACTCAGTCGACCAACTGGCCCCCTGAGCGGGGCCGCCCCAGGGTGGCCCCGCTGGGTTCATTTCAGACGGATCTTGCTCGCGTCGAACGTGGGGGGCGGGAACTGCGGATCGAGGTCCTCCAGCGTATCCACCAGCAACTGCGACACGACCAGGTTCCGGTACCACTTGTGGTCCGAGGGGATGACGTACCACGGCGCGCGTTTCGTGCCGCTGCGCTCAATGACCGTTTCGTACACGGCCGTGTACTTGTCCCACAGCTCGCGCTCCGCGAGGTCCGCCGGGTCGAACTTCCAGTGCTTCTGCGGGTCGTCCAGGCGCGCCTGCAGACGCTGCCGCTGCTCTTCCTTGCTGATGTGCAGGTACGCCTTCACGACGCGCGTGCCGCTGTCATGCAGCAGGGCCTCAAACGCCACGAGGTGCTCCAGGCGGCGCCGCGCGCCGCGGCCGTCCAGCAGGCCGTGCACGCGCGGCACCAGCACGTCCTCGTAGTGGCTGCGATTAAACACGCCGATGAACCCGGCGGGCGGCGTCTGCGCGTGCACGCGCCACAGGAAGTCATGCGCGCGCTCCTGCAGGGTGGGCGCCTTGAAGCTCGTCACGCGCACGCCCTGCGGGTTCACGCCCGCGAACACGTGCTTCACAGTGCCGTCCTTCCCGCCCGCATCCCGCGCCTGCAGGACCAGCAGCACGCTGCGTTTCCCCTCGGCGTACAGGCGTTCCTGCAGCTCCGCGAGGCGCGCACCCAGCGTGACCATGCGCGCCTCGGCGTCCGCGCGGGTCAGGCCGCCGTCCGCGTCCGTGGGAATGTCCGCGAGGCTCACCTTACCGCCCGTGAACCGGTACGCTTTCAGGTTCATGCCTCACCGCCCAGGTGCGTGCGCGCGGCGCGCAGGAAGGCGTCCACGTCGGGCGTCTGCCCCTGCGCGCGGTCCGGTCGGCCGCCGCCGCGCCCGCCGCTCGCGCCGAGCGCGACCTTGAGGGCCTGCCCGGCTTGCACGTCAGCACGGGCGCTGCCGACGCCCACCCGGCCGTCCGGCGCGAACGCCACGACGACCTCCTGCGCGGGCGTGGCCTCCAGCACGTCCGGCAGCAACCGCGCGTCCGGCAGCGCCACGAAACGCACCGGCGCCCCATTCAGCGACTCCGGCGTGACCTGAAGGGTCAGGGCCGCGGCCAGCTGCGTGCGGGCCTGCTTCAACTCTGCGCTCAGGGCGTCACGTTCGGCACGCAGGGCCTCCACGCGCTCACTCAGGCCCTCTACGCCCGTACTGAAGGTGCCGGCCAGCGCGCGCGCGTCGCGGTACACGCCGCCCAGGTACGCCTGCGCCTCCTCGCCGGCCATGAACACCACACGCGTCAGGCCGCCCCGCACGCGTTCCGTGCGCAGCACCACCACTGGCGCGACCACCGCCGCGCGCGGCACGTGCGTCCCCCCACACGCGCTCACGTCGAACAGCTCACCCGCTTCATCGCGGAACATCACCAGGCGCACGTCCCCGCGCACCTGCGGGGGCCGCCGCAGCGGGTACGACCCCAGTTCCGATTCCGGGACCGTCACCGTCTCCAGCCGCAGGTCCCGGCGGATCACCTCCCGCAGGAGCGCCTCGGCCGCGCGCACCTCCGCCTCGGTAGGATCGCCCTCCAGGTCCAGGGTGCACTCGGCACTGCGCATACTCACGGCCGCCACCCTCAACCGCGGGTGAATCCGCACGAACGCCTGCGCGAGCAGGTGCTCACCGCTGTGCCGCTCCATGTGCCGCCAGCGGCGCCCCGCCTCCACGCGGCCCATGACCGCCTCCCCCACCGCCGGCGCCGGGCCGTCCACGCGGTGCCACACCACGCCCGCTTCGCGCTGCACGTCCACGACGCGCACCTCACCGCCCGCCCACGCGAGCGTGCCCGCGTCCGCATTCTGCCCGCCACCCTCAGGGTAGAAGCACGTGCCGTCCAGCGCCACGGCGCCATCCCGCACCTCCATGACGCGCGCATCGAACGTCAGGCGCGTCGGGTCGTCCCGGAACCACAATTCCGTCGTCATGCCCCAGACTGTACCGGAAGGCCACCCACACAACCGCCGCGCCGTTCAGGCAGCCCCCAAGCGCCCGCCTACAGGTACGACAACGCCCAATCCGTCACGCCATGCGCCGCGCCGTTCCACGCGAGCGCCACCGGATCCGGCGCGCCGTCCCGCACCCACACGCCCCCGCCAGCCACCTCTCCGAACGCCTCCAGCGCGAACTTCGCAGGTGGGACCGGCACGGCCCGCACCACGCCGCCCTCCACGTCATACACAGCGCCGTACACCTGCCCCTTGCGGGCATCGAGCGACACCGCCACGCGCCCCTCATGCCCCCCCACGAGGGCTTCCAACGTGCTCACGCCCCGCACCGGCACGCCCCACGCGCGCGCCACGCCCAACGCGTAACTCGCGCCGACCCGCACGCCCGTGTACGACCCCGGGCCCGTCCCGATCACCACGCCGTCCGCGCGCATCGGCACGCCCGCCTCCTCGAACGCGGCCTGCACCGCCCCCGCCAGGCGCTCCGCGTGCGCGCGCTCCACGCGCTCCACCCGCGCCACCCGCACACCCTCACCAACCAGCGCCACCGCCAGGAACGGCGTGGCCGTCTCCACCGCCAGAATCACGACGCGAACCCCAGCAGCGCGTCCACACGCGCCTCCCAACCCGCCGGGAACACCGGAATGAACTCCTGCCCGTACACGCCCCACAACCGCGCGAACTCCGCATAACTCACGACCACGTTCGCACCATACAGGGGATCATCCAGGTAGAACACGCCGCGCGCATCGTCGTACCCGCGCACCACCCGGAAATGCGGAATGCCGCCCACGCGGTCCAGCCACTGCAGCACGATCACCGGCACACCCGCCGCCACCAGGCGCCGCAGGTGCTCGGCATTCCCCGCCCGGAAGCGCGCCGCGCGCAGCCCGTACTGCGCCACGAACGGCGCGATCACGTCCGCGCGCATGTACCCCCCTTGCGGACGCAACGCCCGCGCGACCGCCGCCTGATCCGCGCGCGTGCCGTAATACCCGAGCACGCTCACGATCGCTGCCGGCCCGCAATTGTTGTACGACTGCGCCACGTGCGTCAGCCCCCCCAGGTACGCCGACGCCGGACGCGCCTGCGCGCCCCCCAGCAGCAGCGCCGCGCACACCACCCAAACGCCCTTCACGCCCCCATTCTACCCCCCGGAGAGGGGATGGTCTGCTGGCGCCCGAACGCCCAGAATGAGAACGTGAAAAGGATTCAACGCGAGCAAGGCATCACTCTCGTGGCGACCGTGCTGCTCGTCATGGTGGTGTTCATCAGCCTGCTGCTGCTCACCACGAACGTCGTGTTGGGGTCACGCAAATCGACAGGTGACACCCGGCAGGGGTCCCGCGTGCAGTACGCCGCGGAATCTGCCGCGTCCGTGGCGCGCGCGCAGGTGGCGCAGGCCGCAACCCTTATTCAGGGAATGTACTTCCCCTATACAGTCGATCCCATCGAAGTGCAGAACACCCTCAAGACCAACCTCTGCGGCAGCGTAACTGCGCCGAGCGTGACCGCCCAGACGCCCAGCGCGGCCAACCGGGCGTCACAGCGCCCCACTCTTCCTGTGTTCTGTGATGTGAGCGGGTTGGCGTACAACCCCGCCTCCGGAAATGCCCCTGTTGATACGCCCGATGCGCGCCTCATTAAGAGCAAGCGCCAGGCGGCTTTCCTGGCATCGCTCATTCTGCCCAGCGCGGCCGGAACAACCATCCCTAACTATCTGAGTGCGCAGGTCGTGAGCGCGTCTGATGACGCGAACACCGTGCTGCAAAAAGCCGCGAAGTACTGGATGACGATGTTTTATGGGAAGGAACTGCGGACGTATGCAGGGAACTACCAGAACATCACTGTCGCTGACGTCAACGCCGCGCCGCCCATTACGCGGACGGTCACGGCGCAGGATGGGAGTACGGTCACGATGACCGTACGGGGCGCCACGCTCACGGATCTTCCGAACGCGGCCCTTCCCAACGATGACTCTGGCCTGTTCCGCATCCTGGATGTCCGCGAATCTGCTCCGAACAGCGGGAGCTTCATCCTGCGTTACGAGATCCTGCCTGCCGTGGCGACAGCCACCGTCACCAAAAACAATCAGGTGATTGCCCAGTCCACCATCGTCAGCAACCCTGTTTCCCTCCGTGATGTCGGTGAGATGCAGCTTGCGCAGGACTCGTTCTCGAAGTACGCCCTGTTCACCAACGTCCACCCCAGCACCATCAACTTCACGGGGACGACGCTGTTCGGTGGGCCAGTGCACACCAATCAGAATTTCCGGTTCACTGCCACGAACGGCGCGCAACCCTGGTTCGGCGGGAAGGTCACCTCTGCGGGGTGCACCTTCCAAAGCACCACCACCTCCAATCCCTGCGGGACGAAGACGTCCGGCGCATACTTCGGCTCCGCATCAGGCACCATCACCAGCCCGACGAACATGGGCGGGAACCCGCTGAAGCCCAGCGTGAACGGGAACGCGCCGGTCTTTGACGCCAAAGCACCTGCGGACCTCAAACCTGGCGAACCGCCTGTCGACTGGAACGCCGATTATGTCCAATTACCCAGCGGCTTCGATTACTGCCCGAACGGCCAACCGTACGATGCGACGTCCAACCCCTGCACGTCTACTCAACGTCAGTCGGAACAGCGCGTTGCTGGGTTCCAATCCGGCTTGTTCTTCTCAAGTAACCTTTACAGCCTGACCCTCAAGCAGGACAACAGCACAGGCACGAACTATCAGACGGTCACGTCCTGCACGACTTCCACCACCTGTACGTTCTACCGCTACGGCGAGGACAACCAGATGCAGATCAAGGTCGGCACCTCCTGGGTGAACGCGTTCAAGGCCAGCAACGGTCAGTGGTACGCCGCGAATGCCACACTGCCCAGCGGTGTCACCCTGAGTACCAATTCCACCTTCAATGGCGTCGTCTATGGCGACGGCAGCATTGACCGGCTGACGAACGGCGGCAGTGGAACGGCCATTGCACGTTTCGCCCAACTGACCGTGGCCGGCAAGGGACAGATCCGGATCACCGGCAACCTCACTTATGAAGATCCGCCCTGCAGCGGCACCAACGTGCGCACTTCGAACACGACCGTGACCCCCGCGCCATGCAACAACCAAGCCGCGCAGAACGTCCTTGGGGTGTACTCCGTCACCGACGACGTTCTGATTGGCAACAACAACACGGACACGTCGCTGAACGCTCCCAACGACGTCAACATCCATGCCTCCATCATGTCTGGCACGGGCACCATCGCCGTTGAGAACTACAGCGCAGGTTCGGCACGTGGCGCCGTCAACCTGATCGGCGGCCTGATTGAAAACACGTACGGTGCCTTCGGGACGTTTAACTCCAGCACCGGCGTGAACCAGACCGGCTACACCCGTAACTTCGTTTACGACAAACGCCTCGGTGGCAAGACGCGTCCACCAAAATTCCCCCGCAAGAAGACCCCCTGGGACGTTGATGATACAGATATCAATCTGCCGCTGGCCGTCTTCGGCGGTGTCACACAGCGCGTGGGCAACCCATGAACACCCACCGGACCCAAGGGTTTACGCTGCAGGAACTCCTGATCGTGATGTTCATCGTCGGCATCATCGCCACGCTCACTCTGGGAAGCATGCAGCGCCTGAACCGCACCACTCAGCTCCGCGCGGCAGCGACGCAGTTCGCCAGTGACCTCAACCGCATCCGGAGCGCCGCCACCACCCAGAACCAGAACACCTCCCTGACCCTGAACAGCACCGGCACGGCTTACACAATGCAGTTCGCCGGACAGACCCAGACCGTCAATCTGCCGAGCGGGTTCACCGTTCAGGGTGTACAGGACAGCAGTGGAAGCTGGGTGGCTGCCGCCTCCAGCCAATGGAAAGTCGCCTATAGTGCCCCTTACGGTGAAGTCGACGCCACATCGAACGGATTTCAGTTTCAGGCCACCAGCAACGACCTCACGCCCCGGATTGTCCGCGTGGTTGGCGTGACCGGGAAGGTGCTGAATGGTGAATAAGCGAGATGATGGCTTCACCCTGACAGAAGCGCTGATTGCCATGGCGTTATTCGCGATTCTGATTACGGCCGTCGTGGCTCCCCTCACCAGCTTGTTCCGTGTCCAGAGGGATAGCAACTCGACGCTCAGTGCCACCACAAGCGCGCAGAGCACGCTGGAAGCGATCAGAGACAACTGGACGCCGCAAACCTATGGGCAGAATCTCGATACAGATCCCGCGGTCACGGCCTACACCGCAGCAAGCACTGGCGTGACTATTCCCAGTGGCCTGACCTATACGTGCCGCAATCTCGACAACAACGGTGCTGATACCGCACCCTGCAGCGGCAACGAGACCCCTCAACCTGCAGCGCGCCGCATCCGGCTCCAGAAGACCAACGCACAGAACGTCGTGGACGTCGATGTCTTCCTTGACATCATCTCTCCGTCCACCCGGTGACTCCTATGCAGACGCCTACCCGCACCGCTGGCCTGACCCTTATTGAACTGCTGATCACGCTCGGTATCGTCGGCATGATCCTCAACGTGGTCTTTTTACTGCTCAACCAGGGAATCGGGAGCAGCAACAATCTCGTCGCCCGCGCAGGGATGGTCCAAGACGCTCAGGTGGTGCAGCGCCTGCTCGCAGGACGCCTGAACGAGGCCATCTATGTCTACGGCTATAACGCAGCTGGCAGCGCCGCTTCCAACAGCTTCGCTTTCGGTTCAGGCGTGACCGTCAACGCGGTCGGGTACCGCGGGACCGGCGGGAGCGCTTGGGCGCTTCAGACAGATCCGATCCTGGCCATGATTCTCCCACCCAAAACCCCCGGAGGGGAATGCGTTCAGGACGCCAACACAACGGTAAACCCCGATGGCAGCGATGGGTGCTTCCGCTTCTTCGCGTACTACCCTCTGAAGCGCAACACACTCACGAGTGCCACCCTGAGCCCATCAAACAAGCCTGATATGGACCCTGCCAACGATAACCGCTGGGTCCTTATGGAATACCGGCGCAACCTGTACTGCAGTGGCGTGAATTGGCGGCCCAGCTATAACACGGATGGCAGCTTCAACGCGTCTCTGCTTCCGCCCCGAAGTGGCTGCATTGAAGCGGCAGGGGTTTCCGCCCGTCTGCTGGCGGACTTCGTGCGTCCCAGCGACAACCCGACCACCGGTGGATTTGATGTGGTCGTCAATACGGCGCAGAAGGACGTGAGCTTCACGCTCGCGTTCGAGCGGGCCAGTGGCAGCAGCACGCTGGAGCTGCCGTCCTCGTCCGGGGCGACGCTGCAGTCGTACATCACGACGGTCCGACCGAAGAACTGGTTCTGATCGACCAGAGAGGCGCGCCGAGCTGAGTACTCGGCGCGCCTCTCTGGTTTTTGGCGTTGCCGGGTGGGGTGGTCAGGGGGTTCAGCGTTGAAGGCGTGACCTCAGGGTGCGCTGTGGGGTGTCTCGTGTTGTCCCTGGAGGAACTGGCGGGCGTGCAGTTCGGCGTAGAGGCCACCCTGGGCGAGGAGTTCGGTGTGGGTGCCGTGTTCGGCGATGCGGCCGGCGTTCAGGACGATGATGCGGTGGGCGTGGCGGATGGTGCTGAGGCGGTGCGCGATGACGAGGGTGGTGCGGCCGGTCATGAGGCGTGCGAGGGCGGTCTGGACGAGGTGTTCGCTTTCACTGTCGAGGGCGCTGGTGGCTTCGTCGAGGATGAGGACGCGGGGGTCTTTGAGGAGGGCGCGGGCGATGGCGAGGCGTTGGCGTTGCCCGCCGCTGAGTTTGATGCCGCGTTCGCCGACGGGGGTGTCGTAGCCGTCGGGGAGGGCGGTGATGAAGTCGTGGGCGTTGGCGGCGCGCGCGGCGGCGTGGATGTCGGTGTCGGTGGCGTCGGGGCGGCCGTAGCGGAGGTTGTCGCGGACGGTGCCGCTGAACAGCAGGGTGTCCTGGGGGACGAGGCCGATGTGGGCGCGCAGGTCGCGGAGGGTGTGGTGGCGGAGGTCGGTGCCGTCGAGGGTGACGCGGCCGCTGGTGGGGTCGTGGAAGCGGGGGACGAGGCTGACGAGGGTGCTTTTACCGGCGCCGCTGGGGCCGACGATGGCGATGATGTGGCCGGCGGGGACATCGAGGGTGAGGTCGTGGAGGGTGGGGGCGTGGCCGGGGTAGGCGAAGGTGACGTGCTCGAAGCGGAGGTGGCCGGCGGGGTGGTTGAGGGGGGTGGGGGTGGGGGATTCGGGGAGGGTGGGGGGTTCGTCGAGGAGGTCGAAGATGCGGGCGGACGCGCCGAGGGCTTCCATGACCTGGGTGTAGAGGCCGGTGAGGGCGCCGACGCTGCCGCCGACGGTGACGGCGTAGAAGAGGAAGCTGACGAGGGTGCCGGGGGTGAGGTCGCCGTTCAGGACGAGGCGGCCGCCGTACCAGAGGACGAGCGCGAGGGAGCCGAAGGTCAGGAAGCTCATGGTGCCGGCGAGGGTGGCGTTGAGGCGGGCGCGGTGCAGGGCGGCGTTGAGGGCGGCGTGGACGCCGTGGGCGTAGCGGCGCGTTTCGGTGGGCTCGGCGGTGAAGGATTGGACGGTGCGGACGCCGGCGAGGGCTTCTTCGGCGTGGGCGTTGGCGTCGGCGACGCGGTCCTGGACGTCGCGGCTGATGGCGCGGACGCGGGCGCCGACGGTGAAGGCGGTGCCGAGGACGATGGGGATGATGGCGAGGGTGAGGAGGCTGAGGCGGGCGCTGGTGAGGAACAGCAGGATGAGCGCGCCGATAAGGGCGACGGTCTGGCTGAGGAGCTGGGCGACGGCGTTGCTGCTGACGGTCTGGAGGGTGGCGGCGTCGGCGGTCAGGCGGGAGGTGAGTTCGCCGGTGCGGCGCGTTTCGAAGAAGGCGGGGCTGAGGGTGAGGAGGTGCGTGAAGAGGGCGCGGCGGACGTCGGCGACGACGCTGACGCCGACGCGGGCGAGCAGGTAGCTTTGCGTGGCGGCGAAGGTGGCGGCGAGGGCGAAGACGCCGAGGAGGCGCAGGACCATCGCGTCGAGGGGGGCGGTGTCGGTGCTGCCGACGCGCAGGAAGGACGCGTCGATGAGGTGGCCGAACAGGCGGGGGAAGATGAGGTTCAGGCCGCTGCCGATGAGGGTGCAGGTGACGCCGGTGGCGAGGAGGGCGCGGTAGGGGCGTACGTAGGTCCACAGGCGCCGGAGGGGGGTGAGGTCGCGGGGGGGTGGGGCGCGCATGCGCCCAGCATAGGCTCAGGGGTGCAGCGCGGCGGCGAGGGCGGCGTGCAGGTCGTGGGGGTTGGCGTGGTCAGGCAGGGCGGCGACCTGGCCGTCGCCGAGCTCCACGACGCGCCAGGTACGTTGTCGTGACGGGTGGCGTCGAGGGTGAAGAAGGGGCTGGGGATGCGCGCGGCGATGGCGTTCGGCTGCGCCTCGGGGAGGGGGGCGCCTGCGGGGTTGCGGGTCCCTCAGTCGTCGCTGGTGAGGGCGGGCCCTGGATGGAGAAGAGGCGAATTTCGCGGGTGAGGGGTCGGCCGCTTTGCGGGTGCGTGCCGATGCGTTCGAACGGTTCGAAGGCGCGCAGCACGATGCTGCCGGTGAGGTTCGGGCCCTGGCGCTCCGCGAAAGTGCGGATGACGTTCAGGGCGCGCGGTCGCTCGCGTCGGGGATGAAGCAGGCGTCGGTCCATTCGTGCCTGCGGGATTTCACGTCGTCCTTGACGATGATGGGCGCGGCGCCGAAGTGCGTGAGGGCGGCGTGGACGCCGGGCCAGTCGACGGCTTGCCTGTGGAGGGGGATGACCCGCGTGGCGGGGGTGTGGTCGGTGATGAGCGGCAGGTGGTGCGTGAGGCGTACGCGGCGGGTGAGGTGAGCGGCGTGTACCCGCAGTCCATGAGGGCGGCGTGCAGGCGTGCGTAGGCGGGGGTGGGCAGCATCCAGGTGCGCAGTGCGGGCCTCTCCCCTGCGCGGAGGGTGGGGAGGAACCGCAGGGCGCTGTGCACGTCGCCGCTCAGCAGGGCTTCGTCGTCGAGCGGGCGACGCGTTCGCCGTGGTGGCGGGCGGCATAGGTGGGGTCGAGGTCGCGGCTGAACGGCACGGCGGGCATCAGGATCATGCGGGGGTGTCCTGCGCCGGGAAGAGGTTGCCGGGCGCGAGCAGTCCGCGCGGGTCGAGGGCGCGTTTGATGGCGCGCATGTCGTCGATGGCGGCGTCGCCGTAGAACGCGCGCAGGAGTGCCTGTTTGACCTTGTGTTTGCCGACGCCGTGCTCGCTGAGGGGCGCGCCGCCCAGTTCGGTGGCTTTGTGCGCGGCGGCCTGCATCAGTTCGTACGCCACCGGGACGTCCTGCGGGCCGCGGGGGAGGAGGTTTGGGTGGAGGTTGCCGTCGCTGAGGTGGCCCCAGATGAGGACGTCCAGGCCTTGTTCGGCGAAGCCGGCACGGACGAACGCGAGCCATTCGGGGAGGCGGTCGAAGGGGACGATGGTGTCGCCGCCGACCTTGGTGGCGCCGGCCTCGCCGACGCGGCGGTTCGCGCCTTCGGGAACGGCTTCGCGCAGGCGCAGCAGGTCTGCCGCGAACGGGTCGCCGGGCAGGGCGATCTGCGCGTCGTCGAAGGCGTCGTGTTCGAGGAGCAGGTGCACGAGGCGCGTGAGGGGGTGGTCGGGGGCGTCGTCGTCGAAGGCGGCGTCGAGCGCGGCGGCGTACGCTTCGCGGGAGGCGGGGGGCACGTCGAGCTGGACGATGAGGGCGTACCCGGCGCGCGCGGGGACGTGGCGGGTGTGGCCGTCCTCGCGCAGCAGCTGCAGGCAGCGCGCGTCGAGGCTTTCGACGGCAGCAACGTCCAGGCCGTTCGGGTCGCCGCTGGCCCAGGTGGCGCGGCTCGCGTCGCGCAGCGCGCCGGTGAGGGCGAGGGCGGCGGTCTCGTCGCGCAGGGGGAGCCAGAGCGTGAAGGTCGCGCGTTTCGGGAGGGTCCGGAGGCGCACCTGCGTGATGATGCCGAGGGTGCCTTCCGCGCCGATGAACAGGTCCACGAGGTCCATGTGGGGGCGGGCGTGGTAGCCGCCGGCGATTTTCGGGAGGTCGGGCGTGCGGTAGGCGGGGAGGGGCACGTGGCGCGCTCCGCCCGGGCCGTCAATGAGGAAGCTGTCGTGGTCGGCGCTGACCTGGCCGCGTTGCAGGTCGAGGACGTCGCCGTCCGCGAGGACGACGGTGAGGCCCTGCACCCACGCGCGGGTCGGGCCGTACTTGAAGGTGGCGGCGCCGGCGGCGTTGTTTGCGGTGACGCCGCCGACGGTGGCGCCCAGCCAGGTGGGCGTGGCGGGGTAGTCGCGGCCGTGGTCGTGCAGGAAGGCGAGCAGGTCGGTGAGGGGAACGCCGGCGCCGGCGGTGACGGTGCCGTCCTCGTGGAGGGTGAGGCCCGTGAAGTGGTCCATGCGGGCGATGATCTGGCCACTGGCGCTGGCGCCGCCGGTGAGGCTGCTCTGCGCGCCGACGGCGAGGACGGGCCGACCGAGGGTGAGGAGGTGCGCGAGGTCCGCTTCGGTGCGGGGGCGGGCGACGGCGAACGGGGTGCTGCCGAGGTGCGCGGCGTCCTTGCTGGCGCCCGCGAGGGCGATGGGGTCCGTGTCGAGGGTGACAGTGGCGGCGCCGTCGGCGGGGCGGGTGGGGGCGCGGTTCGTCATCGCTGCGAGTGTACTGAAGCGCGCGTGGACGCGCGGGCAGCCCGTCTCGGCAAGTGCCGGGGCCGCTCAGGGGTGCGCGCGGACGTTGAGCGTGAGGGGGCCGCTGAGGTGGACGGCGCGCGTGGCGCTGCATTCGCTGCGGGCGTCACGGTGGCGCAGGAGCGGCCAGACGCTGAGGGCGGCGCGGCCGGCGACGTCACTCAGGGGGACGGGGCCGAACGCGCGCGAGTCGACGCTGCCGCCGGGGGAGCGGTTGTCGCCGAGGACGTACACCGTGCCGGGCGGAACGGTGAGCGTTTCGGTGCCGTGGCCTTCGCCGAGGACGCGGGGGTCGTGGGCGAGGTTCGCGGTGGTGCTGGCGGTGTCCCAGCAGCCCTGGGCGCGCCAGTACGCGGTGGTGTCGGCGTCGCGGGGGACGGGCTGGCCGTTGACGGTGACGACGCCGGCGTGGATGCGGACGTGGTCGCCGGGCAGCGCGACGACGCGTTTGATGAGGTACGGGCGGTACGCCCAGGGAAGGGGGAGGCCGCGCCACGTGCGCGTCCATTCGGCGTCGGCGTCGCGTGGGGGTTTGAAGACGATGACGTCGCCGCGGGCGTACGTGCCGAGTCCGAGGCGGTGCGCCCAGCCTTCGTATTTGGGGATGATCACGAATTCGCCGTGGCGGAGGTTCGGCAGCATGCTGACGCCGTCGACGCGCAGGCCGGTGGCGGCGGCCTGCGTGAACAGGACGACGATCAGGACGCTGCCGAGCCAGGAGTTCCAGAAGGCGTGCAGGCGCCGGTTCATCGGAGGAGGCCCTGGGCGGCGGTGGCGTAGGCGGCGCCGCCCAGGGTGGCGGCGAGCAGCAGGGCGGTGAGGGTGGCGCGCAGGGGGCGCTGGTGGGGGCGGGCGGCGGCGTGGACGGCTTGGGGCGGGCCGAAGTCGTGCAGGGCGGCGGTCCACGCGTCGTGTTCGCTGAGGCCGCGGACGCGGTGGTCGAGCATGGCCTGGTGGAGGTTGGCGTGCAGTTCGGCGCGCAGGCGGGCGTGGCGGGGGCCGGGGGCGGCGCGGTGCAGGTAGGCGGTGACGGGTTCGGGGAGGGGCATGCGGGTCAGCTCCAGAGGGCGCGCAGGGCGGCGTGGAAGGTGTCGTACGCGCTGCGTTTGCGGTGCAGTTCGGCGCGGCCGGCGTCGGTGAGGGTGTAGTAGCGGACGCTGGGGCCGCCGCGTGGGGGCTGGCGTTCCTGGCTTTGAATCCAGCCGTGTTTTTCGAGGCGGTGCAGGGCGGGGTACAGGCTGCCGGCGTTGAGCTGGAAGTAGCCGTCGGTGCGGGTGTTGGCTTCCTTGCTGATGTCGAGGCCGTAGCGTTCGCCGCCTTCCAGGATGCTGAGCAGTACGAGGTCGAGGTTGCCGCGGACGAGGGTCGGGTCCATGGAGAGCTCCTTCGAGTATCAGCTTTCTATATCGGGTTGTGATAATCAAGCGGAAAAGATGAGAGCGGCCCCGCAGGACCGCTCACTCCTCGCCGCGCCTAGCCGCGCGCCGGAATGCGCAGGCGCTGCCCGGCCTGAATGCGGTCCGGGTCGCTGATGTTGTTCGCGTGCGCGATCTGCCGGTACGCATTCGCGTCGCCGTAATACCGCAGCGCAATGGCGCTGAGCGTATCGCCCGCCTTCACGGTATACACGACGCCTTCCTCGTCCCGCTCGCGCGCCAGTTCCCGGACCTGCGCCACAGCCCGCAGGCCACTCACGTCCACGGCCTCCACGCCGCTCACCGCGCGCACCAGCTTCTCCGCCAGGCGCACCTCATGGTCATTGTCCACGGCGCCCCGCAGGATGATCGTCGAACCCCTCTGCAGCACGTCAACCGGGTTGTCCTTCAACTCCGCGTTCGCGCGGAGGGCCGCGTGCGCCGCCTTCGCCAGGCGGCTGCTGCCCTCCACCTCCCCCGCATCCAGCGGCAGGATGCCGGCGTTTCCCAGGTCCACGGTCGACAGGGTGGGCGCCGGAGCGTCCGGCTCGGCCGCTGGCGTCGCCGGGCCCGACGGCGCCTGCGGGGCGGCCGCGCGGGCCGTCACGCCGCTCGTGTCGACGCTCTTGATGCCGTCAATGCCTTCCGCAATCAGCTTCAGCAGGTTGATGACCGCCGGCTGGCTGACCTCGCCGCTGTACACGGCCGTGCCGCCCTGCACCTTGACCTGCACCGCCTCACGCGCGGTCACGTGATTCGCCTGCAACGCCTCCTTGAGGCGGTCCTCGCTCGATTTCCCAAAAGGCCACATGCGCCCACGCTAGGGGTCAGCCCTGCGGGGCGCATGTGACGCGCGGCAAGAGCCGTTCAGGAACCGCTGCGGGCGGCGCTCACCGGCCGCGCCACACGGGCGGACGCTTTTCGAGGAAGGCGCGCATGCCCTCGCGCTGATCCTCGGTGGAGAACAGCAGGTAGAAGTTGTGCCGCTCCAACTCCAGGCCGACTTCCAGGGTGGTGTCGAAGGCGCGCAGGACACTGGTCTTGGCAAGGCGCACGGCGATGGGCGCGCGCGACGCGACGCTCCGCGCGACGCGCAGCGCTTCGTCCATCAGCGCCTCGGCGGGCACGACGCGGCTCACGAGGCCGGCGCGCAGGGCCTCGTCGGCGCTGAGGCGGCGGTCCGTGAGGATCATTTCCATGGCGAGGCTCTTGCCGACGGCGCGCACGAGGCGTTGCGTGCCGCCCGCGCCGGGAATGATGCCGAGGTTGATTTCCGGCTGGCCGAACGTGGCGTTCTCGGCGGCGATGAGGACGTCGCACAGCATGGCGAGTTCGTTGCCGCCGCCCAGGCAGAACCCGGCGACCGCGCCGATGATCGGCGTGCGGACGCGGCGCAGCTCCTCCCACTGGCTGAAGCGGCGGTCGGCGAGCATGTCCGGCGCGGCCTTGCCGCTCATCTCGGCGATGTCCGAGCCGGCCGCGAACGCCCGCTCGCTGCCGGTCAGGACGATGGCGCGCACCTCCGCGTCGTTGTCGAACGTCTGCATGGCGTGCAGCACTTCGGTGATGGTGGCCTGGTTCAGGGCATTCAGGACTTTCGGGCGGTTCAGGCGGATCAGCCCGACGCCGCCTTCGGCACGCTCGACGAGGATGTTCTCGTACGTGGGTTCTGCGGTCATGCGCGCATCATGACGCGCGCCGCGCCGGAACGCCAAACGAGCGTTCGGCCAGCCGGAACGTCGCGGGACAGGCCCACGCGGCAGGTTGATGCCCGGGGCGGGGACGGCCGGGACGTGCAGGTGAACGGCGGGGGGCGCGTATGGTACAACGCGGCGATGGCACAACCTGAGAGTCTGTACGGGCTGCTGTTCCCCAGCGACCCGCAAGTCAGCCCGGACGGGCAGCGCGCCGCGTTCGTCCTTACCGACGTGCATGACACCGGCACCAAGGAACGCCCGGCCATGCGTTACCGCGCTCGCCTGCACCTCGCGGACGGGCACGGCACGCGGCCCCTCACGTTCGGCGACACGGACCGCGCGCCCCGCTGGTCCCCGGACGGGACGACCCTGGCGTTCCTGCGCGGGCAGCCTGCGCAGCTGCATCTGCTGCCCCTGGCGGGCGGCGAGGCGGAAAAGGTCACGGACCTGCCGGGCAGTGTCGGCGACGCGCAGTGGAGCCCGGACGGCGAGCACCTCGCCTTCCTGAGCGGCGCGGGGCGGGACGAACACGCGGACGATGAGGCGCGCGTGGCGGAGCGGCTGTCGTACCGTTTCAACGGCCTGGGGTGGCGCACGGACGTGTGCCGCGCCGTGCACGTCCTGAACGTCCGCACGCGCGAGGTGCGGACGCTGCACATGCCGCCGTTCGAGGTGCGGGACTTCGCGTGGTGGCCGGACGGTCGGGGGCTGCTGCTCGCCACCGCCAGCGACGAGGCGCAGGACGCGCGCGGCCACGCGGACCTCGTGACGGTCACGCTGGACGGCACGCCCGGTGAGACAGTCGCGTGGGGCGGCAGTGTGGGAGCGCTCGCGCCGCACGCGGACGGACGCATCCTGCTGCTGGGCCGCCCCGGTGAGCGCGGCTTCGTGACGGACCCGCACCTGCACCTGTACGAGGACGGCGCGTGGCGCGCGGTGGACGCGCACACCGACCGGCCCGCCGGGAACCTCGTGGGCGGCGACAGCCATGTCGGCGCCATGCCCGGCCGGCCCGCGTGGCTGGACGCGCACACCGTGGCGTTCCTGCAGACGCGCGGCGGGGCCTGCGGCGTCGCGCAGCTCGACGTGCGCAGCGGCGCGATCACGGACCGGGTGTTCCACGCGGAACGCGTCGTCGCGGGCTTCACAGCGAACGCGAACGGAATCGCGCACCTTGACGAGAGCGCCTCGGACTTCCCGGAGGTCGTGCTGAACGGTCAGCGGGTCACGCAGAACGCCGCGCGTCTCGGCGACCTCTCCCCCGTCGCCCCGGCGCGCGTGACCTTCGGGACTGACCTCGGCGAGGGCGAAGGCTGGGTGCTGTCGAGCGGCAACGGCCCGCAACCGGCGCTGCTCAGCATTCATGGCGGCCCTCACACCGCGTACGGGCACGCGTTCATGCATGAATTCCAGGTGTTCGCGGCGCGCGGGTACGCCGTGTGCTACAGCAACCCGCGCGGGTCCGTGGGGTACGGGCAGGCGTTCGTGGATGACCACCACGGCCGCTGGGGCACCGTGGACGCTGCGGACCTCCTGGCGTTCTTCGACGCGTGCCTCGCACGCTTCCCGCACCTCGACCGCGCGCGGACCGGCGTGATGGGCGGCAGCTACGGTGGGTTCATGACCAACTGGCTCACCAGTCAGACGGACCGCTTCCACGTGGCCGTCACGGACCGCTGCATCAGCAACCTCATCAGCTTCCAGGGCACCAGCGACATCGGCCCGTGGTTCTGGCAGGCGGAACTCGGCCTGGACGCCCACACGGCCGCCGACGTTGACCGCCTCTGGCAGATGAGCCCCCTCAAGCACGCCGGGAACGTCCGCACGCCCACGCTGATCATTCATGCAGAAGAGGACCATCGCTGCCCTGTCGAGCAGGGGGAGCAGTGGTTCACGGCCTTGAAGGCGCGCGGGGTGCCCGTGCGGTTCGTGCGTTTCCCCGGCGAGGACCACGAGCTGTCCCGTTCGGGCCGCCCGGACCGGCGCGTGCGGCGCCTCCACGAGTACCTCCGCTGGCTGCACACGTACGTGCCGGCCGGCGCGGACGCCGAACCTGTCGGCGCCTGAGGCCCTGCTGGTCGCGCTGGACGTGGACTACCGCGTTCAGGGCGCGTCGGCGGCGGGCGTCGTGTTCCGGCACTGGACGGACGCGGCGCCCGCGCGGACGTGCGGCGCGTGGGTGGCGCAGGTGGAACCCTACGAGCCGGGCGCGTTCTTCCGGCGGGAACTGCCGTGCCTGCTCGCCGTGCTGGCGGAGGTGCAGGCGCCGCTCCGCACGGTCATCGTGGACGGGTACGTCTGGCTGGGCGAGGGTGAGCCCGGCCTGGGCGCGCACCTGCACCGCGCGCTCGGCGGGCAGGTGCCCGTGGTGGGCGTGGCGAAGAAGCCCTTCCGGGCAGCGCCCGCCGTTCCGGTCGTGCGGGGCGGCAGCCAGCAGCCGCTGTTCGTGACGGCCATCGGCACGGATACCCAGGCAGCGGCAGCGCAGGTGGCGGCCATGCACGGCCCGCACCGCCTGCCCACCCTGCTCAAGCTCGCGGACCGCGCCTGCCGGGACGCCCCCACGCCCTGAAGCCGGGCGCTGGAGGCGTGCGGACCGGCGCTCGTCACTGGCGCGGCGGTGACGCCCGGCGGCTCGTTCATGGCCAACGCCGCAAGGACCATGGAGGGTTGCTCAAGAACCCGCTCACGTTCCTGTGCGACAGTACCGTATGATCCGCGCGCCTACCATCCTCCTGGTTGAGGACTATCCGCTGGACGTCATGATGTTCGAGGAGGCCCTGCGTATCGCCGGCCTGAGCGTCGACCTGAAAATCGCCCGCGACGGTGAAGAAGCGCAGCAGTTCATCGCCGCGGGCAGCGTCCCTGACCTGATCGTGCTCGACCTGAACCTGCCCCGCATGGACGGCTTCGAACTGCTGCAGGAATGGAAGAGCCGCACGCCCACGCGCACCATCCCCATCGCGGTCCTGTCCACCTCGGAAGCGGACGCGGACGTGCAGCGCGCCTACGACCTGCAGGCGAACGTGTACATGGTCAAACCCACCGGCCACCAGCAACTGCACGACATGGCCGACGCCCTCAAACGCTTCTGGTTCCAGGTCGTCAAACTGCCGAACCAGCTCGGCCCGTACGCCGCGTTCTCGCAGTAGCCGCGCGTGAACCGTGTGAACGCCCAGAGCGTCCCCTCACGGGCGGCGCGGACGGACTCCGTATGCTGCCAGAATGCTGCACCCCACCGCTGACCTGAACCTTCGTCTGCAGGCGGTCACTGAAGCGCTCGCTTCCGCCCAGACGGAAGCGGCGGTGTTCGATGTCATCCTCCACCCCGCTGTCGACGCCCTGGGCGCCGCCGCCGGCACGGTCCTGCTCCGTCAGGCCGGCCAGCCGGAGCTGCACCGCGCGGCGAGCGCCGGGTACCCGGCGCTCGCCGCGTCCATCTGGCAGGGCGCGCTGGTCGGCGACGACGGCCCCGCCGCCGACGCGCTCGCGCGCCGCACGCCGCTGTTCTTCGAGCAGGACCGGGCGCTCGCGCGCGCCTACCCGGCTGTGGAGGCGCGCACCGGCACGACCGCGCCCATCGCGGCCACGGCGGGCCTGCCGATGTTCCTCGACGATCACCCCCTGGGCGTACTGGTCCTCGATTTCAGCGAGCCGCACACCTTCACCGCCGAGGAGCGCAGCTTCCTGCGGATCCTCGCGGCGCAGGGCGCCATCGCGTTCGGGCGGGCGCAGCTGCTGCGGAGCCTGGAAGCGCAGGTGGCGCACCGCACGGCCGCGCACGCCGTGGAGCGCCTGCGTGCCGACACCCTCGCGCTGCTGGGCGACGCGCTCATGACCGCCGCGACGCCCGCGCAGGTGGGCCGCGCGACCCTGCAGCAGCTCGGGCCGGCGCTGCGCGCCAGCGGCATGATGATGGTGGAACTGCACGGCGAGCAGATCAGCGCGCCGGTGTGGTGGGGGGAGGTGCCCGCCCCGCTCGCGGGGCTGCTCACCGCGGACGGGCTGCCCCTGGCGGCCCTGCCGGTCCTGCAGCACGCCCGTGAGGAACGCGTCGGCTGCTACCTGCCGGACGACGCGCTGCCTCCCACCCTCACGCCGCGCCTGAGCACCCTCGCGGTCGGCGTGGAGCACACGGCCCTGCCGGACGGCACGCCCGGCGGATTCCTGATCACGTGGCGCCCGCGCGCGCTGGGCGCCTGGACGCCCGGGGAGCGGGGCGTGCTGCGCCGCGCCGCGGCCACGCTCGGACTGGCGCTGGAACGCACGCACACCGCCGAGGCGCTGCACGCCCGCTCGCTCGAAGTGGAACGGCAGAACACCGCCCTTGAAGACCGCGCGCAGGCCCTGCACGCCGCGAACGCCGAACTGGACGCCTTCGCCCTCACCGTCGCCCATGACCTGCGCAGCCCGGTGCGGCACATCATCAACTTCCTCGGGCTGCTGCGCAGCACGCTGGACACCACGGCCACCCCGAGGTCCACGCGGTACCTGGACGTCATCGAGGAAGCCGCGGAGCGCATGCGCACCCTGATTGAGGCGCTGCTGGCCTTCTCGCGCACGGCGCAGCAGCCGCTGCACCTGACGCCCGTCGACCTGGACGCCCTCGTGACGGCCACCCGCGTGGACCTCGCGCCGGAACTCGCCGGGCGGGACGTGACGTGGACCGTGAACGCCCTGCCGAGCGTCATGGCTGACCAGGACCTGCTGCGGCAGGTGATGACGAACCTGCTCTCAAACGCCGTGAAGTACACGCGTGGCACGCCAGACGCCCAGATCGAGGTGCGCGCGGAGGCGCGCGGCGCGGAGTGGGCGGTGACCGTGCGGGACAACGGTGCGGGGTTCGACCCGGCGTACGCGGAGCGCCTGTTCGGGGCGTTCCAGCGGCTGCACCGCCAGGACGAGTTCGAGGGGACGGGGGTGGGCCTCGCGAACGTCCGCCGGATCGTGGAGCGGCACGGCGGGCACGTGTGGGCGCAGGGCCGGGCCGGCGAGGGAGCGACCTTCGGGTTCAGCCTGCCGCGCCACTGACGCGGCGCTCTCCGCGTCCCTGCGGGGGTGCCGGGCGCATTCACCTTCGCGCCGGGCGTTCCGCTTGGGCGGCCACCATTGAGGGCCCAGGGTCCGCCGCCCTCATGTACGGACCCTGAGCGCGTGCACGTCGACTCCCGGCACCCCGCCTCCTTCGCCGGGTCGCCGCGCCCGGCGGTCAAAAGCACCCTCTGTTCCGCTGTGCGTCCCGCCACGTCAGTACAATCCCCGTATGTTGTTTCTTTCGGTGTTGCTCGTGGCCCTGGGATTCGCGGTGGGCGCGCTGCCGCTCGGGTACTGGCTGCTCAGCAACCTCGGCGTAAACGTGCGCCTCGTGAGCGCGCACAACCTCGGCGTGGAAAACGTCCTGCGGCGCGCCGGAACGGGCCCGGCCGTTGCGAGCGCCGCACTGGACGCCTCGAAGGGGTTCCTGGCGGTCCTGATGGCGTCCAGCCTGGGCAGCGTCAGCGTGTGCGTCCTCGCGGGCGTCGCCGCGTACGTCGGCCACCTGTTCCCGCCGCGCGCGCTGGTCGGCAGCACGCCGCCGCGCGGGCGGGGGAACCTCGTGCTGCTCGGCGTCCTCACCGGCCTCAGCGTGGCGGGCGGCGTGAGCGCGTGGCTGACCCTGCCGGCGCTGATCGTGTGGGCGGGCGTGCTGGGCTTCACGGGATTCGTGAGCGTCGCGACGCTGTCGGGCGTGGCGGTGCTGGCGGTCCTGCTGAGCTTGTCGGGCACGCCGGACGCCGTGAAGTTCGGCGCGTGGGCGCTCCTCGCGGTGAGCACGTGGCGCTTCAAGGAGAACATCGGGCGGGTGCTGGACGGCACCGAGCCGCGCGTGGGCGAGGACGTCCCCATGGCCGGGAAGCGTGACGACGTCGTCGTGGCGGCGTTCATGATTCACCCGATGACCCTCAAGGACTTCTGGCAGACGAAGCGGTTCTCGTGGATGCGTCCACTCGTGGAGCGCGGCGTGATCACCGAAGGGACCGTGCGGCGCCTCGCGGCGGAACTGCGCCCCATGAAGGTCGGGGAGTTGCGCGGCATTCGCACGGCGGGCGGCAAGGAGGTCCGCTGCTACCTGCTGTCCAGTCCGCTGCTCCCGGACGTCTTCCGTGACCAGCCGGAGCTCGCCACGCGCCGCGCCATCGAGGGCGCGCAGCTCGCGCGGGAGCTGGGCGCGTCCGTGTTCGGCCTGGGCGCGTTCTGGAGCGTCGTCGGGAACAAAGGCGAGGCGGTGCAGGCGGCCGTGCCGGAAATCACCATCACGAACGGCGGCGCGTACACCAGCGGCACCATCAAGGCCGCCATCCCGGGGATTCTGGAGCACTTCCAGGCCGAAGGGCGGGACCTGCGGGAGGCGACCGCCGCGGTGGTCGGCGCGAACGGCGTCGTGGCGTTTGGGATCGCGCGCACCATCGCGCCGCAGGTCCGCCGGGTCATCATGGTGGGCCGGGACCTGGAACGCCTGGAGCGCAGCGCGAACACGCTGCGCCGCGCCGCGAAGGACACGGAGATCATCACGACCGTGAACGTCGCGGACATCCGCGACGCGGACCTCGTGTTCACGGCGACCAGCGACCCGAACCCGGTGATCTTCGCGCAGCACGTGAAGCCGGGCGCGTGGCTGTTCGACGAGGGCCGCCCGGCCGACGTGGACGAGGGCGTGACGCAGGTGCCGGGCGTGCGCGTCATCCCGGGCGGCGTGGTGCGCCCGCCGGGCAACATGCAGACGCGCGTGGACCTGCAGTTCGGCGAGGGGCAGGTGCCGGCGTGCCTCGCGGAGACGCTGATCATCGCCGCGACCGGCGAGTATGACCGCAAGAGCCTGGGCGCGCAGACCAAAACGGAGAACATCAACTTTTTCGTGGAGGAAGCGGAGCGCCTCGGGTTCCAGGTGGTCGACTGAGGCGCCACAGCGCGGGGCGGCGGGCAGGTCCCGCCGCCCCGCGCTGTGGTGGGCCGTTCGTCCACATGCCGGGGGCGCGCGCCGCTGCTACACTCGGCTGGTGAGAACGTATCAGGTGGATGTGGGCGGCGTGCGCCGCGACCTGCCCATTGTGGAAGTGTCGCCGGGCGTGAGCGTCGCCCTGTTCAACATGCTCGGGGACACTGAAGTGACCGAGTCGGCGGGCGTGGCGCTCGCCCGCAAGCTTCCCGCGGACGTGGACGTGCTGGTCACGCCCGAAGTGAAGGCGCTCAGCCTCGCGCACGTCATCAGCCGCGAGACCGGCAAGCCGTACATCGTCGTCCGCAAGACGCAGAAGCCGTACATGGTGGAACCCGTCGCGCGCGAGGTCGTGAGCATCACGACCGGGAAGCCGCAGCTGCTGGTTCTCGACGGCCTCGACGTGCAGAAGATCCGCGGCAAGAAGGTCGCCATCGTGGACGACGTCGTGTCGAGCGGCGGGACGCTGCGCAGCCTGAATGAGATCATCGCCGGCGTCGGCGGGGAGCTCGCGGCGGTCGTGGCGGTGTTCACGGAAGGTCAGGAGCGCGACGACGTGATTGCGCTCGGGCACCTGCCGCTGTTCAAGTAAGGTGCGCTGCGCGGGCCGGCGTCCTCGGGGCGCCGGCCCGGCGCGTTGGTGCTGGCGGGAAGGTTGCGCGCGGGTCGGCGGGTGGTCTTGACGGGCGGCGGACGCGGACTTGGTACAGTGTGCGTCATGACGCAAGCGAAAACGCTGACGGTGACGCTCGGAGACGTGACGCGGGACCTGCCGACGGTGCGGGTCGGCGCGGTCGGCCGCGTGCCGCTGGTGGAGTTTCTGGGAGACGCGACGTTCACGAACGCGGCGGCGCAGGCGATGCTGCCGCTGATTCCGGAGGGCACCGACGCCCTGCTGACGGTCGTGACGAACGCGCTGCCGCTCACGCACGAATTGTCGGACCGCAGTGGGCTGCCGTACGTGGTGGCGCGCAAGAAGCGCCGCACGTACATGCAGGACCCGCTCATTCAGGACGTGCCGAGCATGACGCTCGGCGTCGCGGAGACGCTGTGGCTGGACGGGCCGCACGCGGCGCGCCTCAAGGGGCGGCGCGTGGCGATCGTGCTAGACGTGGTCGCGTCGGGTGGAACGGCGCAGGCGCTCGCGCGTCTCGTGGAGCGGTCGGGCGGGACGGTCACGGGCGTCATCGCGGCGTTCCGTCAGGGCACGCCGCCCCTGGCCGTGCACGCGCTACAGGAACTGCCCACCAGCATCTGAGGCACCAGAAGGGCGCCGGGGTCAGCCCCCGGCGCCCTTCTGCGGACGCCCGTCAGGGGGCGCGTTTGTCGTGCAGCCACGCGAGCGCGTCGTCCGGGCCGAGCAGGCGCGCGCCGCGCTCGGGCGGGAACCACGCGAGCAGCGGGGCGGCGTGGGTGGTGTCGCCGTACACGACCTTGTGGTCACCGTCGGCGAGGTGCAGCAGGCCGGTGGGCGCGAGGGTGAGGGTTGCCCCTACCGGCGTGGGTGGGCCGAGCAGCACCGCGTCCACTTCGGCGTCGTCGGCGGGGTTGAGGGTGCCGGGCAGGCAGCCGTAGTTCACGGGGGCCGGCAGGGGTTCCGTACGGTACGGCTGGACGTGACCGTCACGCCACACGTAGCGGTCGTGGTCGCCGGCGCGCCACTCGACGAGCAGGGTGGTGCGGGCGGGGTAGTCGCCAGGCTGCATTCAGAACTCTCCGCCTTCGCGCAGGTCGAGTTGCCGCAGGGCCGCGCCGTCCCACAGCAGGGTGGCGCGGTAGTTGCCCTTGTCGGGGGCCGCGAGGCGGAATTCCGCGAGGGTCTGCGCGGCGTCGAGGTAGACGCTGTCGCGGGCGAGTTCGCGGTCGCCAAGGGCCCACACGACGCTGAGGTAGCCGCCGCTCGTGCCGGCCGGGAGGGTGCGCGGGTCGAGGCGGGCGCGCGCCGTGAGGGTGTCGCCGGTGCGGGTGAGGGTCCCTTCGGTGAGGCGCACCGGCATGGTGGCGCGCACCTCGGGGGGGATCAGCGGCACGAACGTGTAGCGGCACCCGCCGAGCGTGACGGCGAGCAGCAGGAGCAGGGCGGTGCGGGTCATGGTGCGTGTATTCTCGCGCGTTCGCGTGAGTGGCGCACCGGGGCCGCCCCGCTCCGCCTCGGGGTTAGACGCCGGTGGCGACGATGGCGCCGAGCAGCGCGAGCGGGGCGGTTTCGGCGCGGAGGATGCGCGGGCCGAGCGTCACGGGCGTGAAGCCGGCGCGTTCCAGGTGCGTGACCTCTGCGTCGGTCCAGCCGCCTTCGGGGCCGCTGACGACGGTGACCGGGGCGTCCCAGGTGAGGTGGTCGGTGAGGCGCGCGTGCGTGCCGGGGTGCGCGATGAAGGCGGGGCCGTCGGCGCGTAATTGCGTGACGGGGATGGGCGCGAGCACGTCGGGTGTGACGGCGCGGCGTGATTGTTTGCTGGCTTCGAGGGCAATGCGGCGCAGCCGTTCGAGTTTCGCGGGGCCGATGTCGGGCACGTCCGCGTAGCGGCTGGTGAGCAGCTGGATGCGGGCGACGCCGAGTTCGGTGGCGGCGCGGGTGACGTCCGCGAGCTTGTCGCCTTTCAGCAGCGCGATGGCGAGCGTGACCGGCTGGGGCGTCTCGGCGGCGCCCTCCACGCTCGCGCCGAGCGTCAGGGTGGCGCCGCCTTCGTGGAGGGCGCTGACGGTCGCTTCGGCTTCGGCGCCGCGCCCGTCGAACACGCGGATGGTGTCGCCGGCGCGCAGGCGCAGGACGCGCAGGTGCCGCCATTCACGCGCGGGAACGCTCATTTCGGGGGTGAGGGCGTCGACTTTCACGCGGTGCATGGGTTGCCTCGCGTTACCCGGCGTTGCGAGCGGTGATGAGGTTCCATTCGCCGTCCTCGCGGACCTGCACGTCCGTGAAGCCTTCGCGGTCCAGTGCGGCGAGCACGAGGGCGCGTTTGTCGGTCAGGATGCCGGTGAGGATCAGGGGGCCGCCGGGCACGAGCGCCTGGGCGTACTCCTCCATCAGGGCGTCGTGCAGTTCGGCGTACAGGTTGCACACGAGGACGTCCCAGGGGCCGCTGTCGAGGACGTCCGTGAGGGTCCCTTCGGTGAAGGGGACGTTCAGGCCGTTAACGTCGGCGTTCTCGCGGGCGATGGGCACGGTGATCGGGTCGAGGTCCACCCCTTCGGCGCGCGCGCCGAGCGCCGCGGCAACGAGGGCGAGCAGGCCGGTGCCGGCGCCCACGTCGAGCACCCGCTGGCCGGTCAGGTCGAGGGTCTGGAGCGCGCCGATGGCGAGGCGGGTGGTGGCGTGGTGGCCGGTGCCGAACGCCATGCCGGGGTCAACGATCAGGCGGATGGGGGCGTCCTGCGCCTCATCCGCGAGCCAGGACGGCACGACCGTGACGCGGCCGACCTGTACGGGCCGCAGGTCCTTTTTCCATTCGGCCTGCCAGTCGCGGTCGGCCTCCTCGGTCCACGCTCCGTCGAGGGGCAGGTCCGCGCGGTCGTCGAAGTACGCGCGGACGAAACCGTCGCGTTCTTCCAGGCCGGTGGCGCCAGCGGCCCACAGGGTGTCGAGGTCCGCTTCGCGGGAGGTGAGGGTGCCAGGCAGGCGGTACACGAGCATGAACGGAGTCTAGCAATCTGTGTCTGCGGCGCGTCCACGCCGTAGGATGGGGGGACACGATGCAAGGTTCGAGCGCTCCTCCAGGTCCGGTGTCGCCGCCCGCGCTCGTGCGGCTGCTGCTGGACCTGCTGGCGGCGACGGGTGCGGGCGGCGCGGGCTTCGCGGAGCGCGGCGCGGACGGCGCGTGGGCGGTGACGCTCCCGCCGGGGCGCTTGCCGGACGGGGAGCGGGTGGTGCGGCGGGCGCTGCTGGACCCGGCGTTGCGGCGCCGCGCGCTCGCGCGCGAGCAGGTGTACGTTCCGGACGCGCACGCGGACGGTCGGGGCGCGTGGGCGGTGGACTGGTCCGGCTCCGCGGACGACGCGCACGCGCTGCTGCTGCTGCCGCTGCACCTGCAGGCGAACGCCGCGGGGTTCGTGCTGCTATGGTCAGCCCGTACGGACGCCTTCCCAGAGTCCGCGCGCGCCGAGGCAACGCGGCGCGTGCAGGCGTTCCAGCGCGCACACCTGCAGGGCGCGGAGCGTGAGGGCGCGCCCGAGGGGCCGGAAGCGACGCTCACCGTCGAGGACCTGATGCACGTGCTGTCGAGCGACGGGGAGCTGTTCGAGCGGTGCGTGGCGCTGGCGCGCGCGCGGGTCCGCGCGGACAGCGCGGTGCTGTCGGTGTACCACCCGGCGGAGGACGCGCTGGAGGTGAAGGCGAGCGCGCAGCATCCGGAGCTGGTGGGGCGCTGGCTGCCGCGCGGGCAGGGCCTGGCATGGCGGGTGCTGGCGACGCGCGACGCCGTGTACGTCCCGGACGCGAGCCGCGTGGCGGGCAGCGTGTTCCTGAATACGCCGCGCAGCCCGTGCGCGTACCTGGGCGTGCCGCTGATCAGCCCGGACGGTCAGGCGCTGGGCGTGCTGAGCGTGTACGCGGAGCACCGTGAGGGCCGCGTGCTGCTCGCGGGCGGCGCGCGGAGCGTGCTGGAGGCGCTGGGCCGCGCGGTGAGTGTGGCGCTGGGGCGGCAGCTGGCGCTGGAGGCCGCGCGGCAGGAGGCGCAGCGCGCACGGCAGCTGGCGGAGTTGTCGTTGCGGCTGGAGGTGCTGCACGACCCGGCGCGCATCAACGCGGAGGCGATGGCGCGGCTGCTGCCGCTGAGCGGGTTCGACGCAGTGGCGTACACGCGCGTGCACGGCGAGGACGTGCGCGCGGACGGCCCTCCGGCGCTCGGGGACCTGCCGGAAGGGCACCTGGAGCGCGCCGAGGCGTACCTGCGCACGCCCGAAGGTCGCGCGGCCCTGCGGGTGCTGCTGCACCGCGGGCGCCCCAGCTACCTGGATGTGCGCGCGGACCGGCGGTTGCGGCGCGCGGGCCTGCAGGCGCTGCGTACGGTGCTGGTGGTGCCGCTGGGGCTGCGGGGGCGCGTGGTGGGCCTGTGGTGGTTCCTGGCGTTCCGTGAGGGCGTGTGGGTGGACGCGGACACCTGGAACCTGATCGAGGCGGCGGCGCGTCGGGTGGAGCACGCGACGGAACGGGCGGTGCAGCGTGAGGCGCTGCAGGCGGAGTCGCGGCGCGTGGCGCTGCTGTCGGACCTGACGAGCGGCCTCGAAGCGCTGCAGGACCCGGCGGCCATCGCGCAGCGCGGCCTGGAGGTCCTGATTGAGTACAGCGGCCTGGCGGGCGGCGAATACTGCGAGGTCCGCGAGAAGCAGGTCGTGACGCGGGCGCTGGCGGGCGTGGCCGCGCCGCTGGACGCGGAGGTCATGTGGCGCGCGGTGCGGGCCGCGCGGACGGTGCAGGTGGACGGCGCGCAGGGCGCCCTGATGGCCACCCCGGTGTTCCTGCACGGGGAGGCGCGCGGCGTGCTGGCCCTGTCAGACACCGGGGCGTGTACGGTGTCTGCGGACGTGCGGGCGCTGCTGGAGGCGGTGGCGCGGCGGCTGGAGCGGGCCATGGAACGCAGCGCACACATCCGCGAGCTGGAGGAGCGGCGCGAGGGGGCGCTGCGGACGCTCGGGAAGATGCTGGAGATGCGCAACAACGAGACGCAGGGGCACACGGAGCGCGTCACGAAGCTGGCGGTGCGGCTGGGGATCACGCTGAACCTGCCGGACGCGCAGCTGCAGCACCTGCGGTGGGGTGCGTACCTGCACGACATCGGGAAGATCGGCATTCCCGACGCGGTGCTGCTGAAGCCCGGGCACCTGACGGAAGCGGAGCGTACACTCATGAACCAGCACGTCCTGATCGGGGAGCGGATCCTGCGGGAGCAGGCGTCCGTGCCGAGCGAGGTGCTGGAGATCGTCCGGCATCACCATGAACGCTGGGACGGCCGCGGGTACCCGAACGGCCTGGCCGGCGAGGCGATTCCGCTGCTGGCGCGCATTTTCGCGGTGGTGGACGTGTATGACGCGCTCACGAGCGAGCGGCCGTACAAGCAGCCGTGGTCGCATGAGGAGGCCATGGCGGAGCTGGCGCGCATGGCAGGTGGAACGCTGGACCCGCAGGTGGTGGCGGCGTTCGCGCGGTTCGCGCCAGGGCTGGACAGGCGCGCGAAGTCGGCCGTGGCGGTGGCCGAACCGGACCTATACTGAGGCGCATGAAGTTAATGTGGCTCGCCTGCACCCTGAAGTTCTCGCTGCGCGGAGGGCTCGCGTGAAGCTGGCGATTGTCGGGGTGGGCAAGCTCGGCCTGGCGCTGCTGGAGGGGCTGGTGCGGCGGGGCGTGCTGGCGCCCGAGGAGATCGGCCTGCTGGACGCGAACACCGTGCGCGCGGCGGAGATCGCGGCGCAGTTCGGCGCGCGCACGCTGTCGGAGTCGGAGGTGTCGCGCGCGGCGCGCGTGGTCGTGAGCGTGCAGCCGCGGGTGTTCCCGCAGTTGATCGAGTGGCTGGCGCAGCCGAACACGGGTTACATCAGCACCATGGCGGGCGTGAGCGTGACGACGCTCACGCGGCGCCTCGGCACGAAACGCGTCGTGCGCGTCATGCCGAACCTCGCGGCGACCATCGGGCGCGCGCAGACGGCCATCACGGGGCCGAAGGAAGCGTCGGACGCGGGCGACCTGGAGTTCGCGCGGATGCTGTTCAGCGCCGTCGGGGACACGTACGAGCTGCCGGAGCACCTGTTCAACGCGTTCACGGGCATGAGCGCGTCGGGTCCGGCATACGCGGCGATTGTCGCGGAGGCGCTCGCGGACGGTGGGGTGCGCATGGGCCTGCCGCGTCCGCTCGCGCAGGAGCTCGCGGCGAAGCTGCTGGCGAGCAGCGGGGAGCTGCTGCTGGAGCGCGCGCACCCGGGCATGCTGAAAGACGAGGTGGCCAGCCCGGGCGGGACGACCATCGCGGGCGTGGAGGCGCTGGAGCGCGCGGGCGTGCGCGGCGGCCTGATCGACGCGGTTGTCGCGGCGACGCGCCGCGCGACGGAACTCGGCAAGGATCAGGAGTGACGCGCGCAGCGCTGCTGGCGTCGCTCGCGGCGCTGGGCGTGGCGGGCGCGGCGTCCACCACGAGCTACTACCCGTACACCGCCGGGAAGCGCTGGGCGTACAGCAACGGGGAGGTGCAGGTGGTGGGCGCGGCCCGCACCGTGCGGGGCCTGCCGGTCACGCCGGTGGCGCATCAGGTGGGCGGCAAGACCGTCACGGAGGACCTGCTGGAGGTGCGCGCGGACGGCGTGTACCTGCGCGGCATCCTGGCGGGCGGCAACGTGAACGCGTGGTACAACCCGCCGCTGCTGGTGTACCCGTCTGGGCCGCTCACGCCGGGGACGCGCTGGGAGAGCGCGAGCGGGCGCGTGCGTCTGGCCGGGCGCGTGATGGGGCAGCAGGCGCTCAGCACGGCGGGCGGGCGGTACAACACGCTCGTGATCCGCACGGACCTGACGACCGGGGCGGGCACGACGACGCAGTACCAGTATTTCGTGCCGGGCCTGGGCACGGTGCGGTACGCGACGGCGGACGGCAGCAGCATCGACCTGACCCGCTGAGGTGCGCGGGCGTTCAGGGCTGGTCGGGGACGGCCTTGCCGCGTTTGCGGCGGCGGCGGTACCCGAGAATGTCGAGGTACATCTTGGTGCGGTACTTTACGCCGCGCCAGAAGCCGCGCTTTTCCTCTTTCATGACCTGCCGCAGGTTCGAGAGCTCCACGTAGTCCCAGCGGACGCCGCTCTGCTTGAGGGCGTGCGTGATGGCGGGCTCCGGCCAGCGTTCCGAGGCGAGGCCCGGAACCTGCAGCAGCCAGTCGCGGCGGCACGCGCGCTGCCCGCTGAGGTGCGGGGTCATGCGGTTCCCGAAGTCGGTGGCGAACCCGCCGCCTTCGAAGACGCCGACGGCCATGTCGAGGTCGCCGCGCACGACGGGTTCCAGCAGCGTGTCGAGGTGCGCGCGCGTGAGGCCCACGAGGTCCGCGTCGAGCAGGATGACGTACTGCGCGTCGGTGGCGTGCAGTCCGGCGTACAGGGCGGGGCCTTTGCCGGCGTTCTCGGGCAGGTCGACGACGCGGGCGCCGGCGCTCAGGGCGGCGCGGGCGGTGCCGTCGGTGCTGCCGTCGCTGACGACGACGACCTCGTCCGTGAGGGTGCGGGCGGCGTGGATGACCGAGGGGACGGTCTGCTCCTCGTTGTAGGCGGGGATCACGACGGCGACGCTCGCTGGGGACCTCATGCTTGCGTTCAGTGTAACGCAGGCGCCGGGCACTTCAGTGGCGGGCACTGCTGAACTTCCGGGGGTGGGGCTGCGGGGCGGCCACGTGGTCTAACCTGATGCGCCATTGACGTTTCACTGCTGAATTTATAAGGTGAACTGCACCGACAGTTCAAAACGACGTCCATTCCTAGGGGGGAATTATGCGTGGAATCCCAGTGTTGGGTCTGCTCACCGTTTCGCTGCTGGCCGCCTGCGGCCAGCCCATGACCAGCGCGCCCGCTGCGGCGCAGCCGCCCACCGCGGCGACGCTGGGCGAGCGCGCGCAGTGGCTCGCTGACCGTCCCGAACTGCAGGACGCCGACTCGCAGGCGATCATCCGCGCGTACGGGCAGGACCCGGCGTTCGTGGCGTCCGTGGAGCGGGCGTACACCGGTGCGCCGGGAGTGAATGCCGCGCCGTCCGTGGCTCGCCCGGATCTGCTGCACCCGCAGGACCTCGCCAGCACGCGCCTCGCGTTCATCAAGAGCGTCGCGTGGGGCAGCGTCGCGAACTACAACCGCGAGTACGCGAACCAGGCATCGACGAACGCCTCCATTCCCGGCCTGGACTGGAGCCGCGACGGGTGCAGCGCGCCGGACGGCCTGGGCCTCGGGTACCGCGAGGACTTCCGCCCGGCGTGCAACGTGCACGATTTCGGGTACCGGAACCTCAAGGTGTACGAGCGGACCGACGCCAACCGCAAGGCGACCGACGAGGCGTTCCACACGAACATGGAGGGCATCTGCGCCGCGAAGTCCTGGTACGCGCGCCCAGCGTGCTACAGCGCGGCGTACGCGTACTACCAGGCGGTGCGGATCGGCGGGAGCGGCAGCTTCTGAGGGTCGCGGGCGGGCGGTTCGGCGGTGCACCCGCCCGC